>CAYQLP010000018.1:0-35219 GCA_964418505.1 uncultured Geobacteraceae bacterium | reverse complement strand
CTACGATGAGGGGGCGCCGGTGGTGGCCGAGGAACTCTTCGAGCTCGGGGTGCCGGTGCTGGGGATCTGCTACGGCATGCAGCTGATGAGCCGGCATTTCGGCGGGAAGGTGGTGCCGGCCGGCAAGCGCGAGTTCGGTCACGCCGACCTGCTCGCCTGCGGCGCGCCCGGTCCGCTCTTCGACGGCTTTTTCGTCGAGGGGCACAGTCCGGTATGGATGAGCCACGGCGACCATGTCGAGATCGTTCCCGCCGGCTTCGACGTTGTGGCCCGCACTGCTAACGCCCCGGTCTGCGCCATCCAGGACGTCGCCCGGCAGCTCTATGGCGTGCAGTTCCATCCCGAAGTCAACCACACCCCGCGCGGCGAACTGCTCATCGACACCTTCGTGCGCAAGATCTGCGCCTGCGCCGGGCAGTGGACCCCCGGCCACATCATCGACGATGCCGTGACCCGCATCCGCGCCCAGGTCGGCGGCGATCGGGTGATCCTCGGCCTCTCCGGAGGCGTCGATTCGTCGGTGGCCGCCGGCCTGATCCATCGCGCCATCGGCGACCAGCTCACCTGCGTCTTCGTCGACAACGGGCTGCTGCGTCTCGGCGAGGGCGACCAGGTCATGGCGACCTTCGCCGAGAATCTCGGCGTCCAGGTCATCCGCGTCGACGCCGAGGAGCGCTTCCTCAGCGCCCTGGCCGGGGTCACCGACCCGGAGCGCAAGCGCAAGATCATCGGGGCGCTCTTCGTCGACATCTTCGAGGAAGAATCGAAAAAGCTCGCCGACGCCAACTGGCTGGCCCAGGGAACGCTCTACCCGGACGTCATCGAGTCGGCTGGGGCCAAGACCGGCAAGGCGCATAACATCAAGAGCCACCACAATGTCGGCGGGCTGCCCGACTACATGAAGCTCAAGCTCCTCGAGCCGCTGCGCGAACTCTTCAAGGATGAAGTGCGGGCGGTCGGCGAGGAACTCGGCCTGCCCCACCGCATGGTCTGGCGCCATCCCTTCCCGGGGCCGGGGCTGGGCGTGCGCATCCTCGGCGAGGTGAAGAAGGAGTACTGCGACATCCTCCGCCACGCCGACGCCATCTATATTGACGAACTCTACCAGAGCGGTCACTACGACCGGATCAGCCAGGCCTTCGCGGTCTTCCTGCCGGTGAAGAGCGTCGGGGTGATGGGCGACGGGCGCACCTACGAATACGTGGTCGCCCTGCGCGCCGTCGAGACCAGGGACTTCATGACCGCCGGCTGGTACCCGCTCCCCTACGAGGACCTGGCGCGGATCTCCAACCGGATCATCAACGAGGTGCGCGGCATCAACCGGGTGGTCTATGACGTCAGTTCGAAACCGCCGGCAACCATTGAGTGGGAATGATATCAGTCCAGGCTTCGTCCTGAAACCTGCACAGGAAAAACAAAACAGCCGCTATCAGGTTTTGATGCGGCTGTTTCAACAGACAGTGACCACATGAAGCAGCGGCCGCCTCGAACCTTGCTCTCCCCGCTGACGACATTCTTTTACCTGCTCGCGGCCATTCTGCTCTTCGGCGGCTGTGACGGGGGCGGCTACTCGACGATCGACGCTGAGCTTGCCTATCAGCGGGCGGTTGAAGATGCGCGCGTTGCCGAAGTTGACGAAGTCGTCACGACGTTGACCGCGATCAGCCCCGACAGCCCCGCCCTGGTCTGGGAGGGTGAGCCCGGGCGCTCGCGAGTACTGGTCGTCTCCTGGATCAATGGCGATTACTACGATGATTATGTCGGTCGAGACTACCCGCTGCCTGACTGGCTGACTCTGTGGGTAACCGTCAGCCCCGCTATCCGCGAAGCTCTCGCATCAAGCAGCGGTTATGCCAGTGAGGCCGAACTCGCAGAACGCGCCGAGCAGCTCCTCGGCCTGCCGCTGAATTCGGGTTACTACAAGTTCGTCGAACTCTGGGTTGACCCCGCCGACCTGGCCCGTCCCTGTCCTGATCCTGAAATTCATGACACCGCCTGCCTTGCGGAGAGCGCTGTCCCCTCCGAAAGCGCGGAATTGCAGTCCTACACCGCCTGGTTCAATGAGCAGAGGGCATCAAGTTACGCCGGCCCCCGCCCTTATCCGTGGACGCGTCTGGGCTATACCTGCGATTGGTCGCGGGGCCAGGGTTGTGATCCCGGCCTGAGCGAGTTCATCATCAAGGCCGGCTCACGGGTCGGTGTGAAAGCGGTGTCGCGCAATGATGAGTACCTGCGTAAAGCCGGCTGATTTTTTGCGGGGATGATTCAGGACGGTTGTCCTTGGAGGCTGGCTGTGGTCATGCGTCAATAGAGTGCCGCCCCCAGCGCCCCGACGATCTCCGGGTGAGGCGGCACACTAACCCTCCTGCCTAGACGATTTTCGAGCAGTTCGCACAACAGTCCGTTTCTCGCCACCCCGCCGCTGAAAACCAGTTCCCCCTCACAGCCCAGGCGCTCCAGCATCCCGGCCAATCGCTCGGCGATTGCCAGGTGAATGGCCCGGGCGATCTCCCCGGCGGCGTGCCCGCGGTTGCGCAGAGAAACCACCTCGGACTCGGCAAAGACCGCGCACATGCTGTTGATCGGAATCTCGCGGGTGGCCTCGGCGGCGGCCGAGGCAAACTCTGCGAGGGTAAAGCCGAGGGACCCGGCCATGATCTCTAGGAAACGGCCGGTGCCGGCGGCGCACTTGTCATTCATCTGGAACTGGCTGACTCTCCCCTGCGCATCGAGGGCGATGACCTTGGAGTCCTGACCGCCGACATCCAGGATTGTCCTGCAGTCCGGGAAGCAGTGGCGTGCCCCGAGCGCATGGGCCTTGATCTCGGTAATGACCTGGTCGGCAAAGTGTTTCTGTGCCAGGTGCCGCCCGTAGCCGGTGGCCGTGATGCGCGCCCCGGGGTGGCGGGCGGCCAGTTCGGCGGCCTGGCGGTGGGGCTCGAAAGAACTCTCCACCACCGCCTGTTCAACCAGCCTGCCATCGCGCAACACCGCGAGCTTGATCGCCCGCGAGCCCATGTCGATACCGACCCGCACGCTAGCCCCGGATCTGTTCGATGAAGGCTTCGACCCGGGTCTGCAGCTGGCCGACGTCTTCGGGGGAGTAGTCCGACTCAATGCTCATGAAGGGAATCCCCTCGCGCGCACAAGCCTCGCGCAGCTTGACCGCCTCGATGTTGTAGGTGTGGCAGAACTGCAGACAGTAGTCGATGATCCCCTGGGCCCCGGACTCGCGGTACTCCTTGAGAACCTGGTCGATGCGCTCATCGTTGGGGGTGAAACAGGAGCAGTCGATCTTCATGTAGCGCTCGGTCAGCTTGAGGAGAATCTCGTCCATGCCGGCGCCAGCGCTATCGATGGTGTCCTTGTAGTAGCGGGTGCCGATGCAGCTCTCTTCGTTGACCACCACCGCTCCGGCACTCTCGATGATGTTGTGCAGCTTCCAGTTGGGTAGCGCCATCGGCGTTCCCGAGACCATGATGCGCGGCGTTTCGGCTGGTGCGACACAGTCGCCGGAGGCGATACGCGCCTCGAGTTCGTCGCACAGTGCGTTGACTTGGACGGTGAAGCGTTCCGGGATATCGTAGAAGGCGATCTGCTCGATGAGCAGCATGTCGCGGCCGCTGATCGGCGCCGGGCGGTGGTGACGCAGGCTGTTGAGCCGCTGCAGTGCTTGCCGCTTGGCGTTGAGAGTTGTTACGGCGGCCTGCAGATCCTCGAGAGTGATCTCGCGCCCGACCCTGGCCTCGATGGCGGTCTTGAAATCTCTGACCTCCTCGACCCACAGCTGCTTGTCGCGTTCGCGTTTCATCTGCGGGATTTCCATGACGTGCGTCGGCACGTACTGGTCGAGCAGTTCCCAGGTCTTCTTCTTGGCGTCGCAGGTGGTCTCGCCGTAGACGAAGTCGACCGCCTGGAAGAAGGGGCAGATGCGCCCGACTTTGAAGCCGAAGGCCGACTTGACCATCGGGCAGATGTTGCGCGGCAGGATCTTCTCGGCATCGGCGATCGAGCCCTGCGAGCCGCCGCACAGGCCGATGCATACCCCGTTGGCGGCCTGGATGATCTCCTCCGGGACGTAGACGCAGAAGGTGCCGATCACCGGGCGCCCTGCATCGCGGGCGGCGACAATCTCGCTGATCCGCCCGGAGAAGATGTTGCTGACCATGTCATCGAAGTAGGCCATTGCTTTCGGGCGGTTGTGCTGGCCGAGGAAGACGTTGGTGAAGACCTGCGTGAGCATCGGCGGGATGTTCTTGAAGCGCTCGACGTCCATGTCGAGGCGCGCCCACAATTCG
The DNA here is from genome assembly GCA_964418505.1 of uncultured Geobacteraceae bacterium. Lineage (GTDB taxonomy): Bacteria > Desulfobacterota > Desulfuromonadia > Desulfuromonadales > BM103 > VAUL01. Next base: position 30,921 of record CAYQLP010000018.1, on the reverse strand, counting down.
GGGTCGGACTTGATCTGGAAATTCTCAGCCATTCGGCTACTCCTTTAAGGTGATCGTCAGGGGAAGGGAAGCGCTCAGGGCTCCGACTTGTAGCCGGCGCCTTTCCAGGCGAAGATTCCCCCCGGGTGACGGTAGACGTTCTGGTAGCCGAGCTTCTTCGCCCACACCGCACCGTTGTGGCTGCGCGTGCACTTGACGAAGCCGCAATAGACCACGATGATCTTCTGCTTGTCCGGACCGAGAAGTTTCGCGTAATCCTCCAGGGATTTCCCAGCCGTCTCCTTGCTCTCCCAGACGGTCATGTCCGGGATCGGGAAGAGGAACTGCACGGCACCGGGGATGTGATTCTTCAGGTAGCTGTCCTCGTAGGGCATGGTGTCGACGATCACCATCTCCTTGCCGGCATCGAGCCACCCCTTGAGTTCGGCGGTGGTGACGATGTCATAGCCGCCGCGCACTACTTCGCGGGCCAGCTTGGCAGCCTGTTCCTCGGTTTTGACCTCCTGCTCGAACTTGCCGTCGAAGAGGGCCAGGGCCGGGGCGGATGAGAGAAGCAGGGTGGTTGCGGCAATTGCCATCAGGCGAACGGATTTCTTCATTCTGCACCTCCATTGGTTAGGGCCGGAGAGTTGGCCGGCTTGAGGGTTTGCGGGCCGTTGGCGGCCCGGTAAATAGCCAGATAGACGACGCCGGCGAGCATGGCCAGGTCGCGGAGCAGGGCGCCGCGCAGATCGTGAAATGCCTCTGCTTCCGGATCTTCCGGACCGAAGCAGCCGCAATCGATGTCCAGGCCGATCATCATGCCGTAAGCCAGTACGCCGATGAATAGGACCAGCAGTCCGCCGGTCAGCAGCAACCCGCCGCGCCTGTCGGCAATAAGGGCGATTCCAGCCACGATTTCGACGCTGATGAGCAGCAATGCGACGGGTGTCAGGAGTATCCCGGGCAGGAGACCGTAGGCCCCGACGGTCGCGGCGAACTGTCCCGGCTGCAGCCCCTTGGTCACTCCCGACCAGAGAAAAACTGCAGCGAGAAAGAGGCGCAGTGACAGGGCGACCCAGCGCGCCGCCGGATAGGTCAATGAGTGCCGATGCATTAGCGGTGACTAATAGCAGGGAAGGGCTTGGCTGGCAAATGGATAATATGGTAAAAGTCGCATGTCTGTATCGAGATTATCGATGGGAGTGAAGATGACCCTCAAGCAGCTCCGGCTCTTTCTGGCCATCACCGATCACCGCAGCGTGTCGCGCGGCGCGGAAACCATGCAACTGGTCCAGTCGACTGCCAGTCAGCACTTGCGCAGTCTTGAAGAGGAATTCGGTTGCCGGCTTTTCGATCGCGGCCGCGAGGGGGTCGTCCTGACCGAGGCTGGCGAACTGCTCTGCGGCTATGCCCGGCGCATCTGCACGACCTGTGACGAAGCCGGTGAAGCCATGCGCCGCTTTGCCGGAGCGGAGGAAGGCGTACTCAGGGTCGGCGCCAGCACCATTCCGGCGGCCTGCCAGATCCCCGACGTCCTTGGCGCTTTCAACGCCGCCTGGCCGGGGGTCCGCCTCGAACTGACCCAGGGGGACAGCCGGGAGATCCTCCAGCGCCTGTTAAGCGAGGAAGTCGAAGTCGCTGTGGTCGGCGGGCAATTCGCCCTCGAGGGGGTGGTCTATCGCGAGCTGGAGGGGGAGTGCATCGAATTGGTCGCCCGTCCCGCAGCGGGGCTGCCGGCAGTCCTGGCGCCCGCGGAACTGGCCGAGTTGCCCCTGGTCGTGCGCGAACCCGGCTCCGGCACCCGGTTGGCCGTGGAGTCGGCCCTGCGTCAGGCCGGCATCGACCCCGGATCCCTGAAAGTGGTTGCCCAACTGGGGAGCAGCGAGGCGGTGCGTCGCGCCCTTCTCGGCGGGGCGGGCTACGCCTTCCTCTCCCGCCTGGCGGTCGGCCGTGAGCTCGCCGAGGGCACCCTGGCAGCCATTCCGGTCCGCAACATCGAAATCCGCCGCAGCTTCTACCTGGCCTGGCGCAAGGGGCGGACTCTCTCCCCGGCGGCACAGGCGTTCGTTTCGGCTTTGAACTCCTCCGGGGCCTGACTGCGAGGCCGGCGGCGGTCGTTAACCGGTCAGGCTTTTTTTCGCGAGCGCCACCTGGCGAAGAGCACCGGGGTCAAGGCCAGCAGCCCCAGCAGGGCGAAGGATGCGACTGTCCGCGGGGCGAGGATGTCGGCCGCCGAGGTCAGCGAGACCAGGCTGGCGCCGGCGTTGACGTAGGCGAATCCCCCCGGAATCATGCCGATGAAGGTGCCCAGCAGATAGGTGGAGAGGCGCAGTCTGGTCAGTCCGGCCGCCAGGTTGATCAGGAAAAAGGGGAAGATGGGGACCAGACGTAAAAAAAGCAGGTAGTTGAGCCCGCGCTGCGCCAACTCGGCGTTGATGACCTCCAGGCGTTCGCCGAAGCGCCTCCGCACCGTCTCGCGGAAAAGATAACGCGAGAGCAGAAAAGAGACCCCGGCGCCGAGGGTGGCGGCTGAAACGGCATACAGGGTCCCCAGCCAGGGGCCGAAGACCGCGCCGGCGGTCAGCGCCATGATGGTGGCTCCCGGGAGAGCCAGGGCGGTCTGGGCGACATAGATGAGCATGAACGCCAGCACCATCGACAATGCATGTTCGGCGTAGAAAGCCGACAGCCGTTGCTGGTTGGCTTTCAGCGTCTCGAGAGTCAGCAAGCCGCCGGAGTGGAGGAGGAAAAAGCCCACGGCAACGAGCAGGAGCAGCAGTCCGGCGAAGAGTTTTTTCTGCATCATGGCTCGCTGGAGACGACGATATCGCCGTACCAGGCGCTTGCCTCTGCGCCGGTGTTGTCGGTATCGGTCATGATGGCGATGCCGCCGGCCTGCGGAGGCTCTTCGCCGAAGACCAGGCGGTAATCGGCCAGTATGTCGCGCATTTCGTCGCGCCACTGGCCGGCCCGGCCGGGACCGGATTCCACGGCCAGCAGCATCGCCCTCTCCGTAAAGGCGTTGGCAATGAATTCTCCCCGGGGCAGGCGGTTGGCCCAGATGTAGTTGAGGGCCCGTGTCTGCCAGAAAAAGCGCCCGGGGAAGATCACGTAAACCCGGGCGGCGTAGTCGTCCCCCGCCTTGATCCTCTCGTCGCCGCCGGGGACGGTGCCGGCGATCTTCCAGCTCCACTTCAGGTAGCGGTGGGTCCGGGGATCGAAAGAGATCGTCCTGGTCAGCCCCGAGGCGGCGGCAATCGCCTGGGCCTTAAGGACGGTGCGGCCACCCTCCTGGACCAGCCGGTAGGCGGTTTCCCCTTTGAAGCTTTTACTTTCCCAGCCCCTGAGTCCCTCGCTGGCGAAGCGCGAGACCAACAGATCTTCTCCCCGGGCGGAGGTAAGCGCGCAACTCCAGGAAAGAGAAGTCAAGGCGATGATAAGGAAAAGTCTGAGTCTGTAGTCGGGCATCTGGGTGGCAGTCGCCTGAGCGGTCGAGTGATTCAGCGGTGCAGCGCAGGGCGCCGACAAAACCTGTCGGCGGGGCTTTATGGCTGATTCTACTGATACCAACCGCCGCAGCCGCGTACAAATGGATAAATCGCTTAAAAGCCAGTCTGCCTATCGAAAATTACGATATAGATCTCAACTGCAGACCTTGAAGTATCCACAGGGGGGATTCTGTACGGTGACCCCTCCGCCAGTGAATTGCTGTTGCCGGACAGGCTTATAACATGCGATAAAACGCAGCACAAAGATGTTAATCCTCGCTTCAAAGCAGACTGCTAGCGACCTGATGACAGTGATTTCCGATCGTCCCACCCGCCGCCTGGTCCTGGCCTCGACCAGTCCCTACCGCCGTCAGCTCTTCGGGCAGCTGGGGCTGGACTTCGTGGCTGCCGCGCCGCGCTTCGAGGAGTACCTCGACTCGCGCCTCGCCCCCGAGCTGCTGGTCCGCCACCTGGCCCTGGAAAAGGCCCGCAGCCTGGTTCCGGACTACCCCGATGCCCTGATCATCGGTGCCGACCAGGTTTTCGTCGATTCCCGCAACCAGATGGTCGGCAAGCCCGGCAGTCGCGAGGCGGCCATTCGTCAGCTCACCGGCATGCAGGGGCGCAGCCACACCTTCTACACCGGGCTGGCGGTGGTCGACAGCGCGGCGGGGACCGCCAAGTCTATCTGTGAGCCCTTCACCGTCACCCTGCGGCCTCTCGATGAAGCGCAGATCCGCCGCTACGTCGAGCGCGAAGCGCCGCTCGACTGCGCCGGCTCCTTCAAAATCGAGGGGCTGGGGATCGCCCTGATGGAGCGTCTCGAGGGCCGCGATTACACCGCCCTGATCGGCCTGCCGCTGATCCGCCTGGTCGAGCTCCTCGGCCAGTGCGGCGTCGAGGTGCTGTGATGCACCACGCCCCCTTCGTCCATCTTCACCTGCACAGCCAGTACAGTCTCCTCGACGGTGCCATCCGCCTCGACGACCTGGTCGCCCGGGCCCGCGAATTCCGCATGCCGGCCATCGCCGTCACCGATCACGGCAACATGTTCGGGGCCATCGAGTTCTACCTCAAGGCCAAGGCCGCCGGGATCAAGCCGATCATCGGCTGCGAGGTCTACGTCGCCCCCAAGTCGCGTTTCGAGAAGGGGGGGACGGCCAATCACGGCGATCCCTCCGGGCATCTGATTCTTCTCTGCAAGAACCAGGTCGGCTACCGTAACCTGTGCAAACTGGTCTCCACCGCCTACCAGGAAGGCTTCTACTACAAGCCGCGGATCGACTGGGAGCTGCTCGCCGGCCACAACGAGGGACTGATCGCCCTGACCTCGTGCCTGGGCGGGGAGATCCCCGGCCTGCTGGTTCAGGGGCGGGTCGAGCAGGCGAAGCTCCGCGCCGGCGAGATGGCCGCCGTCTTCGACCGCGACCGCTTTTTCCTCGAGCTCCAGGAGAACTTCATCCCCGAACAGACCACGGTCAACCGTGGCCTCATCGAGATCGGCAAAGAACTCGGCCTGCCTCTGGTGGCGACCAACGACTGTCACTACCTGCGCCGCGAGGACGCCTTCGCCCACGAGGTCCTGCTCTGCATCCAGACCGGCAAGACCCTGGCCGACCCGTCGCGGATGCGCTTTTCCAACAACGAATTCTACGTCAAGAGTCCGGAGGAGATGGCCGAGCTCTTCAAGGCGTCCCCGGAGGCCCTGGCCAACACCGTGGCTATCGCCGAGCGCTGCAACCTCGAACTCGATCTCAAGACCTATCACTTTCCGCAGTACGAAAAACCGGCCGACCAGACCCTCGACGAAGTCTTGAGCGAGCAGGCTCGCGCCGGCCTCGACGAGCGTTTGACCATCATCCGCCGCCAGCGCCCGGACTTCGGCGCGGAGGACGAGGCCCGCTACCGCCAACGCCTGGAAATCGAGCTCGACTGCATCCGCCAGATGGGATTCCCCGGTTACCTGCTGATCGTCGCCGACTTTATCAACTGGGCCAAGAACTCGGCGATCCCGGTCGGCCCCGGACGCGGCAGCGCCGCCGGCAGCCTGGTCTGCTACGCCCTGCGCATTACCGACATTGATCCGCTCCCTTACAACCTGCTCTTCGAGCGCTTCCTCAACCCGGAACGCATCTCGATGCCCGATATCGACGTCGACTTCTGCATCAAGGGGCGCGAGCGGGTTTTCGCCTACGTGCGCGAAAAGTACGGGCGCGACAACGTCGCGCAGATCATCACCTTCGGGTCGATGCTCGCCCGGGCGGCGATACGCGACGTCGGCCGGGGCATGGGGGTCCCCTACGGCGAGGTCGACAAGATCGCCAAACTGGTCCCCAACCCGACCGGCAAGAAGATTACCCTCAACGAGGCCCTCAAGCAGGAGCCCAAGCTCAAGGAGCTGGTCGACAAGGATGCCAAGGTCAGGCAGCTCTTCGACGTCGCCCTGGCCCTCGAGGGGCTGACCCGCCATGCGTCGACCCACGCCGCCGGGGTGGTGATCACCCCGAAGCCGCTGACCGACTACCTCCCCCTGTACGTCGACCCCAAGTCGCAGGGGCAGGTCACCCAGTTCGACATGGTCCACGTCGAGAAGATCGGCCTGGTCAAGTTCGACTTCCTCGGCCTGAAGAACCTTACCGTCATCGACAATGCCGTGCGCCTGATCCGCGCCGGCCGCGCCGCGGAGTTCGATCTCGGCCAGCTCGGCGACGACGATGCGCAGACCTATCAGCTCCTCCAGGCCGGCAACACCACCGGGGTCTTCCAGCTCGAATCCTCGGGGATGAAGGAGCTGCTGATCAAGCTCAAGCCGTCCTGCTTCGAGGACATCATCGCCGTCTGCGCCCTCTACCGCCCCGGGCCGCTGGGGAGCGGCATGGTCGACGACTTCATCCAGCGCAAGCACGGCCGGAGGGCGATCACCTACGACTTCCCGGAACTCGAGCCGCTCCTCAAGGATACCTACGGGGTCATCGTCTACCAGGAGCAGGTCATGCAGATTGCCCAGGTGCTGGGCGGCTACAGCCTCGGCGGCGCCGACCTGCTGCGCCGGGCGATGGGCAAGAAGAAGCCCGAGGAGATGGAGAAGCAGAAGGAGATCTTCCTCGACGGGGCGAAAAAGCTCAAGTTCGACCTCAAGAAGGCCGAGGCGGTTTTCGACCTGATGGCCAAGTTTGCCGAGTACGGCTTCAATAAGTCGCACTCGGCGGCTTATGCCATGATCGCCTACCAGACCGCCTGGCTGAAGGCCCACTACCCGGTGGAATTCATGGCCGCGCTGCTCACCGAGGACATGGAAAACACCGACAAGGTGCTGAAGAACATCAATGAGATCCGCAACATGGGGATCGCCATCCTGCCCCCCGACATCAACGCCTCACACCGTGACTTCACCGTGCACAGCAGCGACATCCGCTTCGGCCTCGGGGCAGTCAAGGGGGTCGGCGATTCCGCCGTCGAAGCGGTCATGGAAGGGCGCGCCGACGGCCCCTTTGTCTCGCTCCACGACTTCTGCGAACGCGTCGACCTGCGCCGCGTCAACCGGCGGGTCCTCGAGGCCCTGGTCAAGTGCGGGGCCCTCGACAGCCTGGGCGGCAAGCGCGCCCAGTACATGGCGCTCCTCGACGAGGCGGTCGAGGCCGGGCAGAAGCTGCAGCGCGAGCGGGAGCTGGGGCAGGAATCGCTCTTCGGCGCCGAGCAGATCGTCGCACCGCGCGGCGGTCTGCAGCCGGCCGGCGACGAGTGGCCGGAGAACGTGCTGCTGGCCAACGAGAAGGAGGCCCTGGGCTTCTACATCACCGGCCACCCCCTGGCCCGCCACAGCGCCGCCATCCGCCGCTTCGCCACCTGTGACACCGCCAGCCTGGCGGAAAGGGCGGACCGCGAGGAAGTCAGCCTGTGCGGCATCGTGGCCGGCCTCAAGGAGCTGACCACCAAGAAGGGCGACCGCATGGCCTTCGTCACCCTCGAGGACCTCAGCGGCTTCGTCGAGCTGGTCATCTTCCCGGAAGCCTACGCCGGGGCGATCGAGCTGCTGCGCGGCGAGGAGCCGCTGCTGGTGCGCGGTACGGTTGATGCCGCCGAGGAGAGCGGCGACGAGGGGGAGGCCGGGGGGAACGGGAACGGCAACGGCAGCAGTCGCAGCCGCGGCAGCAAGCTGCTGGTCAGCGAAGTGCTCTCACTCAAGGAGATCCGCGAGAGCTCCACCCGCCGGGTGCACTTCCGCCTCTCCACCCCCGGGCTTGACGAACGCCAGCTGCGCAGCCTGCGCGAAATCGTCGACCGCTACCGGGGCGACTGCGAGGGGCTGATTCACCTGGTCATCCCCAATCGCAGCGAAACCATCCTCAGGCTCCCCGACCCCTTGCGTCTGCAGGCCTGCGATGAATTGATGGATGACGCGGAACGGCTGTTTGGCTATAATGTGGTAACTTTCGAATAGCGGAGCGACCCTCATGCAGTATTCCCTCGATTTTGAAAAGCCGCTGGTAGAACTCGAGATGAAGATTCGCGAACTTCGTGAATTTTCGACTGGCAGCGTCGATTTCTCCACCGAGATCGGCAAGCTCGAGAAGAAGGCCGAGAAGCTCCGCGAGGAGATCTTCTCCAACCTCAGCCGCTGGCAGCGCACCCAGCTGGCCCGGCATCAGAGCCGCCCCTACACCCTCGACTACGTCAGGCACATCTTTACCGACTGGGTCGAGATTCACGGCGACCGCAACTTTCGCGATGATCCGGCGCTGCTCTGCGGCTTCGCCCGCCTCGACGGCGCCCCCTGCGTAGTCATCGGCCACCAGAAGGGGCGCGACACCAAGGAAAAGGTCTACCGCAACTTCGGCATGCCCAACCCTGAAGGGTACCGCAAGGCGCTGCGCGTCATGCAGATGGCCGAGCAGTTCAACCTGCCGATCTTCACCTTCGTCGACACCCCCGGGGCCTTCCCCGGGATCGGCGCCGAAGAGCGCGGCCAGGCCGAGGCCATTGCCCGCAACCTGCGCGAGATGGCGGCCCTGACCGTCCCGGTGATCGTCACTGTCACCGGCGAGGGGGGCTCGGGCGGCGCCCTGGCTGTCGCCGTCGGCAATCGCGTCCTGATGCTGCAGAATTCGGTCTACTCGGTGATCTCCCCCGAGGGCTGCGCCGCTATCCTGTGGAGCGACGGCACTCTCGGCCCGCAGGCCGCCGAGGCTCTCAAGCTGACCGCCCAGGATATCGCCGAACTGGGGACGGTCATCGATGAGATCGTCCCCGAGCCCCCAGGCGGCGCTCACACCGATCATGCAGCCGCAGCCCTGCAGCTCAAGCAGGTCCTCAAGCGTCATCTTGCCGAACTCTCCGGGCTCTCCGCCACCGAACTGGTCGAGCAGCGCTATCAGAAGTTCCGGTCCATGACGGTGATCGATGAGCCGGCCAACTAGGCACGACAGCCCCCCGTACTGCAGCCCCCGGGAGTCCAGCCCCGGGGGTTTTCTGCACCTGCCCTGGCGGTCGAGCGCACTGCTGTTAAGCCTGGTTCTGCTGCTAGCGTCCTGCGGCACCCCCCCGAGCTACCGGGTCCGGGTCCTCGACAGCCCCGATGGCCGGCGCGTTCCCGCCACCCAGCGCCCATACGAGGTCAACGGGGAGCGTTTCGAACCCCTGGCCAATGCCGAGGGGTTTGTCGAGGAGGGGGTTGCCAGCTGGTACGGCCCGGATTTCCACGGCAAGAAGACCAGCAACGGCGAGGTCTATGACATGCACGGCCTGACGGCGGCCCACAAGACCCTGCCGATGAATGTCTACGTGCGCGTCACCAACCGCAGCAGCGGCCGGCAGCTTGATTTGCGCATCAACGACCGTGGCCCCTTTGTCTCCGGGAGGATCATCGATCTCTCTTATGCGGCCGCCCGCGAGTTGGGAGTGGTCGGTCCCGGCACGGCCCCGGTGCGTGTCGAGACCCTCGGCTACCTGCAGTCTTCCCCGGCGGGAGCGCCGCGGGTTTACCGTCAGCCGCCCAGCTACGTAGCCGGACCCTTCACGCTGCAGGTCGGTGCCTTCAGCCAGCGTGACAACGCCATGCGCCTGGCCGAGCAGTTGCGCGGCCGCTACGGAGAGGCCTCGGTCGTCGAGGGCTGGGTCAGCGGGACGCTCTACCACCGCGTCCGCGTCGGGCTCTACAGCTCCATCGCCCATGCCGAAAGGGCCAGGACCGACTTCGCCGCCCTCGGCTATCGGAGCAGCTTCGTGGTGGCCAGGGATTGATGGACAGGGTCGTGTTTGCGCCGGGGGTGACTGTTCGGGAGTTGGCCGGGGAACTGGGGGTCTGGGAGAGACTGGTCGCGGGGGTGACCGGGCGCCTGGGCGAGAAGGCTGCGGCAGTGCTGTTTACGCGGCTGGGCGGGCTCACCGTCGACCCCGGCCGGGCCGTGGGCCTGCTCGGCTGTTATGTCCATCGCGGTGCCGAGCCCCTGGGCATTCGCCTGCAGCCCCGCCAGGAGCCGGAACTGCTGGCGGCGACCCTGCTTCATGAACTCGCCCACGCCTGCGAGCACCTGACGGCGCCGCGTCCCGCGCGCCATCGCTGCGGACACGGCCAGCGCTGGCGGGAGTGGGCACTGGCCTTCGGCATCGAGCCGGCCAGCCGCTGCCGCAGCGCGGCGTTGTCGGAACTGCGCCAGCAGCTCCTCAAGCCGGTCGCCGTCTGCGAGCGTTGCGGGTGCGTCTTCCAGCGCCTGCGGCGTCTGCCGGCGAATCGTTCGTGGGTTCATCCGCAGTGCGGCAACGGCCGCATCGTCCCCCTGCCGGGGCCGGCCAAGGCCTAGTCGCCGCCCTTGCCGTCGTCACGCCCGTAAGTGCCGAGGAAGTCTGTTTTCCAGGCACGGTAATCGCCGGCTTCGATGGCCGTTCGGGCGCCGGCGACCAGGTCGAGGAAGAAGTGCACGTTGTGGATCGCCGCCAGGGTTGCCGAGAGGATCTCGTTGGCGTTGAAGAGATGATGCAGGTAGGCCCGGCTGAAATTGGCGCAGCAGTAGCAGGAGCAGCCGGCGTCGACGGGGAAGAAGTCTCGCCGGTAGCGGCGGCTGGTCAGGCGGATGCGCCCGCGGCGGGTGAAGAGGGTGGCGCTGCGCGCGTAGCGGGTGGGGATGACGCAGTCGAACATGTCCATGCCGCGTTCGATGCTCTCGAGGATGTCCTCCGGGAGCCCGACTCCCATCAGGTAGCGGGGCTTGGCCGCGGGGAGGAAGGGCTCGGTGCAGTCGACCACCTGCTTGAGCAGTTCCAGCCCCTCGCCGACGCTGACCCCGCCGATCGCGTAGCCGACGGCATCGAGAGCCGTCAGCGCTTCGGCACAGCCCTTGCGCAGGTCGGGGTAGACGCTCCCCTGAACGATGGGGAAGAGGGCCTGGTCGGGGCGTTTGTGGGCCTTGAAGCACTCTTCGGCCCAGCGCACGGTTTTCTTGATCGACTGGGCGGCGTAGGCGTGGGTGGACGGGTAGGGGATGCACTCGTCGAAGGCCATGATGATGTCGGCGCCGAGCTGGTTCTGGATGGCGGTCGCCTCCCGCGGGCCGAGGAAGACCCGTTCGCCGCTGACTTCATGGGCGAAGAAGACACCGTCGGCGGTGATCTCCTTTTTCGGCAGGGAGAAGACCTGGAAGCCGCCGCTGTCGGTGAGGATCGGCCGGTCCCAGCCCATGAAGCGGTGCAGTCCGCCGGCCTTGGCCACCAGTCCTTCGCCGGGGCGCAGGTGCAGGTGGTAGGTGTTGGCGAGGATGATCTGGGCGCCGGCCTCGCCGACCTGGGCAGTGGTCATGGCCTTGAGGGCGCCATGGGTGCCGACCGGCATGAAGATCGGCGTTTCGATCGTGCCGTGGGGGGTATGCAGGCGGCCGCGGCGGGCACGGCTGCCGGGATCGGTCGCCAACAGGTCAAATTGGAACATGCGGACTCTTTCGCGCCATGAGGAATGAAGTGCTGCAGAACTCCGGCAATCTAGCAGATCGGCGGGCCGACGGCAACGCGCTGGGGGCCCATGGCTGATTTCACCCTGCCAATCTATCCGGCCCTGCTCTCTCGCGCCGAATTCGCCATGCTGCGCTTTACCCTTGAGCTCGGCTCCGACTGCCGGCTCGGTTATCCTGAACTTCTCGCCATCCGCCCGGCCCTGCGCCGCTGTGCACGGATGGTGCTCGGCGAGCTGGCGGCGGCGCTTTTCGACCCCCATCCCCCTGCCGATCCGCTGACTGCACGCCGGGTCCAGAAGCCGGCACCTCCTTTTGTCTTCAGGTTCAATACGCTCGGCGAGCGAAGCTATGCCGCCGGCGAGCGGCTGTCGCTTGACCTGCTGCTGATCGGCGACGGCCTCCCCTGGCTCGAGGATCTGCTCGAGATTGTCCGCCTCTTTGCCTCGAGCGGGCTCAACGATGGCCGAACCCCGTGCAGATTCCAGGCCGTCGAAGGCCTCTCTTCCGACGGCAGCTGGCAGCCGCTGTGGGCTTCCGGCCAGCCGTGGCCGGCAGCCTCGCCCCCACTGGTCGGCTGCGACCACTGGCTCGACCTGTGCCACTCATCCACCCTGCCGCTGCTTCTCGATGTCGTCACCCCGACCCGCCTGGTTTCCGACGGCCGGGTCCTCCGTCGGCCTCGGTTTACCCAATTATTCCCCTTTTTCCTGCGCCGCGCGACCTCGGTGCTGCAGAGTCACTGCGATCTCGAACTTTCCGATGATCTGAGCGACTATTTCCGTGCCGCCCATGCGGTAGAAGGGCGTTGGCTCTCCTGGCGCTGGCAAGACTGGCGCCTCGCCGGCGGCCAACAGTTTGGCGGCTTCACCGGGCGGTTGGCCCTGGAAGGGGAGGGGCTGGGTGAATTGACCTGGATTCTGCTCCTTGGCGGGTTCCTCGGCATCGGCAAAGGAGCTGCCTGCGGATCCGGGTTCTGCCGGATGGTCACGGAACCGACGCAGACCTTTAAAATATGCTAAGATAAAGACGTACTTTCAGCTCAGCACTTTGGGGGCAGTCATGAGCGATACCTGGGATGAGCGACGCAAGGCGCTGGAAAACCAGTACTTTCGTATGGTCGACGAGAAGCTGATCGCGCAGCTGCGCGCCCATTCCCGCCAGCAGCTCACTCGTGAACTGTGCCGCAACCACTGCCCGAAATGCGGGGCAACCCTCTCCGCTCTGGTATTCCGCGGCGTGCCCCTTGACAAGTGTCCTGCCTGCGGCGGGATCTGGCTGGGGCCCCGTGATCTGGCCATTCTCGCCGCCAAGGACCACCGCAGCTGGTTCGAGCGCTGGTTCGGCGCGACGCATCGAGAAGGGACGGAAGAAGAGGCTTGACAGGCAATTGACCCTTTGGTATTCAGAACATCCGTTTTTAACGGCCCCGTCGCCAAGTGGTAAGGCAGAGGTCTGCAAAACCTCCATCACCCGTTCAAATCGGGTCGGGGCCTCCAAAAAAGACAGCCAGCCGGCAACGGCTGGCTTTTTTTATCGAGGGATGGCATGACCCTCTCCCTGTTGACACTCTTCCTGCTGGTTCTCGTCGCCGTGGCCGGCGGACTGCTCGCCGGTCTCTTCGGCATCGGCGGCGGCATCGTCCTCATCCCCATGTTCCTGGCGGTTTTCCGCCTCTCCGGTTTCGCCGCCGAGTCTGTCGTGCACCTCGCTTTCGGCACCAGCCTGGCGATCATCATCCCCACCGCCCTGAGCAGCGCCCTCGGCCACCGCAAGCGCAACAATGTCGCCTGGGAGCACGTGCTGCGCATGACCGGCGGCAGCCTGGTCGGGGTAGCCGTCGGCTCATCCCTGGCGACCGGCCTCGATGGCACGATGCTCAAGGCCTGCTTCGGGATCATGCAGGTCGTCACCGGCGCACACATGCTCACGACCCGTCCTCCCCGCCTCGTCGATGGCGAGGCTGCAGTTACCCCCGGGTGGGGGCCGCTGCTCCTGACCGGCCTGACCATCGGCCTCTTCTCCTCCTTCTTCGGAGTCGGCGGCGGGGTGATCGCGGTGCCGCTGATGACGCTCCTCCTGCGGCAGCCGCTGCTGCGCGCCGTGGGGACCTCCAGCGGCCTGATGGTGATTTCGGCCTGCGCCGGGACCGCCTCGTACATTTACCATGGCTGGGGGGCGCCGAACCTGCCGCCGCTATCCATCGGTTACGTCAACCTGGGAGTCTTTGCCCTGGTTGCCCCGATCAGCATGTTGGCCGCCCGCCTGGGCGTACGCCTTGCCAATCGGCTCAGCCGCGATAGACTCTATGCGGGATTCGCCTGGTTTATTATCAGCGTCGGCATCTACATGGTCAGCGGACTGCTTCGCTGAGGAGGAGGCACGAATGGTTCGGCATGCAGCCGTAGCCGGTTATTTCTATCCGGGCAGCAGGGAGGCCCTCAACCACTCGCTGGACGCCCTGATACCCGCCTCAGCCGGCCGTCGCCCGGCCTTCGGCCTAATGGCCCCTCACGCCGGCTACCTGTACTCGGGAGGGGTTGCCGGTCGGACCTTCTCCCGGGTCGAGATCCCCGCAGAGGTTGTCATCCTTGGCCCCAATCATCGCGGCGGCGGAGAGCCGCTGGCTCTGCATCCCCCCGGAAGCTGGGAAACCCCGCTCGGCGAGGTGCCCGTGGGCAGGTCCCTGACCGAGGCGATTGCCGAGTGCTGTCCGCAGGTGCACATCGACAGCCAGGCTCATCTGCGCGAGCACTCCCTGGAGGTCCAGGTTCCGTTTCTGCAGGCGCTCCGGCCCGATGTGACGATTGCTGCGCTCTGTGTCAGTCATGTCGCCCTGACGCGGCTGCTGGAAGTGGGGGATGACCTGGCCCGGGCGATGAAAAGCCGTCCCCGGCTGCCGCTGTTGGTGGCCAGCACGGACATGACTCATTATGAGTCCGGGGAGGCGGCCCGGGAAAAGGATTCGCTGGCGCTGGAATACATCCTCGGCCTCGATCCCGCCGGTCTCTACCACATCGTCGCCGCGCGGGGGATCAGCATGTGCGGCGTTCTCCCCACCGTAGTCATGCTGCGCGCGGCCCTGGCCCTGGGGGCGTCACGCGCCGAGCTGGTGGCCTACGCCAACTCCGGCGAGGTCACCGGCGACCAGAGGGAAGTGGTCGGCTATGCCGGGGTGGTGATCAGTTGACCGGCGCGCAGTTGTCATTGCAGGACAATTCAGCTATAAAGCGTCGGGGCGCCGCATGGTGCCCCGTCATTTAATCTGCCCCGGAGTCTTCCATGTCTTCTCTGCGCGTCCGCTTCGCCCCGAGTCCCACCGGCTATCTGCACATCGGCGGGGCCCGCACCGCTCTTTTCAATTACCTCCTGGCCCGCCAGCAGGGCGGGACCTTCATCCTGCGCATCGAGGACACCGACGTCGAGCGCTCGACGCAGGAGTCCACCGACGCCATCCTTCAGGCCATGGAGTGGCTTGGGCTCGATTACGACGAAGGCCCGTTCTTCCAGTCCGAGCGCTTTCCGCTCTACCGGGAAATGGTGGCCAGGCTGGAGGCCGAAGGGAAGGCCTATCGCTGCTACTGCACGCCTGAAGAGCTCGAGCGCAAGCGCGAAGCGTCCCTGGCCTCGAACTCCGGTCGGCTCGGCTACGACGGCACCTGCCGCAATCGTCACGACCATCCGGCCGATCTGCCATATGTGGTGCGTTTCCGCACCCTTCAGGAGGGGGTGACGACCTTTGTCGACCGCATCAAGGGGCCGATTTCCTTCAACAACGTGGAACTTGACGACCTGATCATCCAGCGCAGCGACGGTACGCCGACCTACAATTTCGTCGTCGTGGTCGATGACGCCGAAATGCGCGTCTCGCTGGTGATCCGCGGCGACGACCACATCAACAACACCCCGCGCCAGATTCACATTTACCGGGCGCTTGGCGCGGCGGTCCCCGAGTTCGCCCACGTGCCGATGATTCTCGGTGCCGACAAGAAGCGGCTTTCCAAGCGCCACGGGGCCACCTCGGTGATGGCCTACCGCGACATGGGCTACCTCCCCGAAGCCCTGGTCAACTACCTGGTGCGTCTCGGCTGGTCCCATGGCGACCAGGAGATTTTCACTCGGCAGGAACTGGTCGAAAAATTCAGCCTGGCCAGCGTCGGACGCGCCGCCGGGGTCTTCAACCCCGACAAGCTGCTCTGGCTGAACGAGCACTACATCAAGACCGGCGATCCCCGTCGCCTGGCCGGCCTGCTTGTCGAACATCTCGCTGATCGCGGCATCCCGGTGGATGGCGGTCCAGAACCGGCGGCGGTGGTCGCGACCCTCCAGGATCGCGCCAAGACCCTGGTCGAAATGGCTGACGGGGCCGCGTTTTACTACCGCCGTCCGGCCCAGTATGATGCCGAGGCTATCGATCGGCATATCGGTATCGAGCAGATCAATGCTCTCCAGCTGCTCTGCCAGGGGCTTCAGGAGGGCGAGGATACGCTTGCAGCGGTCGAGGCAGCCTTCCACCAGGTGCTGGCGGCAACCGGCCTGAAACTGGGCAAGCTCGGTCCGGCGGTGCGCATCGCCCTGACCGGCGGGACGGTCAGCCCGGGGATCCACGAGGTGGTCAGTGTCCTCGGTAGAGAGGAAAGTGTGGCTCGTTTAAGCCGTGCCCTGGAAGTTTTTCGCGCCGCACTAAAAAGCGCTTGACTGCAGGCGCCAACTCTTTTATAAAAGCGCCTCGTCTTGGGGTGTCGCCAAGCGGTAAGGCAGCGGACTCTGACTCCGCCATTCCTGGGTTCAAATCCTAGCACCCCAGCCACTTGCAAGGGTTTCAACCCACAAGATATACGTAGTACCTGTTATGCGCTCATCGTCTAGCCCGGTCTAGGACACCGGCCTTTCACGCCGGCGACAGGGGTTCGAATCCCCTTGGGCGTACCAATTCAGATGCCTCCCTGCGGGGAGGCCCCAACGGAGCTCTTTTGGGCTCCGTTTTTTTATGGATTTTCACTTCATGCCCGCATCGTCCGGTGATTCGGGTATTTTGCGTTGGCATGAAACCAGAGTTTTCGGTATAAAAAAAGGATGACCCTGACCCCCTTGCAAGAGGCTGATTTCCTCAACCACGACCCGGACCGCTTCCTCTTCTGGACCCCTGAGCCCGGGGCCACTGTGCAGACCGGGGCGGTCGATCAGCCGCTCTCGCTGCCGCGTATTCCTCTGCCGCTGCACCGCTCCAAGGCAAGTGGCGAAGAGCCGTCGGCTGACGCCATCGGCCAGGGGGTCTACGACTATCTCCGCCAGTTCCCAGATTGCCAGGGGAACGCTGCCTACGCTGCCCTGCTCCGTGACGCTTTCCCGCACTGTCTCGACGATCTCGCCTCCCACGCGGTCATGCTCGACGCCAAACGGGTCGAACCGGCCTACGTCTTTCGCAAGCTGACCGCGCTGAAGATCCTTTGCCTCCTTGAACCTGGCAATCCCGGCCTCCTGCTCCAACTCTGCCGGGGCTTCTTTGAGCTGGCCCATGAGTTCGTCGAGCTGCCAAGGTTTGCCAGGCACCTGCGCGAGGCCTTGCGCTACGGACAGGAACTCCTGGCCAGAGAGCCGGAGAGCCCGGACGCCCTGGCCCTGCTCGCCGAGATCGACCTGCTCCTCGGCGATACCCCGGCGGCCGAGGCCAAGGGCCGGCGGCTGTCCTCGATCATCCATCACCCCCAGCGCGAGGCTGATTTCCAGCGGCGCTGCGCGCTCTGCACCGAAGCCGCCTACGCCGGCATCTCCCTGGCCGGGGAACTGGAGGCGGTGGCCGAGGCCCTTGAGCTGCACAGCCGCGGCGAAGAGCAGGCGGCTGTCGAAGTTCTCGAGGCGGTGGAAGGTCGTCAGCTGCTGGTCACCCAGCTGCCCTCGGCCGACTTCTACTGGCTCCTCGGAGTCTGTCGGCGCAGCTGTGGCGACGCCGGCGGCGCCGTGGTGGCCTTTCACCAGGCCCTCGCTATCGAACCGGAGCACGCCGCAGTCCTCGAAGCACTCGAAAACCTTTAGAGAGCCCAGATGGAAACCTTCGGCAAAGGCGACATCCTTTTCATTCTCCTGATCCTGGCCCTGATTCACGCCATCATGCTGGCCATCAGCATCGTGCGCCGGCGCCGCTCGGGCAGACCCGGGAGCGTTCCTTCATGAGGGCCCTCCGCCCCTCCGGGCTGTGCCGTTCCGGACTCGCGCTGCTCCTGTTCCTCGTCCTGCTCCTGTGCACAATCCCCGCCGGTGCCTCCAGCGAAGCCACCCTGCTGACTGCCGGGCCGCTCTTTGATTATCGTTCCGCTCCTTCTGCGAACTACAGCAGCCTGCACATCCTCGGCCCGCTGTTTAAGTACGAGCGTAAGGGTGATGAAGTCGAGTACGCGCTGCGCCCCTTCTTCTACCGGGCCGCCGACGCCGACGGCGTCGCTCAAACCGAGGTCCTCTATCCCCTGGCCGTCGAGCGCAGCCAGCCGCAGGCCGACTACCTGGATATCCTCCACCTTTTCAACGCCGATTATGGCGCACGGGAAAGCGGCAGCAGCAACCAGTTCTACCTCTTTCCCCTGCTGTTCTCCGGCGATGACCCCGAATTCGGTCACTATTCGGCTTCCTTCCCCCTCGGCGGCACCCTTTACAACTGGTTCGGCCGCGACCGCATCACCTTCGCGCTCTTTCCGCTCTACGGGGCCACCGAACGCGCCGGGACAACCAGAACTCATCTGCTGTGGCCGTTCTTTTCCCTGGTCAGCGGCGAAAACGAGAGCGGTTTCGGCATCTGGCCCCTGTACGGACAAAGTGCCAAGTCAGGGGTTTATCACCGTCGTTACGCGCTTTGGCCGTTCTTTTTCGCAGAAGAGTGGCAGCTCGACACCACCGACCCGCACCAGCGCTTCGCCGTCATGCCATTGTGGTACGAGGAGTCCTCCCTCGATCATCGCCAGGTCAGCGTGCTCTGGCCCTTCTTCTCGCACATTCAAAATCATCGCGATGGATATGAACAGTGGGACGTCCCCTGGCCCCTGGTCAGGGTTACCAACGGCACTTCCCGTCACGGCCTGCGCCTGCTTCCCCTGTACGCCGACGAAACCATCGGCTCCCGCCGCAAGCGCTGGTTCGGCTGGCCCCTCTACCAGGTCGAAGATCTCAACTCGGAACTGATCGTCCGCCAACGCCACCGCCTGCTCTACTTCCTCTATTCCGATCTGGCCGAGCGCAAGCTCGACTCCGGAGCAGAGAAACGCAGGGTCGACCTGTGGCCGATCTTCAGCTATCATCGCGAGGGTGGGGTCAGGCGCCTCAACGCCCTGGCGCTGCTGGACAGCTTCTTCCCCGAACATGAAGCGATCGAACGCTCCTGGTCGCCCCTGTGGCGGGTCTACCAGCAGCGCTGGGACGACCGGGGCAACCTGGTGATCAGCCTCCTGTGGAACCTCTACTGGCAGGAGAGCCAGGGGGAGAGCCTGGCCTGGGAATTCTTCCCTCTTGCAGACTATCGCGCCGACGGTGGTACATACCGGTGGCGGGTTCTCAAGGGGCTGTTCGGCTGGCACAGTGCCGGCGACGAAGGCTGCCTGGAGCTTCTCTATTTCAACCGTGCGGCATGCTGGGAGTCCCCGGCGGCAACCGGCGAGAGCGGACATTGATCCTGAAGCCCCTCGAAATCTTCGGCAGAAAAATTCTCGCCACCGCCCAGGCGGCCGGGGAGATGCTCGCCCTGCTGGCGGAGACGGTCTACTTCATCAAGGAGGCCCCGCGCAACATTCCCAGCATCGTTCGCCATATGAGCGACATCGGCATCGGCACCTTGCCGGTCGCCATGCTCCTGGCCCTCTTCGTCGGCATGGTGCTGTCGCTGCAGACCGGCTCGGAACTGGCTCTCTACGGCACCCAGGAGGCCATCGGCGCAATTGTCGGTTTGTCGATGGTCAGGGAACTGGGCCCGATCATGACCAGCTTGCTGGTCGCCGGGCGGATCGGCTCGGCAATGGCCGCCGAGGTCGGGGCCATGAAGGTTTACGAAGAGATTGACGCCCTGCGCACCCTGGAGATCAACCCGGTGCGCTACCTGGCCATGCCCCGGCTGATCGCCTGCGTCTTCGCCGTGCCGGCCCTGGTGATCTTCTCCGACCTGGTCGGCATAGCCGGCGGCGGACTGATCGCCTCCGTCAACCCCAAGATCAACGTCCCCTTCAATGTCTATTACGACAACCTGGTCCGCTCCCTCGACTACAAGGAAGTCCTCAAGGGGCTGAGCAAGGCTTTTGTCTTCGGCGGCATCATCGCCCAGGTCGGCTGTTACATCGGCTTCAAAACCACCGGCGGCGCCCGCGGCATCGGCGAGTCGACCACCCGCTCGGTGGTGGTCTCCTTCGTGCTGATCATGATCGCCAACTACTTCCTGACCCGCTTCATGCTCTGATCGGCCGCCATGACCAAGCCCGGACCGCGCATCCGCCTATTTTCCCTCTTCGGCATCTTCGGCCATGACAGCCCCCTGGCGGGGATCTGGGCCAAGCTGGCTCACGGCTTTACCGCTTCGGTGATCAGCGGGGACAGCTGCATTCTCGGCTATGATAATTCGCAGGGGGTGGGAATCCGCATCGAAGGACTGTGCAGGTCCTTCAACGGCAACCGGGTGCTCAACGATATCGATCTGGAGATCCGCCCCGGTGAGACCTTTTCGCTGATCGGCCCCTCCGGAACCGGCAAGAGCGTGCTGCTCAAGCACATCGTCAAGCTGGAAAGGCCCGATGCCGGGCGGATTCTCATCGACGGCCACGACATTCACAGCCCGGAGCCGCCGCCCCGGGACTATCGCTACAGTATGGTCTTCCAGTCGTCGGCGCTCTTCAATTCGCTGACTGTCGGTGAGAACGTCGGCCTGTGGCTGCGCGAGAAGCGCATCTGCGGCGAGCGGCGGATCCGTCAGATCATCAGCGAAAAGCTCGCCCTGGTCGGCCTGGAGGGGAAAGAGGAACTGCGCACCTCGGAACTCTCCGGCGGCATGCGCAAGCGCGTGGCCATCGCCCGCTCGCTGGCGATGAATCCCGACCTGATCCTCTACGACGAGCCGACCGCCGAGCTCGACCCGGTCAGTGCCGACGAATTGGCCAAGGTCATCATCAACCTGCGTGAAAAGGTCAATCTGACGACGGTGATCGTCAGCCACGACCTCAACTTCGCGCTCTACCTTTCCGACCGGATCGGCATGATGCACCAGGGTCGGATCATCGAAATCGGCACACCTGAAGAGATCAAGCGCAGCCAGAATCCGGTGGTGCGCGGCTTCATCTACACCACCACCAAGGGGATCAAAGGGGAGAAAGAATAATGGCGATCAGTACCGAACAGAAAGTCGGGCTGTTTTTTCTCGTTTCGCTGGTCATCCTGGCGGTTATGATCGAGCTGGTCGAGGAGTGGCGCCCCTTCGAGACACAGTATGACTACCGCTCCTACTTCAAGTCAGCGATCGGCCTGAAAGTCGGCGACCCAGTGCGGGTGGCCGGGGTCGACGCCGGCAAGGTCAGGAAGATCGGCCTGGAGGACAGTCGTGTCCGCGTCGATTTCTACGTCAACGACGCCGGCCTGGTTCGCGATGATACGGTTGCCCAGATCCGCCAGACCAACCTCCTCGGCGGGGTTTTCCTCGGCCTCGATTTCGGCTCCCCCGAGCGCCCGATGCTCCCCCCGGGCAACGAGATCCGCAGCAAGCAGGGCTCCAACGTCGATGAGCTGATCAGCAACCTCGACCGCAACCAGGAGCGGGTCCTGCGCCCGCTCGGCGATGTCATGGAAAAGAGCGAGGAGCCCTTGACGGCCTCGATCCGCCACCTCGAGCAGATCACCCGCAAGATCGACGAGGGGGAAGGGACTCTCGGCAAACTGGTCAACGATCCCGCTCTCTACAACGAGATTTCCGGTTTGTCCAGCCGCCTGAACCGGGTCCTCGAGCGGGTCGACCAGGGGGAAGGCTCCCTGGGCCGCCTGCTCAACGATCCGTCTCTCTACGACAACCTCAACCGCACCGCCGACAACCTGTCGACGATCAGCAGCCAGGTCAAGGGCGGCGAAGGCACCCTCGGCCGCCTGGTCACCGATGAGCGTCTCTACGACGATGCCGCCGGGGCCATGGCCAATGTGCGCAGCGTGACCGGAAAAATAGAGAACGGCGAGGGGACCCTCGGCAAGCTGGTCAGCGATGAGGCTCTTTACCGCGACACCAGCGAGGCCGCCCGACGGATCAGCAGCATTACGCGCAAGCTCGATGAAGGGGAGGGGACCGTCGGCCGGATGATCAACGAGGACGATCTCTACCGCGATGCCAAGACCACCCTGCACAAGATTGAGAAAACGGTCGACGGCATGGGTGACACCGGCCCCCTGTCGGCCCTCGGAGTCGTCCTCGGCACCCTGTTCTAACCGCGTCCCGGCCCGACGATGGTCATTGACATCCCCGGGCCGGCTGTTTATAAACTGACCGGTCGTTAAAACTCATCAATAGATGCTGCCCAGGCAGCCCGGAGGCTTCCCCGATGAACCCCTTAGCCAAAGAACTCAATGACCTGATCGCCCAGCAGAATCCTCACGTTCTCGAGATGCTCTCCGATCTCGGCAAGAACCTCTTCTTCCCCAAGGGGATCCTTACCCAGTCGGCGGAAGCCAAGGAAAAGGCTCACAAGTACAACGCGACCATCGGCATCGCCACCGAAAAGGGCGGCCCGATGTACCTTGAATGCATCCAGCGCAAGCTCTCCGCCTTCGATCCCAAGGACATCTTCCCCTACGCCCCGCCGGCCGGCAAGCCCGAACTGCGCAAGCTGTGGGTCGAGAAGATGCTGCGCGAAAACCCGAGCATGCAGGGAAAGCAGTTCTCCAACCCGGTGGTGACCTCGGCGCTGACCCACGGCCTGTCGATCGTCGGCGACCTCTTCGTCGACTGCGGTGACCACCTGGTCCTCCCCGACATGCTGTGGGGGAACTACAACCTGACCTTCGGCACCTGCAACGGCGCCGTGGTCAAAAAACATCCGACCTTCACCGCCGAGGGCGGTTACAACGTCGCCGCCTTCCGTGCCGAACTGCAGAAGACCGCCGCCGAGAAGGGGAAGGCCATCGTCCTCCTCAACTTCCCCAACAACCCGAGCGGCTATACGCCGACCGTCGCCGAAGGCGATGCCATCGTCGCGGCGATCTTCGAGGCCGCCGAAGGCGGCTGCAATATCGTGGCGGTTACCGACGACGCCTACTTCGGGCTCTTCTACGAGGACTCCCTCAAAGAGTCGCTCTTCGGCAAACTGGCCAACCGCCACCCTCGCATCCTCGCGGTGAAGCTCGACGGCGCCACCAAGGAAGAGTACGTCTGGGGCTTCCGCACTGGTTTCATCACCTTCGCCGCGCCGACTGCCGAGGCCCAGCCCAAGCTCCTCGAGGCCCTCGAGAAGAAAACCATGGGGATCATCCGCGCCAAGATCTCCAACTGCCCGCACCCGAGCCAGACCTTTGTCATCGAGGCCCTGCAGTCCCCGGACTTCCTGGCGCACAAGGAGGAGAAATTCCAGGTCATGAAGGGGCGGGCGCTGAAGGTCAAGGAAGTCCTCGACAGCGGCAGGTACGTCGACGCCTTCACCTATTACCCCTTCAATTCCGGCTATTTCATGTGCCTGAAGCTGAAGAGTGTCGATGCCGAGAAGCTGCGCATCCACCTGCTCGACAAGTACGGGGTCGGCGCCATCTCGACCAGCAGCACTGATCTGCGCATCGCCTTCTCGTGCATCGCCGAGGAGAATATCGAGGAACTCTTCGATATCATCTGCCAGGGCGTGAAGGACCTGGCCTGAGGCGCCATCAAGCCGGACTGGACCGCAAAAAGGGTTGACAAGCAGCGGCCCGGTCCCTATATTCACGATTCGATCGCGGGAATAACTCAGCGGTAGAGTGTCAGCTTCCCAAGCTGAAGGTCGCGGGTTCGAATCCCGTTTCCCGCTCCAGAAAAAGCGAAGAGGTTAGGCACTATTGTCTAGCCTCTTTTTGCATTGAAGGCACACTGCACATGACCAGTCCCACTGCCTTTTTCTGTCCGACCTGCCGTCGTCCGGCACTCTGGGAGGGAAACCCTTTCCGGCCGTTCTGCTGCGAACGCTGCCGCCTCGTCGACCTCGGGGCGTGGATCGACGAGAGTTACCGCGTTGCAGACGAGAGCCAAAGTGCCACTACTGATAAACTATACAACAATAACGAAGACTTGGAGACCTAAACATCATGTATCACCTTAAGATAAAAACGCATTTCGCCGCAGCTCACCGCCTGATCAACTACCAGGGTGACTGCGAGAACCTCCACGGCCACAACTGGCATGTCGAAGTCACCGTGGCCGCCCGTGAGCTGGATTCCGCCGGACTGGGGATAGACTTCAAGATCCTCAAGCGCCATACCAAGGCGCTGCTCGGCGAACTGGACCACAAGTATCTCAACGATCTCCCCTTCTTTGCCGGGCGCAGCCCGTCCTCCGAGCAGATCTCGCGCTTCATCTTCGAACGCCTGGCCGCCGAGCTCGACAGTGACAACGTGACCCTCGAGCAGGTCACCGTCTGGGAGTCGGACAACGCCTGTGCCAGCTACACCCGCGACTGACCTGGACCTGGTCGAGGTCTTCTCCTCCGTGCAGGGGGAGGGGCTGCTGATCGGTCGGCGCCAGCTCTTTGTCCGCCTGGCCGGTTGCAACCTCGACTGCGCCTACTGCGACACGCAGTTCGCCTCGGCGCCGGCCTGGCGCTGTGAATGCGCCCCCGGCAGCGAAGCCGATCTCCTGCACCCCAACCCCGCCGCCCCGGCAGCGTTGACCGCCCTGGTCAGCGCCTGGCAGCAGCCCGTCCCGATCCATCACTCCCTGGCCCTGACCGGGGGGGAGCCGCTCCTTCAGGCCCCGGCCTTGCGTGACTGGCTGCCCGTTGTCAAACAAACTCTTCCGGTCTACCTGGAGACCAACGGCACGCTGCCGGCGGAGCTGGCGGGGGTGGTTGATCACCTGTCCTGGGTGTCGATGGATATCAAGCTGGCCTCCGCCACCGCTTTCCCGACCCCCTGGGAGGCCCATGCCGAGTTCATCCGCGTCTCCGCGAAGCGCCTGCTGCAGGTCAAGGCGGTAATCGACGCGCCAACCGATGAGAGCGAACTGGCCGAGCTTGCCGGCTTTGTCCATGAGCACTGCCCGGAGGTGCCGCTGGTCCTGCAGCCGCGCACCGTCGCCGGGCAGCCGGTGTACTCCGGGCGCCGGCTTCTCGACCTGCAGGGGCTCTGCGCCGCCATTCACCAGCCGACCCTGCTGATCCCGCAACTCCACCCTCTGCTCAGTCTGCGCTGAACTTTAATGGGGGGGGCGATGCTGATCGACCAGCTGACCATGCCGGAATTCATCGACGGTCTCTCCCGGACCAGGACCGCGCTGGTCCCCTTCGGGGCCACCGAGGAGCACGGCATTCATCTCCCCCTGGGCACCGATACCTTCCAGGCCGAGGACGTCTGTCGCCGTCTGGGCGAGCTGCGGCCGCTCTTCGTCGCCCCTGCCATCCCCTACGGGGTCTGCCGCTCCACCGGTGGGCATCCCGGGACGATCTCGATCACCACCGGAACCCTCAGGGCGCTGGCTATCGATCTGGTTCGCGACCTCTATCGCCAGGGGCTGCGCAACGTGGTGCTGATCTCCGGGCATGCCGGGGGGACGCACAATGCTGCGCTGCTCGATGCCGGCGAGTGCCTGCTCAGCGAATTACCCGAGTTGCGAATTGCCGTGGTGTCGGAGTATGCCCTGGTGAGCGAGGCGGGGAGGGGGGTGATCGAGACGGCGGGGGACTGCCATGCCGGGGAGATCGAAACCTCGCGGATGCTGGCGACCAGGCCGCAGCTGGTCAAGGGGACGGCGCCCGCAGAGGTCCCGAAGTTTCCGCCTTTCATCCTGGTGCGGGACAAGCGGCGCTGCTGGCCGGGCGGGGTGCACGGCGATCCGGGGCGGGCCTCTGCTGACAAAGGTCGCCGGCTTGAGGGCATGACGGTGGCGGCCCTCGGCCGTTTGGTTGATGAGCTGGAGCGCTCGCCTATCGGCTAGCTAGACGGTGCCTGCCGCCAGGTTGAGTTCGCGCAGCAGCAGGTCGACATCGATCTTGTGCACACCGGCCCCGTGGCCGACGTCCTCGTAATCGGCAATCTGGCATTCGCCGCAGGAGAGCCCGAAGCGGTGGAAGACCGTAAGCGTCTGCGGGTAGCGGTGCAGGACTTCAGATATCGTCATTTCCCTGGTGATCATCGGCAGCTCCATCCCGCGGCGATTCTGCGCCGCTCATCCACGACTGAACTTCTTTTCGAGGGCCTCGCGGACGACCGCTGGCACCAGTGCATCTACCGGCCCGTGCAGGGAGGCGACCTCCTTGACCAGGGACGAACTCAGGTAGCCGTAGGGAACCGCGGTCATCATAAAGAGGGTTTCCACCTCGCGATTCAGGGTCCGGTTCATCTGGGCGATCTGCAGCTCGTATTCGAAATCGGACACCGCACGCAGGCCGCGAAGGATGGACGCAGCGCCCCTGCCGGTGACGAAATCAACCAGCAGACCGTCGAAGGTCTCGATGCCGATGCGCGGGTTGTCCCCGACAGCGGCCCGGAACAGGGCGATCCGCTCCTCGACGCTGAACAGGCCGCGCTTGTCGACATTTCGGGCCACGGCGACTATCACCCGGTCAAAGACCTGCAGGGCCCTCTCGACCAGGTCGAGATGCCCGTAGGTGACGGGGTCGAAGGAACCGGGATAGACCGCGATCCTCTCCTCTGTCATGATTCCTCCGCAGTGTCTGTACAGTAGAGGTGCACGGCGGTTGTCCCGTAACGCCGGCTTTCGATCTGGCGAAGCGTGCCGCAGACCTCGGGAAGGATTTCACCGGCGGCGGTTTCCAGACACAACAGCCCGGCGCTGTCGAGCAGGCGATGGCGGTCGATGGCCTCGAGAAGCCGCGGCCCGTGACCGGCGGCGTAGGGCGGGTCGGCAAAGATCACCGTGTAGGGTCCTTGTGCCTCGAGAGCGGGAAGGACCTGCCACAGGTCGGCGTTGATGACCTCCGCGTTCCCACCTATCCGACAGCGGGCCAGATTGTCGCGCAAGACAGCCGCGGCCTGCGCAGACTGCTCGATGAAGCGGGCGTAAACTGCGCCGCGGCTGATCGCCTCGATCCCCAGGGCGCCGCTGCCGGCGAAAAGGTCCAGAACCCGGCGGCCGTCGAGTGAGCCGAGGCGGCTGTAGATGATACTGAACAAGGCCTCGCGAACCCGGTCCGGAGTGGGGCGGATCTCCCGGCCGGTGAAAGCCGCGAGCTGCCGGCCGCGAAGGGATCCGCCGATCACCCTCATTATCGAGAAGTCCCCGGCCAGGCTGGGAGTTTATTGATAACCATGCGAAAAAGCTAGCACAATTGACCAGCTTCGTCAAGGGTGAGGCGCTTGACAATGAGCGGTGGCGGGGCTTTAATAGCGAAAAGACTTGGAGGGTGGCCATGGAACGACCCGACCTGGCCGGTTACGCGGCGCGCAGCGACCAGTCGCGTGGCCGCAGGCACAGTGAGAGCTTCAAAGACGACCGCACAGCCTTCGAGCGCGACCGCGACCGGATTATCCATAGTGCCGCTTTCCGCCGACTCGAGTACAAGACCCAGGTCTTCGTCAACCACGAAGGCGACTATTACCGGACGCGCCTGACGCATTCGCTGGAAGTGGCCCAGATCGGCCGTGGCATCGCCCGGCGCCTGCGCCTTAACGAGGACCTGGTCGAAGCCCTCGCCCTGGCCCACGATCTCGGCCACACTCCCTTCGGCCACACCGGGGAGGATGTGCTCGACCGGCTGATGCAGCCCTACGGCGGTTTCGAGCACAACCGCCAGTCGCTGCGCATCGTCGAAACCCTCGAGGAGCGCTATCCGGGCTTTAACGGCCTCAACCTGAGCTGGGAGACCCGCGAGGGGATCATTAAGCATTCGTCGGATTACGACAGTGCGGAGGAGCGGGAGTTCGCCGGCTACCAGCCCGAGTACCGGCCGACTCTCGAGGCCCAACTGATCGACCTGGCCGATGAGATTGCCTACAACAATCACGATATCGATGACGGGCTCAAGGCCGGCTACATTCACCTGGAAGAGTTGCGCGCGGTTGAACTGTGGTCAGAGACCAGCGAACTGGTGACCGCCAAGTTCCCGGGGCTGTCCGGTGAACGCCTGATCCACCAGGTGATCAGCCACCTGATCGGCCGTCTGATCCTCGACCTGGTCGTCCAGACCGCCGCCAACCTGCAGGCGGCGGAGATCGGCTCGCTCGATGATGTGCGCCGACACCCCGGCACCCTGGTCGGATTCAGCCCCGGCATCGCCGCGCAGAACCGGGAGCTCAAGCGCTTCCTGCACCGGCGCCTCTATCACCACTACAAGGTCGAGCGGATGCGCATCAAGGCCGAGCGCTTCCTGACCCAGCTCTTCGAGAGCTACTGCAGCTGCCCGGCGCTGCTCCCCGACGCCTACCAGGCGCGCTTCGCCGAGCACGGGCGGGAGCGGGTGATCTGCGACTACATCGCCGGGATGACCGACCGCTATGCCCTCGAGGAATATCGCCGGCTCTTCGATCCCTACGTGCGGGTTTGAGTTCTCCTGGCAGGGGCGGGGAGGGTGATCAGCCCCTTGTCGCTGGGCCGGTAGAGAAGAATGGTCTTGCCGAGGATCTGCGCGACAGCGGCCCCGGTTGCCTCCGACAGCAGCGCCGCAGCCTCGTGGCGGTCGAGGGAGCAGCCCTCCTGGAGCTTGACCTTGACCAGTTCGTGCGCGGTCAGCACCGCGTCGAGTGAAGCCAGCACCGTTTCGCCTACCTCCTGACGGCCGAGCATGACGGTCGCTTTGAGAGGATGGCCAAGGGCGCGCAGGAAGCGGATCTGCTTGCCGGAGAGTTGCGGGGTCGGCTGAGGGGTCATTTCTTTCTGTCCTTGTATGCCTGGTCAACAGGCGGATTGCATGCCGCGGTCATTTTGGGGCATTATGCCGGTACATTACACCAGCTTAGCGAGGTTCTTGCATGCACATAGTTATTGACGACCGTAAATGCTGCGGCTCCGGGGAATGTGTCAAGGTCTGTCCCCACGGCGCCTTAAGCCTGGTAAACGGCCGGGCCGTGGTCGATCTCGAGAAATGTGATCTGGACGGCCTGTGCATCCCCGCCTGTCCCTACACCGCCATCCACTTCGAAGAGTAATCTCAGCAGCCTCGCCGCTTCCCCTGCAGCCGGCTAAGCTCCGGCGTCAAGGCGGGCGTCGACGGCAAAGCGCTTGATCTTGCGCGTGGTCGTCTTGGGGAATTCGTCCTCGCGCAGGGTGAAGCGCCGCACGCGCTTGTAGTCGGCCAGGGCGGAGCCGAGCCGGCGGATTTCCGCGCGGATCAGTTCCTCGACCTGCTGCTGGGTCATCGGCGCCAGCCCCTTCTCGCGACCGTACTGATCGACTGCCTCCTGGTTCGGGTAGACCTGGGCGCAGACCTCTTCGCTGTGCCGATCGATCTTGTGGCCGTAGACCATCACCTCGGCGATGTAGGGGCTGTGGAGCAGCTCGTTTTCAATCTCCTCCGGGTAGACGTTCTTGCCGTTGGCGGTGACGATGACGTTTTTGAGCCTGCCGTGAATGGTCAGGACTCCGTCGCTGTCCACATGTCCGAGGTCGCCGGTGTGATACCAGCCGTCAACCAGCACTTCGGCGGTCGCCGCCGGGTTGTTGAAGTAGCCGAGCATGACGTTGGGTCCCTTCGCCCAGATCTCGCCGACCCCTTCCTCATTGGCATTGACGATGCGCACCTCGACGCCGGGGAGTGGGGGGCCGACCGTTCCAGGGCGGCGCCGGTCGGGGCGCTCGGCGGAGATCACCGGCGAGGTTTCGGTAATCCCGTAGCCCTGGTAAACCGTAATGCCCAGGGCTTCGAGACCCGTGGCCACGGCGGGGTCAAGGGCTGCGCCGCCGCTGACGAAGACCGGTGACCCGCCCATGGCCTGGCGGACCTTGCGGGCGATCAGCGGCCGGGTCAGGGGGATGGCAAAGAGAAAGCGTGCCAGGCGGTCGTCGCGAATGTTGCGGTTCAGGCGGTCGAGCAGCAGGCGAAAGACTGCCGGGACGCCGAGCATGAAGTTTGGCTTGACCTCCGCCAGGTTGTCGCCGAGCTTCTTGATGCTTTCGGCGAAGGTGACCGTCCCGCCCAGGGACAGCGGCAGGAGGATGCCGCCGACCTGCTCGAAGACGTGGTTGATCGGCAGGAAGGAGAGGGTGGTCATCCGCTCGTTGAGACCGAAGAGCGGAATCACTGTGCGGATGTTGCTGACGATGTTGGTATGGCTGAGCATTGCCCCCTTGGAGCGCCCGGTCGTCCCTGAAGTGTAAAGGATCACGGCGGGGTCGTCGGGGCGGATGATCCGCTGCGGCGGCTCCCCGGGGCGCATGAAGGCGGCCAGGCTCGAGACCATTCCCGCAGCGGCATCCTGGCGGCTCCCCAGCAGGGCGCTGGCCGACGCTCCGGCGCTTTTTTTGCCGGGGGGGCGAAGGTGGTCGCGCAGCGATCCCAGGTGCTTCTCCATGCGCAGGCGGTCGTCCTCCCCGATCCGGTAGGCGCTGGCGGTGCGTTGCCAGTCCGCGGCAAGATCCTCGAAGAGTTGCTCGACGTGCCACCCTTGGCGGGCATCGCTGCCATCGCCCTGCAGCAGTACGATCCTGCCCAGGGCCGGGAGTTCGGCGAGAACATCGCGCAGCGTCTCCAGCCCGGCATCGACCGTGAAGAGGACGCGGGCGCCGCAGTCGGCGAGGATATGACGCAGTTCCCCGCGCTTGAGCTCCTTGTCGATCGGCACGACGATGCCGCCGGCCTTGAGGATGCCCAGATAGGCGGCGACCCACGAGGGGGAAGCCGGGGCGAGAATCGCTGCCCGCTCACCGGCAGCCAGTCCCCAGTCGGCCAACCCGCGGGCGACCCGGTCGGAGTCGACCCACAGCTGCCGATAGCGATAGTCGACCCAGCGGCCGCCGGTTTTGACCCGGAACGCCGCCTTTTCGCTGAAACGTTCGCAACTGTGCCGAACGGCATCGATAATCAGTTCCACACGATCCTCCGCGGACGAAATGCGCACATCATAAACCGCCGCACCTCATCCGGCAACCGCGAACACCACCTGCCGCATCAATTGTCGAACCTTTCCTGCTTTACTTGATCGCGGCCTTCAGTTATTTTTTCTTGTTTAACGAAAACCAGCAGCGGCCAGGAACACATGGATCAGGCACTTATCCGTAATTTTTCGATCATCGCCCACATCGACCATGGCAAGTCGACGCTGGCCGACCGGTTGATCCAGCTCTGCGGCGGGTTGGACCTGAGGGAGATGTCCGAGCAGGTGCTCGACAACATGGACATCGAGCGGGAGCGCGGCATCACGATCAAGGCGCAGAC
>CAYQLP010000017.1:35774-36320 GCA_964418505.1 uncultured Geobacteraceae bacterium | reverse complement strand
CCAGGGAGGCCATCTTCCCCTGCTGGGCGAGGTTGGCCTCGAGTTCGCGGTTGCGCTGCAGGAGGCTGGTCATGCGGTTGAAGGCGGTGGCCAGCTCGCCGAGCTCGTCGCGGCTCTCGACCCGCATCTGGCGATTGACCTCGCCGCGCTTGATGGCGCGGATGGTTTCGGTCATATGGCGGATCGGGTCGCTCAAAACCTTGGCGGCGAGGAAGACCAGCAGGGTGGCGACCACCCGACCCCCAGGGAGATCCACCCCAGACTGGTGAGGATCCGCCCCTTGATCAGGTTGCTCTCACGGTAGAATTCGTCTTCGTAGGAACCGACGGCGATGATCCAGTCCCAGGGTTTGTAGTAGAGGTAGCGGACGATCTTGCGGCGCGGTTCTTTCTCCCCGGGGTTTTGCCAGGGATAGTGAATCCACCCTTCGCGCTGCTTGCACATCTGCTCGATGAAGGGGGTGCCGTCGCTGTCGCGGGCGGCGTAGATGTTTTCCCCCTCGGCCTCCGGGTGGATGGTCAGGGTGCCGCGGCGGTCCATGGCGTA
>CAYQLP010000017.1:0-35764 GCA_964418505.1 uncultured Geobacteraceae bacterium | reverse complement strand
GTCTGGCCGACCCGCTTGGTCTTGAGCTGATCCTTGAGGGCGGCAAAGGCGCGGCTCTCGGCGGCCGGGTCCTCGTAGGTCTCGTCGAGGTAGCCGCCGCTGGCGATGATCCAGTCCCAGGCCGGGAAGTAGCGGTAGGCGACCATTTTCTGGCGCGGCGCCGGATCGAGCTCCGGGTTGCGCCAGGGGTAGACGATGCTCAGCACCGTACCGGGGGCCGACTGCCGGGCCGCCTGGCACATGGCGCGGATGAAGAGGCGTCCGTCCTCGTCGCGCTCGTCGTAGACGTTTTCCCCTTCCCGGGCGATATGCACAGCCAGGTCGCCGCTGGTGGTCATGGCGTAGATGTAGCCGGTCTGGCCGACCTGCACCCGTTTCAGCGCGCGCCGGGCCGCCTCCTGAGCGGCATCGCGGCTGATACGCCCGCTTTGCTGCTGGCGGTACTGCTCCTCGACCATGCCGTAGGCGAGGTTGGTCAGGGAGGCCAGCTCCTGGTGGACGGTGCGCTTCTTGTCCTCGCGGTAGACCTCGAACTGGTGACGGTGGGCGTCGAGCAGGTCGAGGGTAAAGTGGGCGAGGTGGTCGAGATCGTCCATGCTCGCCTGGGTGATGCCGGCCTGGGCCTGGCGGAAGGCTGTCCAGCCGATCACGCCGCCGACGACGAAGAGCGGGATGAGCACCAGGGGGAGGACCACCACCAGCATCTTCCAGCGGATCTGCAGATTGTTGATCAGGCGCAGCGGCCAGCGCATCATAAAAAAGCCTTGAAAAAACAAGTGAAATTACCGAATTATGGGCTCAGCCCGGGAAAAAAGCAAGAGACTGCGCAGGGCTGCCGGGTTACTGTGACGATGACTCCGCGCCGCCCTGAGCGCGCATGCCGGCCAGCCCGCCCCGCCAAGGAGATGCCTGATGACCCCTGAGGACCTGCACCGCCGGCTGCTCGACCCGCACAGCTACCCCGAGTCGACCGGCGCGGTGGACTACCGCGAAACGCACATTTCACGGGTCTACCTGACCGATCACTTCGTCTACAAGCTGAAAAAAGCCGTCGACCTCGGCTTCCTCGACTTCTCCACCCTTGAGCGGCGGCGCTTCTTCTGCACCGAGGAGCTGCACCTCAACCGGCGCTTCGCCCCCGAGACCTACCTGGAGGTCGTCGAACTCTGCGATGACGGCGGGGTGCTGCGTTTCGGCGGGCCCGGGCGCCCCTGCGACTATGCCGTCAAGATGCGCCGCCTCCCCGACGCGCGCATGCTCGACCGCCTGCTGGACGAGGAGGATCCCGGGCTCCCCGGGGAGATCGAGCGCCTGGCCCGCCACCTCGCGCCGCTGCTGGCGGCCTGCCCGCCCTGCCGGGAGAGTGCGGCCGGCGGCTATGCGGCGGTGCTGGCGGGCAACTGCGCGGAGAACCTCCGCCAGACCGCCCCGGCGATCGGTACGCTGCTGAGCGCCGAGGCCCACCGGCTGATGGGCGAGCTGACCGGGCAGGGGATGGCGCGCCTCGCCCCGCTCTTCGCCGCCCGCGAGGCCCGCGGCCTGGTCCGCGACGGCCACGGCGACCTGCACTCCCGCAATATCTGCCTGAGCGAGCCGATCGTGGTCTACGACTGCATCGAGTTCGCCGCGCGCTTCCGCATCGCCGACGTCGCCGCCGAACTGGCCTTCCTGCTCATGGACCTCGACTATCGCGGCCGGCGCGACCTGGCCGCGCGCTTCCTGGCCGCTTGGCAGGAGGCGGACCCGGATGCGGAACTGGCCGAACTGCTCCCCTTCTGCAAGAGCTACCGGGCCTGGGTGCGGGGCAAGGTCGAGTATCTTCTTTCCGTCGGGGCGGCAGTGGAGCCGCAGCTCCGCGAGGAGGCAGCGGAGCGCGCCCGGCGCTACTTCAACCTGGCCCTCGGCTATCACCTCGAGCCCCGGCTGGTACTGGTCGGCGGGCTGATGGGGGTGGGGAAGAGCACCTTCGCGCGGGCCCTGGCCGAGGCCGCCGGGGGAGTGGTGCTGCGCTCCGACGTGGTGCGCAAGGAGTTGGCCGGGCTCGATCCGGCGGCGCCCAGTCCGGCCGCTTTCCGCCAGGGGCTGTACCAGGAGGCGATGACCGGGCGCACCTACGCGGCATTGCGCGAGCGGGCGCGCCGCGAGCTGGCCGCCGGGGAACTGGTGATCGTCGACGCCTCGTTCATGCGCGAGGCCGACCGCCGCGACTTCCTGGCCCTGGCCGCCGAGCTGGGCCGGCCGGCCGGGCAGATTTACCTGCACTGCCCGGTCGAGGTCACCCTGGAGCGTCTCGACCGCCGCCAGGCCGAGGGGCGCGACGCCTCCGACGGCCGCCGCGAGCTGCTCGCCGCCCAGGCGGCCGACTACGAGCCTTTCAGCCCCGGCCCGCGTCGGCTGACCCTCGACACCTCCGAGCCCCTCGATGCCAATGTCCAGGCGGCGCTCTGCTGGCTCCTCGCCGGGGGCTAGCGGGGCGGCTCGATGGTGATCGCCACCAGCCGCCCGGGCGCTCTGCTCAGGCCGCCTGCCGCGCGCGGCCCATGGCATCGGCGGCGAGGAGGGCGGAGAGGACTCGCCCCGGGGTGATCTCCCCGGCCTCGTGGTGAATCGCTTCTTCGGGGAGGCAGGCCTTTTCGGCCACTTTCAGCAGTTGGGCGCGGTCGATCCCGCCCAGGCCGAGCGCGGCCAGGGTGGTCGGCAGGCCGACCGCGGCGCAGAAGTCGTAGACCCGGTCGAGCTCCCCGGCATCGGCGTCGGTAAGGTGCAGGCCGGTGAGGACCCCGAAGGCGACCTTTTCGCCGTGGAAAAAGGCGTGGGTCGGGGGGAGGGCGGTCAGGCCGTTGTGGACGGCGTGGGCGGTGGCCAGCCCCGAGCATTCGAAGCCCAGGCCGCTGAGCAGGATGTTGGCCTCGATGATGTGGTCGAGGGCCGGCGTGACCACCTGTTCGGCGCAGGCCAGCAGGGCGGCCGGGCCGTGGGCCAGCAGGGTGTCGTAGCAGAGCCGGGCCAGGGCCAGCGCGGCGGCGGTGCTCAGGCCGCCGCAGGCGTTGGCCGACTGGGTGCGCTGGCAGGAACGGGCCTCGAACCAGGTGGCCAGCGCGTCCCCCATCCCGGCGCTGAGGAAACGCGGCGGGGCGGCGGCGATCACCGCCGAATCGACCAGCACGACCTGCGGATTGGTCTTCTGGTAGTAGACCGACTCGAAGGTCCCCTCCTCGCTGTAGAGGACGGCGCAGCCGCTGCACGGCGCATCGGTCGAGGCGATGGTCGGGACGATGATCACCGGCAGGCGGTTGCGGTCGGCGGCGATCTTGGCCAGGTCGATGCTCTTACCCCCGCCCATGCCGACCACGACATCGATCTTCTCCGCCTTGATGCGTGCCGAGACCCGCTCGACTTCCCGTACGCAGCATTCTCCGCCGAAGGGTTCGATGACCACTCCGGCGGAATGCAAGGCCTCCCGATGCGCAGAGAGAAGGCGATTGCGTGCCGTCCCCGAGGCGACGATCAGCCCTTTGCTGCCGAAAGCGCCGATCCATTGCCCCAGTTGTCCGAGGGCGCCCTCGCCCTGGATATACTTGCCTGGGAATACCGCTGTCCTGAGCATGACTGTCCTCCCGTCCTGATTCGCTTTAAGTCCCCTGCTTGCCCTGCCGCTCAATGATATTCTTCACCGACCGTGCCGTCCAGGCCCCCTTTTTGCCGCGGGCCGTCAGCACCCCCTCGTCGTTCAGAGTCCTGGCGATGGCGCGCAGGCTGTTTCCGGCCCCGAGCAATTCGCGAATGCGGGTAATGTGCCGGGCGGCGAAGTCGTCGGCCTTCTCCCGGCGGACCTTGAGGCCGCGGGCTCGACCCTCTTGCGCGGCCACGCGGGTCAGGTTGCCGGGGTTGCCCAGGCGCACGCCGCGTTCTTTGGCGGCGGCCAGGGCAGTGCGGATGCGCCGGCTGGCGGCCCGCTGCTCGGCGGCCGCGACCAGGGCCATGATGCCGACGGTGCTCTCGTTGGCCTCCGGCAGGTCCACGGCGACAAAACGGATCCCGGCCTGGTGCAGAAGCTGGAGAAAGGCTGCCTCGCGACTGAGGCGGGCGAGCCTGGCGATCAGCAGGGTGCTGCCGGTACTCCGGCAGAGTTCGACGGCCTCCTGCAGACGCGGGCGGGGCGGGCGCCGGCCGTTTTCGATCTCGACGAACTCCCGCTGCACTTTCCAGTAGCCGTCCTTGAGATAGCCGTAAATTGCCGCCCGCTGCGCATCGACGGACGACTCCTCACCCTCCTGACGCTTCCCCGCCAGACGCAGGTAGCTGATGTAACGGTCTTCTGCCCGGTGTGTCTGCATCTGTGCAATTTCCTTGAAGGTGTGTTTCTTGTTGTTATTTAACTTTTATGACATATGCGTTTGAGTTACTTTTTATGAACACTTGTCTAGAGTAATAGAACGCTTTTGGCAGCCAGTCAAGACGTCCACCGTAAAGCGGAAGGGTGCCGATGCGCGGTGATTCGTTTGTTAAAAGTAAAACTCTGTTTGATTTTTTCTTGACTATGATACGCCCGCGATGATATAAAAAACTCTGATCGGGCAGCGAAGGCCGCCAAATGAGAGATTTCAACTTTACCGCAAGGGGAATGACTATGAACGAGTTCCAGGCCGTCAAGTCTCAGAAACTGAAAACCGGCTCCGGCTTCATGCGCCCCAGCCAGGTGCTGCCGGCCAAGGTCGGGCTCTTCGATTCCGCCACCGCGGTGATGACCGACCTGAGCAAGGTCTCGCTGGTGGTGACCCGGCCCAACATGTCGATGGAGACGGCGAACAGCAAGATGATCCGCTACGGCATCCGCATGCTCGTGGTGCTGAACAGCAGCGACAACGTCGCCGGGCTGCTCACCGCCAGCGACATCCTCGGTGAAAAGCCGATGCGCTTCCTCAAGGAGATGGGCGGGACCTCCGCCGATATCATGGTCAGCGACCTGATGACCCCGCAGAGCGAACTGGAAGTGATGAGGATCGAGGACGTGCAGCACGCCCAGGTCGGAGAGATCGTGGCGACGCTCAAGAAGGCCGGGCGCCAGCACGGGCTGGTGGTCAGCGAGGGGGCGGACGGTCAGCAGACAGTCTGCGGGATCTTCTCGACATCGCAGATCGCCCGCCAGTTGGGCATGGACCTGCAGAAGATGCTCGACGGGGTGGTGACGGCCGTCAGCTGACTCCCTCCCTATATAGTCAACCAAGGAAAAAGCCCCGTTGCATCGGGGCTTTTTTTACGGGCAATATGCCCCTTGCTCATTCCCGCAAACCGGGGGGCGGCACAATCCTGAGGTCATTATCCGGCACTATTATCGGGAGAAAAGCAGGATCCCCACGGCAACCAGGATTGCCATCGGCCAGTACGTCGCGGCCAGGATGCCGAAAAACAGGGCCGGCAGCCAACCCAGGCCCAGCCCGAAGAACCATCCGTAAGTTTTGACCGCATAAATCCAGCTGCCCACAAACACCGAGAAGCCGACCAACGTCCCCGCCAGCATTCTGCTGCAGCTTGACTGACGGTAGTGGAATCTGACGCTGCGCTGGAAGGGTGGCACCTGCGCCTCCTCCTCCCCTCTCAGCACTTCCGGTTCAACGGACTCACTGCGCGCATTGAGACAGTCATCCGTATCCTTGCAGGAATACGAGCCGTTCATGGCATTGCGGTTCAGCCTGTCCTCCGCCAGGTTCCTTTGGCAGTAACTGCATTTTTCGATAACGATGACGTCGCTCATAGTCGTCCCCTTCGGCTCGAGGCATCTTATATCACCCGGACTCCGGCAGACAAAATAAAAACCACCTGATTTCTCAGGTGGTTACGTTGCTGATGGTGCCGAAGGCGAGACTCGAACTCGCACGAGCGTTAGCCCGCCACCCCCTCAAGATGGTGTGTCTACCAATTCCACCACTTCGGCAAGGGAGGCCTTTATACTGCCCTGCCGCCCCCTGTGTCAAGAGTGTTTGCACGGTAGGCGGCCTTGTGGAATGACCTGCCGGTGCTAGACTTTTGGGTGAGGAGGTTTCGCCATGGACGACCTGCGCCTTGCCCCGGAAGAGTTGTACTGGCGGTGTGACCCCGCCCAGTTCGAATTCGGCACCACCCGCGACCTCCCCCCCCTCGAAGGGACGATCGGCCAGGACCGCGCCCTGACCGCCATCGACTTCGGGCTCGGCATCCGCGACAGCGGCTTCAACCTCTTCATCCTCGGCGAGCCCGGCACCGGCCGCTCGTCGACCATCAAGCAGATCCTCAAGACCCGCGCCCGGCACCGGCCGGTCCCTGACGACTGGTGCTACGTCCACGACTTCGGCGAGGGGACGCGCCCGGAGTACATCCGCCTGCCGGCCGGCATGGGGCAGGAGTTCAAGCGCGACATCGACCACCTGGTCGAGCGGCTCGGCGAGGAGCTGGGCAATATCTTCGCGGGGAAGGAGTTCGAAGAGCTGAAAGCGCAGCTGGCCGCCGCCGTCGAGGAGCGCAAGGGGGAACTGCTCGGCCGGCTGGAGGGGGAGGTGGGTGCCAAGGGCTTCGTCCTCCAGCGCCGGGTCAGCGGGCTGCTGATCACCCCGCAGCGTGACGGCAAGCCGCTCGCTCAGGAGGAGTTCGAGGCTCTCGACGGCGCCGAGAAGGCCCGCCTCGAAAAGGAGGCGGCCAAGCTGCAGGGGCGGATCGCCGAAGTCGTGGGAACGCTGCGCAAGCTGGATGAGGAACTGCGCGAGCAGACCGTGGAACTGGAGAAAAAAATCCTGCTCTACGCGATCAGCCATCTCTTCGAGGGACTCGAGGAGAAGTACCGCAGTTTCGCCCGGATCACCGAGCACCTCGAGCGCTGCAAGCGCGACATCGTCAACCGCATCGACGAACTGCGCCCGCAGAAGGGGCTGCGGCTGGCCCTGCCGGGGATGCCCCAGGGGGTGGAGGAACCGTCCTTCGCCCGCTACCAGGTCAACCTGCTGATCGACAACCACGGCTGCCAGGGGGCGCCGGTGGTCTACGAGGCCAACCCGACCTACTTCAACGTCTTCGGCCGCATCGAGCACATCATCCAGATGGGCGGCGCGGTGACCAACTTCTCGATGATCAAGCCCGGCGCCATCCACCGCGCCAACGGCGGTTACCTGATCCTCGACTGCCGCGAGGTGCTCTTCAACATCTTCACCTACGAGGCCCTCAAGCGCTGCATCCGCAACCGCGAGGTCAAGATCGAGGACATCGCCGAGCAGTTCCGCCTGATCGCCACCGTTTCTCTGCGGCCCCAGCCGATCCCCCTCGACTGCAAGATCGTGCTGATCGGCACGCCGCTCTTCTACTACCTGCTTTACGAACTCGATCCCGATTTCCGCAAGTACTTCAAGGTCAAGGTCGACTTCGACCACCTCATGCGCAACACCTGGGAGAACGTCCAGCAGTACGCCCTGTTCATCGGCGCGCGCTGCACCGAAGAGCACCTGCTGCACTTCGCGCCCGAGGCGGTGGCCGGCGTGGTCGAATACGCCGCCCGCCTCGGCGGCGACCGGCAGCACTTCTCCTCGAGCTTCATCGACATCGCCGACCTGATCCGCGAGGCCTCCTACTACGGCGAGCGCGACGGCAGCGACCGGGTGGCGGCCCGACATGTCGAACTCGCCCTGGAGGCGCGGACCTATCGCGCCAACCGCATCGAGGAACGCCTCCAGGAGCTGATCGACGACGGCACCCTGCTCATCGACACCACCGGCAGCGCCGTCGGCCAGGTCAACGGGCTGAGCGTCTACCAGCTCGGCGACTACAGCTTCGGCCTCCCCAGCCGGGTCACCGTGCGCACCTTCCTGGGGCGCGGGGGCATGATCAACATCGAGCGCGAGGCCAAGCTCTCCGGCCCGGTGCACGACAAGGGGGTGATGATCCTGGCGGGGTTCTTCGGCGAGCGCTTCGGGCGGGACAAGCCGCTGGTGATGTCGGCGTCGATCTGCTTCGAGCAGTCCTACGCCGGGGTGGAGGGGGACAGCGCCTCCTCCACCGAGCTCTACGGACTGCTCTCGAGCCTGGCCGAGGTGCCGGTGCGCCAGGATCTCGCCGTCACCGGCTCGGTCAACCAGCACGGGCGCATCCAGCCGGTGGGCGGGATCAACGAAAAGATCGAGGGCTTCTTCGCGGTCTGCAAGGCGCGCGGGCTGACCGGCGGGCAGGGGGTGCTGATCCCGGAGGGGAACCGCAAGAGCCTGATGCTCAAGCCCGAAGTGGTCGAGGCGGTGCGGCGCGGGGAGTTCCACCTGTGGGCGGTGAGCACCATCGACCAGGGGATCGAGATCCTCACCGGCGTGCCGGCCGGCGAGCGCCTGGAGGACGGCACCTATCCCGCCGAATCACTCAACGGCCGCATCGATCTGCGCCTGACCGCCATGGCGGTGACCGCGGCGCACTACGGCAGTCTCCAGGAGCTGGTGGAGGAAGAGGAGGAGGCCGGCGGCGCGGAGGATGAGGAAGAGCCTGACGGGTCCTAGCCGGCGAGGCGGACCACGGTGCGCCCCTGCAGGCGCCCGGCGAGAATCGCGGCGATCTTCTCCTCGAGCCCCTCGAGGGTGCACTCGGCGGCGAGGGCGTCCAGCTGCGCCAGCCGCCATTCCCCCCCCAGCTTTGCCCACAGCCGGGCCCGGCGCTCCGCCGGGCACTGCACCGAATCGATCCCGAGCAGCTTCACCCCGCGCAGGATGAAGGGGTAGACGTTGAGGCTCAGGTCGGCGGAGCCGACCAGGCCGCAGCAGGTGACGCTGCCGCCGTAGCGGGTCGCCTTGAGGGCGGCGGCCAGGGTGGTGCCGCCGACGCAGTCCACCACCCCGGCCCAGCGCTCCTTGAGCATCGGCCGCTCGGCGTTGGCGATCACCTCGTCGCGGCCGATCACCTGGGCGGCGCCGAGGGCGGTGAGGAAGCCGGCGGCTTCCGGCTTGCCGCTGGCGGCGACGACCCGGCAGCCGAGACGGGCCAGCAGGGCCACGGCCAGGCTGCCGACCCCGCCGGTGGCGCCGGTGACGAGGAACTCGCCGTCAGCGGCAGTCACCCCCTGGTCGAGGAGCGCCTGCACCGACAGGGCCGCGGTCAGCCCGGCGGTGCCGAGGATCATGCTCTCGCGCAGGGTCAGGCCGGCAGGGAGGGGGAGGGCCCAGGCCGAGGGGATGCGGATCAGCTGGCCGAAGCCGCCGTCGGTCTCCATCCCCAGGTCGTAGCCGGTGACGATCACCGCTGTGCCGGGCTGGAAGCGGCCGCTGGCGTCGCTGACCACCTCGCCGGCGGCATCGATGCCGGGGGTGTGCGGGAACTGGCGGGTCACCCCGGGGTGGCCGGTGGCGGAGAGGGCGTCCTTGTAGTTGAGGGACGACCAGTGCACGCGGACCACCAGTTCGCCGGCGGGGAGCTGGTCGAGGGTGCGTGCGGCGATGCGGCGGGTGAACTCTTTTGCTGCGCCCTGTTCGACCAGCAGGGCCTTGAAGGTCTCGCTCATGACGGGCTCCGGTCTCCCCGCGACGCTGCGGGGGGCAAAGGGGAAGGATCAGCCGACTTCGTTGTAGGTCCGTTCGCGAAAGGCGACGCCCAGTTCTGCGGCGACCCGCCGGCAGGCGGCGATGTCGATTCCCGGCACGGTTACCGCGGTGGCCACCACCTCGGGGATCCACCCGGGGGCGGCGCGCAGGAAATCGCAGACCGCCCGGTAGCCGGCCGCGCCGAACTCCGAGCGGCACAGCCGCTGGTAGGTGGCGGCGTCCGCGGCGTTGAGGGAGACGCTGAGCGTATCGACCAGTCCCGCGAGTTCCGGGAGGATGTTGCGGCCGTGCACCAGGTTGGCCTGGCCGTCGCTGTTGATCCTCACCTTCTTGCCGCGTGCCTTCAGCCAGGCGGCCACCTCCCTGACCAGTTCCAGGCGCAGCAGCGGCTCGCCGTAGCCGCAGAAGACCACTTCATCAAAGGCGGCCGGATCGCCGATGGCGGCAATCACCTCGGCGGCGCTCGGCTCCCGTTCCAGGCACAGCTGGTGCCCCTTGACGGTGAAATCCCTGAACTTGGCGCAGAAAGTACACTGATTGGTGCAGCGGTTGGTGATGTTGAGGTAGAGGCTGTTGCGGATCCGGTAGGCGATGCGCGTCTGCTGGTCGACCTCGCCGATGCCGAAGAGGCGGTGGGCGTTGAGCGTCGTGACCCGGGCCACGTCCTCCAGGGTCAGCCCCTTGATCCGCGCCAGGGCCTCGGCGGTGGCGCGCACCTGGGCCGGCTCGCAGCGTTTGCCGCGCCAGGGCTGGGGGGGGAGGTAGGGGCAGTCGGTCTCGATCAGCATGACGTCGACCGGCAGGGCCTCGGCCACCGCCGGCAGGGTGCTGTTGGGGTAGGTGAGGGGCCCGGCGAAGGAGATCAGGAAGCCCAGTTCGATACAGGCGCTGGCCAGCTCGAGGTCGCCGGAGAAGCAGTGCATCACCCCGCCCACCGTCCCGGCCTGCTCCTCGCGGAGAATCGCCAGCACCTCGGCGTGGGCGTCGCGGTCGTGGACGATCAGCGGCTTGCCGAGCTCTCGGGCCAGGCGGATCTGGGCGCGGAAGGCGGCGCGCTGGGCGTCGCGCGGGGCGCGGTCGCGGAAGAAGTCGAGGCCGGTCTCGCCGATCGCCACCACCTTGGGGTGGGCGGCCAGGCGGCGCAGCTCGTCGAGGGCCGTTTGATCGACGCTGGCGGCGTCATGGGGGTGGATGCCGACGGCGGCCCGGAGTTGCGGGTGGCGTTCGGCGAGTTCGACGCTGGCCCGCGAGCTGTCCAGATCGCAGCCGACAGTGAGGATCGCCCCGACCCCGGCTGCCGCGGCGCGCTGGAGCACCGCATCGAGATCAGCGCGGAACTGCCCGGAGTCGAGGTGGGCGTGGGTGTCGACGAGAGTCGCGGCCACTATTCCGTTTCGATGCGCGGGAAGAGCGGCTCGGCCTTGGCCACCGCGGTGCCGGCGGCGAGCCCGCCCCAGGCCGCGCCTTCGCTGCCGTCCACGCCGAGAAGAGCGGCGATCTTCGCCCCGGTGGAGGGCATGAAGGGGGTGACCAGGCGGCCGATCTGGCGGACCGTTTCGAGGAGGCTGTACATCACCGTCGCCAGCCGCTCGCGCTGCTCCGGATCCTTGGCCAGCGCCCACGGCGTGCTCTCGTCGATGTACTTGTTGGCGGCGCTCACCAACTCCCAGATCGACTGCAGGGCGCGGTTGAAGGCCAGTTCGCTCATCTGCGCGTCAACCTGGGCGTGGACCGCGGCGCAGCGCTCTTTGAGCGCCTCCTCGGCGGCGGTCGGCGTCCCCGGGGCGGGGAGGGTGCCGGCGAAGTACTTGCCGAGCATGGCGGTGGAGCGGCTGACCAGGTTGCCGAGGTCGTTGGCCAGGTCGGAGTTGATGCGCTGCACCAGGGCGGCGTGGGAGAAGTCGCCGTCGAGCCCGAAGGGGACCTCGCGGAGCAGGAAATAACGGATCGCGTCGACGCCGTACTTGTCGATCAGCAGGTTGGGCTCGACCACGTTGGCCAGGCTCTTGCTCATCTTCTGCCCTTCGACGGTCCACCAGCCGTGGGCGAAGACCTTTTTGGGCAGGGGCAGCCCGGCGGCCATCAGGAAGGTCGGCCAGTAGACGGTGTGGAAACGCAGGATGTCCTTGCCGATGACGTGTACGTCGCAGGGCCAGAAGCGCGCGTAGTTCCCCTCTGCGTCGCCGGGGTAGCCGAGGGCGCTGATGTAGTTGGTCAGGGCGTCGAACCACACGTAGATGACGTGGCGCTCGTCCCCCGGCACCGGGATCCCCCAGGAGAAGCTGGTCCGCGAGATCGACAGGTCGCGCAGCCCGTCGCGGACGAAGCTCAGGATCTCGTTGCGCCGGCTGCGCGGCTGGATGAAGTCGGGGTTGGCCTCGATGTGGGCGAGAAGCTGCTCCTGGTACTTGCTCATGCGGAAGAAGTAGGAGGCTTCCTTGAGCTTCTCGGTGGGCCGCCCGCAGTCGGGGCAGTTGCCGTCCATCAGCTGGGTCTCAGTCCAGAAGGTCTCGCAGGGGGTGCAGTACCAGTCCTCGTACTCGCCGAGGTAGATGTCCCCCCGGGCCTGGATGACGCGGAAAATCTCCTGCACCGCGGCCTTGTGGCGCTCCTGGGAGGTGCGGATGAAATCGGTGTAGTCGATGTCGAGCTTGTCCCACAGCGACTGGAAGCGGGTGACCACCCGGTCGGCCAGTTCCAGCGGCGTCTCGCCGCGGGTCTGGGCGGCCTTCTCGACCTTCTGCCCGTGCTCGTCGGTGCCGGTCAGGAAGTAGACGTCGGCGCCGCGCCCGCGGTGATAGCGGGCCAGCACGTCACAGGCCAGAGTGGTGTAGGCGTGGCCGATGTGCGGGACATCGTTGACGTAGTAGATCGGCGTGGACAGGTAGAAGCGCGGCGCGGCGGACATGGTCACTCTCCTTGCTCGGGTGGGGCACCCTGGGCAGCGGGACGGCGCCGACGGCGCCGCTTGCGCCGGCTGGCGCTCTTGGCGGCCTCGGCGTCGGCTGGCTCGGCAGGCGCCGGCGAGGCCGGCGGCGTGGGGGCCGGGGCGGGGGCCTGAGGCTGGGGCGAGGGCGGCGCCACCGGGGCGGCGGGCTGGCGCTCGGCCGTCGGGGCGCTTGGCCGGGGACCCCGGCGCTGGCTGCCGTCGCCCGAGCGGCGCGACGACCGGAGCGGAGGAGCCGGCTCGGGGTTC
The DNA here is from genome assembly GCA_964418505.1 of uncultured Geobacteraceae bacterium. Lineage (GTDB taxonomy): Bacteria > Desulfobacterota > Desulfuromonadia > Desulfuromonadales > BM103 > VAUL01. The sequence goes on along the minus strand of CAYQLP010000017.1, from coordinate 23,029 downwards.
TCGGGCGTCCCGCTCTCGTATTCGGCCATGCTGATGACCCGCGAGGCACCGTCGGCCCCGCGCAGGGTCAGCTGGCGGCGCAGGGCATTCTGGGCGGTGACATCCCACTCGCGGTTGTCCCAGCAGACCTTCTTGCCGCACTTGGGCATCCCCTTGCGCAGTTCGCAATAGCTTTCGAATTCGTAGCCCAGGCAGCAGAGCAGGCGGCCGCACTGCCCGGAAATCTTGGTCGGATTGAGAGCCAGCCCCTGCTCCTTGGCCATCTTCACCGAGACCGGGTAGAACTCGGTGAGGAAGGAGCAGCAGCACAGCTCGCGACCGCAGATGCCCAGCCCGCCGACCAGCTTGGCCTCGTCGCGCACGCCGATCTGGCGCATCTCGATGCGGGTGTGGAAATGGTGGGCGAGGTCCTTGACCAGCTCGCGGAAGTCGATGCGCCCCTCGGCGGTGAAGAAGAAGAGGATCTTCGAGCCGTCGAAGGCATACTCGGCGCGGACCAGCTTCATCTCCAGGCCGCGGGACTGGATCCGCTCGCGGCAGTAGTGGACCGCCTCCTTCTCGCGGATCAGGTTGGCGGCGCCCTGGGCGACGTCGCTCTCGCTGGCGATGCGCACCACCGCCTTGAGGCCCTCGCCGTCGGGACGCTCCTCGGGGGCGCTGACCACGGTGCCCAGAGCCCGGCCCCGCTCGGTTTCGACGATCACCTGGCTCCCCGGCGGGAGCTCGAAGTCGAGGGCGTTGAAATCGTAGTGGCGGCCGGCGTGCTGAAATTTGACGGGGACGATGCGTGGCATGGGGATCCGTAGGTCAGGCGGCCAGGCGCAGGAGGAGGACTTCCATGACCAGCTGCGCGTTGAGGTTGCGTTCGAGCTGGCGACGGGCGCTGCCCACCGCTTCCAGCTTGTCGAGTAAGGAGGAGACGCTCTCCCGCCCGGCGGTCCGCCGCACTTTGTCGCCGAGGTCGAAATTGACCAGTTCGCCGGGGGCACGGCCATGCAGGGTGAGCAGGACGTCCCGGTAAAAGGCCTGGAAGATCTCCAGGATGTCGGGGAGGGTCGCCTTGTCGCTCGCCAGTTGCTCGGCGAACTCCAGAATGGGCAAAATACTGCCAGCGGAGAGGGCCGTCAAGGTTTTTAGCAGGTTGCGGCGCTCCTCCAGGTAGAGCTGGCGATCCTTGCCGAAGGCGCGCTGGAAGCTGCCGTCGGCAAGCGCGGCGATCAGGCGCGCCTCCTCGTCGCCCAGGCCGAGCTGGCTGTGCAGCCGCTCGCGGATCAGCTCTTCCGGCTGGCGGGCAAAACGCAGCAGCTGACAGCGCGAGCGGATCGTCTCCAGCAGGCGCTGGGGCTGGCTGGTGAGAAGGATCAGCAGGGTGTCGCCGCGCGGTTCCTCGAGGGTCTTGAGCAGGGCGTTGGCGGCGGCGGTGGTCATCAACTCGGCGGATTCGATCAGGCACACCTTGCGCCGCCCCTCGGCGGGGCGCAGGCTGAGTTCGTGCTGGATGGCCCGCACCTGCTCGATCTTGATGCTGCTGCCGTCGGCTTCGAGGACGTGCAGGTCGGGGTGGTTGCGATGGTCGAGCTTGCGGCAGGCAGCGCAGCTGCCGCAGCCGGTCCCCTCGCTGCAGAAGAGCACCCGGGCCACGGCCAGGGCCATCAGCCGCTTGCCGACCCCCTCGGGGCCGGCGAAGAGGTAGGCGTGGGCGAGGCGCCCGCCGGCCAGGGCGCGGCGCAGGACTTCCTTCTGGCGCTCGTGGCCGAGGACCTGGGCGAAGGTCACCGGTCGGGCCCTCCGGCGAGGAAGGCCTCGACGGCGGCGGCGATGCGCTCCGCCACCATCTCCTCGCTGCCCGCTCCGTCGACGACGCGGAAGCGCGGCTGGGCGGCGGCCAGGGCCAGGTAGCTGTCGCGGACGCGGCGGTGGAAGGCCAGTTCCTCGAGTTCGAAGCGCCCCTCGGCGGGGCCGCTGCTCTCCTCGTTGCGCTGCCGGGCGCGGCCCAGGCCGAGCTCCTCCGGCAGGTCGATGAGCACGGTCAGGTCCGGGGTCAGCCCGTCGGCGGCGATCTTGTTGAGCGCGGCGACCAGGTCGGCGTCGAGCCCCCGCCCGCCCCCCTGGTAGGCGCTGGTGGCGTCGGCGAAGCGGTCGCAGAGGACCAGCCGTCCGGCGGCCAGGGCCGGGCGGACCACCTCGGCGACGTGCTGGGCGCGGGCGGCGGCGTAGAGGAGCAGTTCGGCGCGCGGCACCAGGGCCTGGCTGGCCGGATCGAGGAGAATGGCGCGGATGGCATCGGCAATCGGGCAGCCGCCGGGCTCGCGGGTGACGGTGACCACCCACCCGCGCTGCTCGAGATGTTCGCGCAGCCGGCGGATCTGCGTCGACTTGCCGCTCCCCTCGATCCCCTCGAAGGTGATGAAAAAACCCATAACGTACCAACCTTGTTGAATAATTTTGCCATTATAAGGGGCTGTTGCCGGGGACGCAAGGAGAAAGCCGGCCGGGCCCCCGGGCGGCTCGCGGACCGCAAGGTGCGTTGGCGATTGCCTTGCCGGCGGGTTAATGCTACTAAAGAAGCTGAATTACAGCCGAAAGGACACCCGCGTGCCGGATTCCGCCGCCTCGCCGCCCGCACTCTGGGCGGACCTGCAGCAGCGCCTCGGCCATCCCTTCCGCGATCCGGCCCTGCTGGCCGCGGCCCTGACGCACAGTTCCTTCGCCAACGAGAGCCGCGAGCCGGCTCCGGTTGATAACGAGCGCCTCGAATTTCTCGGTGACGCGGTCCTCGGCCTGGCCGTCGGCCTGCGTCTCTTCAGGGATTTCCCGGCCGCCCGGGAGGGGGAGCTCAGCCGCCTGCGCGCCGAGCTGGTCAGCGCCCCCCGGCTGGCCGTGGTGGCCCGCGCCCTCGGCCTCGGCGAATGCCTGCGCCTTGGCCGCGGCGAGGCGCGCAGCGGCGGACGCGACAAGGAGAACCTGCTGGCCGATGCCCTCGAGGCGCTGATCGGCGCGGTCTTCCTGGACGCCGGTTTCGCCGCCGCCGGCAGCGTGGTCGAAAAACTCTTCGCCGCGGCTGTCCCCGGGGCGGAGCCTGCCCTGCGCGACTGCAAGACCGCCCTGCAGGAACTCCTCCAGGCCCGCCGGCAGCGCCCCGCCTACCGTCTGGCAGAGAGCTCCGGACCCGACCACCGGCGCAGCTACCGGATCGAGGTGCTGGTCGAGGAGCAGGTCCTGGGCACGGGCGAGGGCCCGACCAAGAAGCGCGCCGAACAGGAAGCTGCCCGCCGGGCCCTGGAAAGCCTGGCCGGCGCAGAGGAGAGTCAATGACTGAGCAGTCCCCCTTCCGCTCCGGCTTCGTCGCCCTGATCGGCCGTTCCAACGTCGGCAAGTCGACGCTGCTCAACCGCCTGGTCGGGCAGAAGATCGCCATCACCTCGCCGCGCCCGCAGACCACCCGCAACCGCATCCTCGGGATTGTCAGCCGTGAGGAAGGGCAGATCCTCTTCCTCGACACCCCGGGGCTGCACGCGGCCCGCTCGCGGCTCAACAAGCTGATGGTCGAGCAGGCCCGCGAGGCCTGCCGCGAGGTCGACCTGATCCTCTGGCTGGTGGAGGCCGACCGGCCGGTCGACGATGAGCCGCTGGTGGCCACGGCCCTGGCCCAGAGCGGCGCCCCGGTGGTGCTGGTGGTCAACAAGTGCGACCTGGTCGGCCCGGCGCAGCTCCTGCCGCTGCTCAAGAGTTACGGCGAACTGCGCGAGTTCGCCGCCGTGGTCCCGGTTTCCGCCCTCAAGGGCGACGGCGCCGAGCGTCTGGTCGAGGTCATCCTCGCCCGTCTCCCCGCCGGGCCGCGCTACTATCCGGACGACCAGGTCACCGACCTGCCGGAGCGCTTCATCGCCGCCGAACTGATCCGCGAGCGGCTCCTGGTCCACACTCGCGACGAGATTCCCTACGGCACCGCCGTGCAGGTGGAGAGCTTTCGCGAGGAGCCGGAGCGCAACCTGGTGGTGATCCAGGCGGTGATCCTGGTCGAGCGCGAGATGCACAAGCGTATGGTGGTCGGCAAAGGCGGGGAGATGATCCGCCGCATCGGCCAGGAGGCCCGCCGGGAGATCGAGGGACTCCTCGGCACCCGGGTCTTCCTCGAGCTTTTCGTCCGCGTCCAGGCCGGCTGGACCGGCTCCGACCGCGCCCTGCGCGAGATCGGCTACCTGCCATGAGCAGAATGGATAAGACGCACTCATGAGTTCCATCGTTGCCATCGTCGGCCGTCCCAATGTCGGCAAGTCGACCCTTTTCAACCGCATCCTCGGCCGGCGCCTGGCGATCGTCGAGGATATCCCCGGCGTCACCCGCGACCGCAACTACGCCGAGGTGACCCGCTTCGAGCGCCCCTTCATCCTGGTCGACACCGGCGGTTTCGAACCGGTCAGCGACGATCGCCTGCTGACGCAGATGCGCGAGCAGTCGCAGCTGGCCATCGAGGAGGCGGACGTCATTCTCTGCCTCTTCGACGGCCGCCAGGGGCTGACCCCCGCCGACCGCGAGATGGCCGCCATGCTCCGCCAGGTCGACAAGCCGGTGCTCTTCGTGGTCAACAAGGTCGACGGCCCGGCCCAGGAGGGGAGTGCCGGCGACTTCTTCACCCTGGGGATCGACGAGTTCGTCACTATCTCCGCCGAGCACGGGCTGGGGGTCGGCGACCTCATGGATCGGGTCCTCGAACTCCTTCCCGCCGGCGGCGCAGCCGCGGCCGGCGACGGCGAGACCACCCGCCTGGCGATCATCGGCCGCCCCAACGTCGGCAAGTCCTCGCTGGTCAACCGCCTCCTCGGCAGCGAGCGGATGGTCGCCAACGAGCAGGCCGGCACCACCCGCGACAGCGTCGACAGCCCCTTCAACTACAACCGCCGCCGCTACGTGCTGATCGATACGGCGGGGATTCGCCGCAAGGGGCGGGTCGTGCAGAAGCTCGAGAAGTACTCGGTGATCCAGGCCCTCAAAGCCCTCGACCGCGCCGACCTGGCCCTGCTGGTCCTCGACGCCCGCGAGGGGATCACCGAGCAGGACCTCACCGTGGCCGGCTACGCCGCCGAGCGCGGCCGGGCCGTGGTGCTGGTGGTCAACAAGTGGGACCTGGTCCCCAAGGACAACACCACCGCCGGCAAATACGTCAAGGATCTGCGCGAGGCCTTCAAATTCCTCCCCGAGGTGCCGATCCACTTGGTCTCCGCCCTCACCGGCCAGCGCGTCAGCAAGATCATGGCCGATGTCGAGCGGGTCAGCGACGAGTACCGCCGCACCATCAAGACCGCGGCCCTCAACAAGGTTCTCGAACAGGCCCAGGCCGCCCACCAACCGCCGATCTATCACGGCAAGCGGCTGCGCTTCTTCTACATCACCCAGACCGGGACCGCCCCGCCGAGCTTCATCATCTACGCCAACAAGGCCGAAGGGGTGCACTTCTCCTACCGCCGCTACCTGGTCAACTGCCTGCGCCAGGCCTTCGGTTTTGCCGGCTGCCCGATCCGCCTGCATTTCGAAGACCGGTCGCACTGAGGGGCCCATGAGCCTGTCCGGCCGCCTGGAAGAGTTCAGCCCCGCCGATCTGCTCAGGATCGTCGGCTCCAGCCGCAGTTCCGGGCGGGTCGAACTCACCGCGCCCGGCCGGCAGGCCATGATCTTTTTCGACCACGGCCAGGTGGTCGGGGCCATTTCCAGCGCCTTCCCCGTCGATCTCGCCGCCCTGCTCCGCGACAGTGCGCTGCTCGCGCCGGGGACCCTCGAGGCGGCCCTGCAGCGCTACCAGGGCGAAGGCGGCGGGCGGCTGCTGGGCGAATTCCTGGTCGAGGCCTGCGGGGTCGATCCCCTGGCCCTCGACCACCTCGTCCGCCGTCAGGTCGAGCGCATCGTCATCGGCCTCTTCCCCTGGGATAAGGGGCGCTTCACCCTTGAGTTCGGGGCCCGCCACAACCTGGCGGCCAGCCCCGACAACCTGCTGCAGTTCATCCCGCGCGGCGGCATCAACCCCGACCTGCTGATCGAGGAGGCCGGCCGGAGCAGTGCCGAGTCCGCGCCGGCGGCGACACCGCCTCCCGCCACGCCGCCGCTGTCCTCGCCCTCGCTGGCGGCCCCGGCGCTCGCGGCTCCGGCGCCCGGACTCTCTTTCATGCCGGCGGCAACCGCCCCGGCGCCGGCCGGAGTCTTCTTTGCGCCGCCCCCGGCGCCGGCCAGCCCTGCCGCAGCCTGCGCGGTCCCGGACGACAGCGCCCGGCGCCCCGCCATCCCCGCTGTACCGATGGTCTTCGAGCTCGACCCGCGCCCCGCCCCGGCCACTCCACCCGCGCTCTTCCCCGCCGGACTGGTGGGGGAGCTGCACGGCGCCTCCAGCACCGAGGAGGTCTACTCCCTGGTCTTGAGCTGCGCGGCCTGGACGCTGCGGCGGGCCGTTCTCTTCGTGGTCCAGGGGAGCGGCCTGACCGGCTGGGGGCAGGTCGGCCTGGAGCCGGCAGGGGCGGCCGCCGACCTGCGCGTGCGCGGCATCCGCATCCCCGAGGGGGAGGAGACCCTCTTCCGGGGGATGCTGCGCGGCGACGGCCTCACCCGCACCCGCCCCGATCCCCGCCGGCCCTGGGACGGCTACCTCTTCAACCGCCTGGAAGGCGAGGTGCCGGCGGAAGTCCTGCTCGCCCCGCTGCGCTGTGGCGGGCGCCTGCTGGGGGTGCTCTACGGCGACCAGCTGGCCGCCCCCCTGCCCGCCGCCACCGCCGTCCTGGAGACTTTCCTGGCCCTGGCCGGGCTGCGCCTTGAGATGGCGGCGCTGGAGCGGCGCCTGGCCGACGGCCCGATTGCGGCTGGCGAGGGATTCCGGCTGGACTTTGCGCGATAGTCGGCGATAATGAACTGAGTACGCCGGAACGTCCCGGGAGAACGCCATGCCGAAAAAAATCCTGCTGGTCGAAGACGAAGAGAGCCTGCTCAAGCTGGAAACCATCCTGCTGACTTCGCGCGGCTACCAGGTGGTCGGCGTGGCCGACGGCCCGGCGGCGCTTGCCGCCCTGGCCCGGGAGAAGCCCGACCTGGTGCTCCTCGACATCATGCTGCCGGGGATCGACGGCTTCGAAGTCTGCCGGCAGATCAAGGCCGACCCGCACACCCGCCATATCCCGGTGATCATGCTGACCGCCAAGAAGGGCCGCGAGGACATGGCCCGCGGCGAAGAGGTCGGGGCCGACTGGTACATCACCAAGCCCTTCAAGTCGGCGATGGTCCTCGAGTCGATCCGCCGCTTTCTCGCCCAGGGCTAGAGCCGCCCGCCGCCGTTTCCCTCTGGACCTTTTCCCCGGGGATTGCTATCATTTACCGGTTTGACCCGGCCTGTACCCGCGGCGCCAGCGCCCGGGACTCGCCGCGCTCTTCACTACCGGCCAATCAAGGAGGCCAGCTTGTCCAAAGAAGAAGCCATCGAAGTCGAAGGGACGGTCATCGAACCGCTTCCTAACGCGATGTTCCGCGTCAAGCTCGACAATGACCACATCGTGCTCGCCCATATCTCCGGAAAGATGCGCAAGTACTATATCCGCATCCTCCCCGGGGACCGGGTGACGGTCGAGCTCTCTCCCTACGATCTCGGCCGCGGCCGCATCACCTACCGCGCCAAGTGACGTGTCCGGGGGCGCCTGCAGCGCCCCGGCGGCACCATCCCCGCAACAACGACCGGCGCAGGCCGGTTTTCATGTTTGAGGCCGGTCCCGGCACGATGGAGGCAGTCATGCAGGAACGCTACAACCCGGCGGAGATCGAGAGCCGCTGGCAGGAGTGCTGGGCCCGCGAGGCCAGCGACCGGGTCAGCGAAAACGCCGATCGTCCCAAGTACTATCTCCTCGAGATGTTTCCCTACCCCTCGGGGCGCATTCACATGGGCCACGTCCGCAACTACTCGATCGGCGACGTGGTGGCTCGCTTCAAGCGCCTGCAGGGCTACAACGTCCTGCACCCCATGGGCTGGGACGCCTTCGGCATGCCGGCGGAGAACGCCGCCATCCAGCACGGCACCCACCCGGCGGCCTGGACCACCGAGAATATCGCCAACATGCGCGTCCAGCTCAGGCGCATGGGGCTCTCCTACGACTGGGACCGCGAACTGGCCACCTGCACCCCGGACTATTACCGCTGGGAGCAGCTGATCTTCCTGCGCATGCTCGAGAAGGGGCTGGCCTACAAGAAGAGCGCCGCGGTCAACTGGTGCCCGAGCTGCGAGACGGTGCTGGCCAACGAGCAGGTCGAGGAGGGCTGCTGCTGGCGCTGCGACAGCGTGGTCGCGCAGCAGGAGCTCGACCAGTGGTTCTTCCGCATCACCGCCTACGCCGACGAGCTGCTCAACGGCACCCACGGCCTCCCCGGCTGGCCGGAGTCGGTGCTGACCATGCAGCGCAACTGGATCGGCCGCAGCCGGGGCTGCGAGGTCGACTTCGCCGTCGCCGGCAGCGAAGAGCGCATTCGCGTCTTCACCACCCGCCCCGACACCCTGTGCGGCGCCACCTTCATGAGCCTGGCCCCGGAGCATCCCCTGGCCCTGGCCCTGACCACCGCCGAACAGCGCCCGGCCGTCGAGGCCTTCATCCGCCGCACCCAGGCGGTGGACCGCCTGCAGCGCACCAGCGACGCCCTCGACAAGGAGGGGGTCTTCACCGGCAGCCGTTGCATCAACCCCCTGACCGGGCGCGAGATGCCGGTCTACCTGGCCAACTTCGTCCTCATGGACTACGGCACCGGGGCGGTGATGGCGGTGCCGACCCACGACCAGCGCGACTTCGAGTTCGCCCGCAAGTACGGGCTGCCGCTGCAGGTGGTCATCCAGCCCGCCGGCGAGACCCTCGACCCGGCGACCATGGCGGCGGCCTGGGAAGGGCCGGGGACGATGGTCAATTCCGGCGCCTTCGACGGCCTCGACAACGAGACCGGCAAGGCCAGCGTCACCGCCCGCCTCGAGGAACTCGGGGCCGGCAAGCGGACCGTCAACTTCCGCCTGCGCGACTGGCTGCTCTCACGCCAGCGCTACTGGGGGACGCCGATCCCGGTGATCTACTGCGACGGCTGCGGCACCGTGCCGGTCCCCGAGGAGCAGCTGCCGGTGGTGCTGCCCACCGACGTGGTCTTCACCGGCGAGGGGGGGAGCCCCCTGGCCCGCCTGGAGAGCTTCGTCAACACCCCCTGCCCGCGCTGCGGTGGCCCCGCCCGCCGCGAGACCGACACCTTCGACACCTTCGTCGAAAGCTCCTGGTACTTCCTGCGCTACGCCAGCCCGCACTGCACCACGGGGCCGGTGGAGCGCGCGGCGGTCGACTACTGGCTGCCGGTCGACCAGTACATCGGCGGCGTCGAGCACGCCGTCATGCACCTGCTCTACGCGCGCTTCTGGACCAAGATCATGCGCGATCTCGGCATGGTCGGCATCGACGAGCCCTTCACCAACCTCCTCACCCAGGGGATGGTGTGCATGGAGACCATGTCCTGCCCGGAGCACGGCTGGCTCTACCCCGAGGAGGTCGAAGGGGGCCGCTGCGCCAAGTGCGGGCGGGAGGCGGTGGTCGGCCGCAACGAGAAAATGAGCAAGTCGAAGAAGAACGTCATCGATCCCGACGGGCTGATCTCCCGCTACGGGGCCGATACCGCGCGGCTCTTCACCCTCTTCGCCGCCCCGCCCGAAAAGGGGCTGGAGTGGAACGACCAGGGAGTCGAGGGCTGCGCGCGCTTCCTCAACCGCGTCTGGCGCCTGGTCTTTGAGCAGCTGCCGGTGGCGGCCGCGGCCGGGGCGCTCGATCCGGAGAGTCTCGACGAGGCGGCGCGCGAGGTCCGGCGCCAGGTCCACCGCACCATCCGCAAGGTCACCGAGGACATCGACGGCCGCTTCCAGTTCAACACCGCCATCGCCGCGATCATGGAGCTGGTCAACACCATCTCCGCCTGGCCCGGCAAGGCCGGGCAGCCGGCAGTCCTGCGTGAAGCCCTGGAGACCGTCGTGCGCCTGCTTGCCCCCTTCGTCCCGCACCTCGCCGCCGAACTCTGGCAGGCCCTCGGCCATGGCGAGAGCCTCGAGGCGCACGGCTGGCCGGCCTGCGACGAGGCGGCCCTGGCCGCCGCCACCCTGCTGATCGTCGTGCAGGTCAACGGCAAGGTGCGCGGCAAGGTGACGGTGCCGACCGACGCCGACGAGGCGGCGGTCCGCGAGGCGGCCCTGGCCGACGCCAACGTGGCCAAGTCGATCGCCGGGCAGACGGTGCGCAAGGTCGTGGTCGTCCCCGGCCGCCTGGTCAGCGTGGTGGCGTCATGATCCGCCTTCTCCTCTGCGGCCTGCTGCTGACGGCGCTGACCGCCTGCGGCTACCGGGTGCCGGGCGGCGACACCGCCTGGGTGGGCGGTGCCGGGCGCAGCGTCTACGTCGACCTCTTCGCCAACCGCACCGTCGAGCCCTACCTCGACAGCCTGCTCACCGACGCCCTCAGCGCCGAGCTGTCGCGCAGCCGCATGCTGACCCTCAGCGAGGCGCCCGACCAGGCCGACCTGCGTCTGGCCGGCGAGGTCCTCTCCTTCGAAAGCCGCACCCTGGCCTATCGCAGCGATGAGGAGAAGTCCCTCTACCGGGTGACCGTGAGCGTTGCCGCCCGCCTGGTGCGGCGTGGCGACGGCGCCGTGCTCTGGCAGGAGCGACTGACGCGCAGCGAGAGCTATCCGGCCGCCGAGGATAAGGGGATTCAGCGCGAGGCCGAGCGCCAGGCCGCCCGCGTCGCCCTGCAGCGGCTCGCCGAAGACCTGGCGGCCCGCCTGCACAATACCTTCTGAGCGGCGCATGACCCCCGACCAGCTCAGGGCGGCGCTGCGCAGCGGCCAGCCGCCGGCGCTGCTCCTCCTCTTCGGCGAGGAGGGCTACCTGGTCGAGCGGGCCGCGCGCCAGGTCCGCGATGCGGTGGTCGCTCCGGCCGATCGCGATTTCAACCTGACGGTCGTTCACGGCCGCGAGCTGAAAGGGCGGGAGCTGGTCGACCAGGCCCGGACCCTGCCGGTCTTCGCCAGCCGCCGCCTGGTCGAGGTGCGCTATCTTCACGAGGCACCCGCCGACCAGCTCGAGGCCCTGGCCGCCTACCTCGACAACCCCGTCCCCGAAACCTGCCTGCTGCTCAGCGCCACCACCATCGACAAGCGCCGCAAGTTCTTCCAGAAGTTCGCCAAAGCCGGCGAGATGGTCGAATTCAAGCGCCTCTACGACAACCAGCTGCCGGCCTTCGTTCGCGAGCGGGCCCGCGAGGCCGGGCGCACCTTCACCGAGCCGGCCCTGCGGCTCTTCTGCCGGCGGGTGGGGACCAACCTGGCCGAGGTGATGGGGGAGTTCGACAAGCTGACCTGCTATGCCGGAGCGGGGGAGTTCATCGAGGAGGAGGATGTCGCCGCCGTGGTGGCCGACACCCGGGTGGAGACGGTTTTTGCTCTGACCGATGCCCTCGCCGCCGGCGAGGCGGCTGTCGCGCTGCGCCTGCTGCGGCGCCTGCTCGACGGCGGCCAGCCCGGACTGGTGATCCTGACCATGATCGCCCGCCACCTGCGCCAGGTCTGGAAAGCCCGCGAGCTGCAGGGGCAGGGAGCGGCCCCCGCCGAGGTGGCCCGGCGGGTCGGCATCAGTCCCTACTTTCTCGACGGCCTGCTGGCCCAGGCCCGCCGCTACGACGACCGGCGCCTGCGCGCCGCTTTTCCGCGCCTGCTCGAGGTCGACCTGGCGCTGAAGTCCGGGGGGGATGAGCAGGCCCATCTCGAGGGGCTGATCTTCGCCTTGCTCGAGGGTGCCGCCCCCAAAAGCAAAGGGACCGCCGTGGCGGTCCCTCGTTGATGCTGGTGCCTTGAGTCGCTCAGGGCTAGGCGACGGTGTTGACCAGTTTGGCCAGGCGGCTGATCTTGCGGCTGGCGGTGGCCTTGTGAATGACCCCCTTGGCGGCGGCCTTGTCGATGCAGGGGGTGGCCTTGTCGAGCATCAGGCGGGCGGCTTCCAGGTCGCCTTCGGCGACGGCGGTCCGCACCTTCTTGACAAGGGTCCGCATGGTCGAGCGAATGTGGGTGTTGCGGGCGTTGCGCAGCTTGTTCTGGCGATTGCGCTTCTCGGCGGATTTGTGATTGGCCACCTGTTCCTCCATGGGTCGGTCTGCTGAGATTAAAAGTTACGGAATGGACTTATACACGCATCCGCAGCGGCAGTCAAGGTAAATAGATGTCAATCATGACAAGAAAATCTTTCGCATTCAATAAGTTAAACGAATGCGCCATGGTATTAGAAGAAAATAATCCTAGGCGCGGGGCCAGTCCATGGAAGAGAAGCGGCGCATAGCCCGGGCCACCGGGGTCATGGCCCTGGCGACCTCCCTGAGCCGAGTCGCCGGGCTGTTGCGCGACATGGTGGTGGCGGCGGTCTTTGGCGCCGGCACTGCCGCCGACGCCTTCTTTGTCGCCTTCACCATTCCCAACATGCTGCGGCGCTTCTTTGCCGAAGGCTCCCTGACCGCCGCTTTCGTGCCGACCTTCGCCGAGGTCCAGCACCGTGACGGGGAGGAGGCCGCCCGCGAGGTGCTGCGCATCTGCTGGACCCTCCTCGCCCTGGTCCTCGCCGCGGTTACCGTCGCCGGGGTGCTCGCCTCCCCCTGGGTGGTGCGGCTGATCGGCTACGGTTTCGAGAGCGTCCCCGGCAAACTGGAGCTCACCGACCTGCTCAACCGGGTCATGTTCCCCTACATCTTCTTCGTCAGCCTGGTCTCGCTGCTCGCCGGGGCCCTCAACGTCCGCGGCCACTTCCTCACCCCCTCGCTGTCGCCGGTGCTCCTCAATCTGGCGATGATCGGTGCCGCGCTGCTCTTCACCCCGTGTTTCGCCACGCCGATCGTGGCCCTGGCTGTCGGCGTCCTGGTCGGCGGCGCCTGTCAGCTGCTCGTTCAGGTGCCGGCCCTCTACCGCTACGGCTTCGACCTCAAACCGGATTTTCGCTTCGGCCACCCGGCGGTGCGCAAGGTCAGCCGGCTGATGCTCCCCGGGCTCTTCGGTGTGGCCATCTATCAGATCAACGTGGTGGTCACCCGCCTCTTCGCCTCGCTCCTCGCCGAGGGGAGCGTCTCCTGGCTTTACTACGGGCAGCGCCTCTTCGAGTTCCCCCAGGGGATCTTCGTCGTCTCCCTGGCCCAGGCCGTGCTGCCGAGCATGAGCCGCCAGCTCGCCGCCCACGATCACGAAGGCTTCCGCGAGTCACTGCGCTTCGGCCTGGCGCTGATCGTCCTGGTCACCCTGCCGGCGGCAGTCGGCATGGCCCTCTGCGCCGCCCCTGTCTACAGCCTCTTCTTCCTCGGCGGCGCCTTTACCGCCAACGACGTGGCCCAGTCCGCCACGGCCCTGTGCTGGTATGCGCCAGGGCTGGTCTTCGTCGGCCTCAGCCGGGTGGCGGCACCGACCTTCTACGCCCTGCAGAACACCCGCACCCCGGTGCTGGTCTCCTTCTGGACTCTGCTGGTCAGCATCGGCGCCAGCCTTCTGCTCATGGGACCTCTGCAGCACGCCGGGCTGGCCCTGGCCCTGACCATCGCCTCGATCTTCAACGCCGTGGCCCTGCTCTGGCTCCTCAACCGGCGCAGCGGCGCCGTGGATGTCGCCGCCCTGCTGCGCTTCACGCTGCGACTCCTCCCCGGGCTGGCCGCCATGGCCCTGGTGGTGCAGCTGCTGATCGGCGGGGTCGACTGGCAGGTCAAGGGGATTTTCTGGGAGCGCGCCCTGCTCCTCGGGGCGGCGGTGGGCGGGGGCGGTGCCGCCTACCTGGGGGGCTGCCTGCTCTGCCGGGTCAGCGAGCTCGGCCAACTCTGGGCGCTGGCCAAGGGCCGGCGGCGCCGCGGGGGCGCCGGTGCCGGCTGAGGCCTGCCTGACCGTCGACACCCCGCTGGGCCCCGTCCGGCTGCGCGCCCGCGCGGGGCGGCTGGTTGAAGTCACGATCGGCGGGGCAGGGGGAGACGGCCCCGCGGATCCGGCCCCGGATGCGCTGCTGACCCGCGCCGCCGGGGAGCTGGCCGCCTATTTTGCCGGCACTCTGCGCGAGTTCACCGTCCCCTGCGATCCCGGGCCGCTGAGCCCCTTCCGCCGGGCGGTGCTCGCCGTGGTGCGGGCCATCCCCTACGGCACCACCCTGACCTACGGCGAGGTGGCGCTCAGGGCCGGCTCCCCGCGGGCGGCGCGGGCGGTGGGGCGGGTCCTGGCCCGCAACCCCCTGCCGATCGTCATCCCCTGCCACCGCGTCCTGGCGGCCGGCGGCCGCCCCGGCGGCTACTCGGGGGGCGCCGGCCTGACGACCAAGTGCCGGCTGCTGGCCCTCGAGGGGGTCTGCCTGCCAGGGGCGGCAAAGAAAAGTGACGGTCGGCCCTGCGATTAGCGCTTGACAGCCAGGCGCGCACTCTGCTAAACAGGGCTTCGCTTTTTTCGGACAGGCAACAGGCACGTAGCTCAGTGGGAGAGCACTACCTTGACACGGTAGGGGTCGGCGGTTCAATCCCGCCCGTGCCTACCATCCCCTGTCGCCCCGAGACGGCGCACGGAGGCATCCACGGATGCCTCTTTTCGTTAAAAGGAAGATCATGCTGAAAATCACCCTGCCCGACGGCAGCGTCAAGGAAGTGGTTCCGGGGACGACGCCGCTGCAGATCGCCCGCGGGATCGGCGAGCGCCTGGCCCGGCAGACCGTCGCCGCCCGGGTCGATGAGCGCCTGGTCGATGTCTCTCTCCCTCTCGAAGCCGACTGCAGGCTGCAGCTGATCACCGTCACCACTGCCGAGGGGCTGGAGATCTACCGCCACTCCACCGCCCACCTCATGGCCCACGCCGTCAAGGAGCTCTTCGGCCGCGAGGTCCCCATCGGCCCGGCCATCGACAACGGCTTCTACTACGACTTCTACAGCCCCGGCCACACTTTCAGCCCCGAGGACTTCGCCCGCATCGAGGCCAAGATGGCCGAGTTGGCCGCCGCCGACCTGCCCATCGTCCGCCAGGAAGTTTCCAGCGACGAAGCGGTGCGGCTCTTCGCCGAGATGGGCGAGAGCTACAAGGTCGAGCTGATCCGCGATCTCGGCGCCGAGCAGGTCTCCCTCTACCGCCAGGGGAGCTTCGTCGACCTGTGCCGCGGCCCGCATATCCCCTCCACCGGACTGCTCAAGGCTTTCAAGCTGACCAGCGTGGCCGGCGCCTACTGGCGCGGCGACGAGAAGAACGCCATGCTGCAGCGGCTCTACGCCACCGCCTTCGCCGACCACAAGGAGCTCACCCAGTACCTCGAGCGCCTCGAGGAGGCCAAGCGCCGCGACCACCGCAAGCTGGGGCGCGAACTCGACCTCTTCTCCTTCAACGACGAGGCCGGTGCCGGCCTGGTCATCTGGCACCCCCGCGGCGCCCTGCTGCGCACCCTGATCGAGGACTTCGAGCGCCGCGAGCACCTCAAGCGCGGCTACGACATCGTCATGGGCCCGCAGATCCTGCGCACCGAGCTGTGGAAGACCTCCGGGCACTTCGACAACTACCGCGAGAACATGTATTTCACCGAGATCGACGAGCAGAGCTACGGCATCAAGCCGATGAACTGCCTGTCGCACATGCTGATCTACAAGTCGAAGCTGCGCTCCTACCGCGACCTGCCGCTGCGCTTCTTCGAACTGGGCACCGTCCATCGCCACGAGAAGAGCGGCGTCCTCCACGGCCTGCTCAGGGTGCGCGGCTTCACCCAGGACGACGCCCACATCTTCTGCACCCCGGAGCAGCTCGACGGCGAGATCAAGGGGGTCCTCGACTTCGTCCGCGAGGTCATGGGGATCTTCGGCTTCGAGTACGAGATGGAGCTGTCGACCCGCCCGGAGAAGTCCATCGGCAGCGACGAGGCCTGGGAGCTGGCCACCAGCGCCCTCCACGGCGCCCTCAAGGATTCCGGCCAGCCCTTCGAGATCAACGAGGGGGACGGTGCCTTCTACGGGCCGAAGATCGACATCAAGCTCAAGGACGCGCTTGACAGGAAGTGGCAGTGTGCTACTATCCAGTGCGATTTCACCCTCCCCGAGCGCTTCGACCTCACCTACATCGGCAGTGACGGCGAGCGGCATCGTCCGGTCATGGTCCACCGGGTCATCCTGGGGGCCATCGAACGTTTCATCGGGGTGCTGATCGAGCACTTCGCCGGCAGCTTCCCGCTGTGGATTTCGCCGGTGCAGGCACGCATCGTCAATGTGACCGATGCCCAGGCTGCTTACGCCCAGGAGATCTGCGATCTGCTGCGCCGCGAGGGAGTCCGGGTGGAGGTCGATTTGCGCAATGAAAAGCTGAGTTTCAAGATTCGCGAAGCCCAGTTGGAGAAGATCCCCTACATGCTGGTGATCGGGGACAAGGAGGTGGCGGCGGGCCAGGTGGCGCCGCGTCACCGCTCCGGGAAAAACCTCGAGCCGATGAGTCCGGCCGACTTCGCCGCCCTGGTGGCCGAGGAGTGCCGGCAGTACAAGTAGCGGGGCAGCGCTGCAGTTTTTGCAGAGTGTGGAAAACGCCGCAGACGGGTAGCGCAGCAGTTTTTTGCAGAGGATGGAAAACGTCGCGAGGATGCCCGGCTGCCAGGCGCACGGAGCGCAGCCCCGAGACATACCTGGAAGGTAGGCGAGGGAGCGAGCACCGCGCAACACCGCAGACGGGTACCGCAGCAGTTTTTTGCAGAGGATGGAAAACGTCGCGAGGATGCCCGGCTGCCAGGCGCACGGAGCGCAGCCCCGAGACATACCTGGAAGGTAGGCGAGGGAGCGAGCACCGCGCAACGCCGCAGACGGGTACCGCAGCAGTTTTCCTTAAATAGAGGAGGAGTGTCATAGTCACCAAGGACAGCAAAGACAAGACCAACATCAACCAGATGATCCGCGCCCGCGAAGTCCGGGTCATCGACGATGAAGGCGGCCAGCTCGGCATCCTCGCCATCGGCGAGGCCCTTGCGGCAGCGGAGCAGCGCGGTCTCGACCTGGTCGAGGTGGCCCCCGACGCCCAGCCGCCGGTCTGTCGGATCATGGACTATGGCAAGTTCAAGTACCAGCAGAGCAAGCGCGCCGCCGAAGCCAAGAAGAAGCAGGTGCGCATCGAGCTCAAGGAAGTCAAGATGCGTCCCAAGACCGAGGACCACGACTTCCAGTTCAAGGTCAAGAACGCCCGCCGCTTCCTCGAGGAAGGCAACAAGGTCAAGTTGACCGTGATGTTCCGCGGCCGCGAGGTGACCCATCCCGATTTCGGCCGCCACCTGGTCGAGAAGATGGTCGCCGAGCTCGGCGACATCGCCCAGGCCGAAGGGCTGCCGAGCATGGCCGGGCGCTTCATGACCCTGGTGCTCTCCCCCAGGAAATAACGATTCCAGAAGCTTTCAAGATCATTCGCGTTGCGACGCGTTAAGGAGAAGACCATGCCCAAGATCAAGACCAATCGCGGCGCCGCCAAGCGCTTCGGCAAGACCGGCAGCGGCAAGATCCGCCGCAACAAGGCATTTTCCAGCCACATCCTGACCAAGAAGACCACCAAGCGTAAGCGTGGCCTGCGCCAGTCGGCGATCGTCCACGAGAGCGACGCCCGCAACATCAGCCGGCTGATCCCTTACGTCTAAATCCGTTTTACCGCCGTGAACTGCGGGGACAGTCTCCCCCTGCAGATCCGGCCGCGGCCTTGGCCGCCGACATCATGGAAGGAGCATACCCATGCCCAGAGCAAAACGAGGATTCAAAGCGAGACGTCGTCGTAACAAGGTACTGAAGCTCGCCAAGGGCTTCCGCGGAGCGCGCAGCAAGCTCTTCCGCAGCGCGACCGAAGCCGTCGACCGGGCCCTTAACTACGCGTTCCGCGACCGCAAGGTGCGCAAGCGCGACTTCCGCGCCCTGTGGATCGCCCGTATCAACGCGGCGGCCCGCGAGAACGGGCTCTCCTACAGCCGCCTGATCTTCGGCCTCAAGCAGGCGGAGATCGGCCTCGATCGCAAGATCCTGGCCCAGCTGGCGGTGACCGATCCGCCGGGCTTCAGCGCCGTGGTCACCCAGGCCAAGGCCCGACTCCAGTAAGCACCAGGGAGCGTGAAAAAGATGGGCCTTTCAGCCCATCTTTTTTTTTGCGCGGCCGCGCCGCCGCCGCATCAAGGGGTATCCAGCCATGAATGAACAGTTGAGCGCTCTCGAAGCGCAGGCCGTGGCCGCCGCCGGGGACGCCGCCGGCGAGCAGGAGCTGCAGCAGGCCAAGGCCCGCTACCTCGGCCGCAAGGGGGAGCTGACCGCGATCATGAAGGGGATGGGCGGGCTCTCCCCCGAGCAGCGCCCCCTCTTCGGCGCCCTGGCCAACCAGGTCAAGGACCGCCTCGAGGAGCTCTTCGAGGCCCGCCTCGCCGATCTGCGCGAGCGCGAGGTCGAGCAGCGCCTGGCCGCCGAGCGCCTCGACGTCACCCTCCCCGGGCGGCGCGGGCGGCGCGGCAGCCGTCATCCGATCAGCCAGGTCAGCGAGGAGATCGTCGCCATCTTCGCCTCGCTGGGCTTCGGCGTCGCCGAGGGACCGGAGGTCGAGCGCGACTTCTACAACTTCGAGGCCCTCAACATCCCCCGCGACCATCCGGCGCGCGACATGCAGGATACCTTCTACATCTCCGACGACGTGGTCCTGCGCACCCACACCTCGCCGGTGCAGGTGCGCACCATGCTCAACCAGCCGCCGCCGGTGCGGGTGGTGGCGCCGGGGACGGTCTACCGCCGCGACTCGGACATCACCCACAGCCCGATGTTCCACCAGATCGAAGGCTTCCTGGTCGACCGCAAGGTGACCTTCGGCGACCTCAAGGGGATCCTCACCACCTTCATCAACGAATACTTCGGTGCCAAGGTCGGCGTGCGCTTCCGTCCGTCCTTCTTCCCCTTCACCGAGCCGAGCGCCGAAGTCGACATCCAGTGCGTGATCTGCGGCGGCAGCGGCTGCCGGGTCTGCAAGCAGTCCGGCTGGCTGGAGATCCTCGGCAGCGGCATGATCGACCCGGAAGTCTTCAAGGCGGTCGGCTACGACCCCGAGGTCTACACCGGTTTCGCTTTCGGCATGGGGCTGGAGCGGATCGCCATGCTCAAGTACGGGGTCAACGACCTCAGGCTCTTTTTTGAGAATGATCTGAGGTTTTTGAAGCAATTTTAAAATCAGGAATACAGAATCCAGAATTCAGAATAAAAACTTCTTAAACGGCGAATACAGAATACAGAATTCAGAATAAAAACTTTGGGCCGGAGGATTCTGGCTTCTGGCTTCTGAATTCTGAATTCTGATTTTAGCCTGCAAAGGTTCGTGCCATGAAAGTCACTCTCAACTGGCTGAAAGACTACGTCGACATCCCCCTCTCTGTCGATGAGCTCTCCCACCGCCTGACCATGGCCGGGCTGGAGGTCGATGCTCTCGAGCGCCTCGGCGAAGGGCTGGACAGCGTCATCGTCGCGCGCCTCGCCGACGTCCGCCCGCACCCCGACGCCGACCGCCTGACCCTGTGCCTGGTGGAGACCGGCACGGTGACCCTGCAGGTGGTCTGCGGCGCGACCAACCACCGCGCCGGCGACCTGGTGGCCTTCGCCCAGGCCGGCACGGTGCTCCCCGGGGACTTCAAGATCAAGAAATCGAAGATCCGCGGCCAGGACTCCAACGGCATGCTCTGCTCGGTCAGCGAGCTCGGCCTGGCGGCCAGCTCCGAGGGGATCCTCATCCTCCCCCCCGGGCTGGAGCTCGGCCAGCCGGCCTTCGCCGCCCTCGGCCTCAAGGACGTGCGCTTCGAACTCGGCCTGACCCCCAATCGCCCCGACTGCCTGAGCGTGGTCGGCGTGGCCCGCGAGATCGCCGGGATGACCGGCGGTGAGCTGCGCCTGCCGCAGCCGGCCCTGAAGGAAGAGGGCGAGGCGGCCGCCGGCAAGACCTCGGTGACCATCCTCGACCCCGACCTCTGCCCGCGCTACGCCGCCCGCCTCATCGAAGGGGTGAAGATCGGCTCGTCGCCGGAGTGGCTGGTGCGGCGCCTGGAGTCGGTGGGGATGCGCTCGATCAACAACGTGGTCGACGTCACCAACTTCGTCATGATGGAACTCGGCCATCCGCTGCACGCCTTCGACTTCCGCTTCCTGCGCGACCGGCGCATCGTCGTCCGCCGCGCCCACGACGGCGACCGCTTCACCACCCTCGACGGCCAGGTGCGCACCCTGCTCGGCGACGACCTGGTGATCTGCGACGGCGAGGGGCCGGTGGCCCTGGCCGGGATCATGGGCGGGGAGAACTCCGAGGTCCGCCCCGACACCGTCGACATCCTCCTCGAGAGCGCCTGGTTCACCCCCGCGGCGATTCGCCGCACCAGCAAGCGCCTCGGCCTGCACACCGAGTCCTCGCACCGCTTCGAGCGCGGCGCCGATCTCGACATGGTGCCGCTGGCTCTCGACCGCGCCGCCGCGCTGATCGTCGAACTGGCCGGCGGCACGGTGGCGCGCGGTGCCATCGACGCCTACCCGGCGCCCCGGGAGCCCCGCCTTCTGGACTTCTCGGTGGAGCGCTGCGCCGAACTCCTCGGCGTGGCGGTCCCCGGTGAGGAGATCGCCCGGGTGCTCTCCGCCATCGGCCTGGCGGCAAACCCCGCCGGCGAGGGCCGCCTGAAGATCGAGGTGCCGCACTTCCGCCCCGATATCGAGCGGGAGATCGATCTGATCGAGGAAGTCGCCCGCCTGATCGGCTACGAGCGCATTCCGGCGAGCATGCCGACCAGCACGGTGAGCAGCCAGCCGCTCCCCCGCCACCTGCAGCTCGAGCGCTGCCTGCGCGACAGCATGGCCGCCCTGGGCTTCGCCGAAGTGATCAACTACTCCTTCGTCGCCGCGGCGGCGGTGGACCGTCTCGGCCTGGCCGCCGACGATCCGCGCCGCGACTACGTCCAGGTCCTCAACCCGCTCACCGAGGAGCAGGCGGTGATGCGCACCACCCTGGTGCCGGGACTCCTGGAGACCGCCGCCCGCAACATCGCCTACCGGACCACCGACCTGGCCCTCTTCGAGCTGCGCCCGACTTTTCACCCCTGCGCCGGCGAGGAGCTCCCCCGCGAGCGCCTGCGCCTGACCGCCCTGCTCAGCGGCCGCCGCGAGCCGGAAGGCTGGGCCCAGCAGGGTGCGGCCGCCGACTTCTACGACATCAAGGGGACGGTGGAGGAACTCCTCGAGCGCCTGGCGATCCGCGAGGTGCGCTGGCCCGCCGGGCACGATGAGCTCTTCTATCATCCCGGCAAGTCCTGCGCGGTCACTGCCGGCGGCCGGCTGCTCGGCACGCTCGGCGAGGTCCATCCGCGCGTCCTGCGCGACTACGAGATCCAGCAGCCGGTGGTGCTCCTCGATCTCGATGCCGAGGAGCTCTTCGAGGCCGCCGGCGGCCACCCCGGCTTCCGCCCGCTGTCCCGCTATCCGGACGTCGAGCGCGACAGCGCCCTGCTGGTCGACGAGGCGGTGAGCGCCCAGCAGATCTTCGACGCCCTGCGCCAGCTGCGCCTCAAGGACCTGGAGAGCATCGTCCTCTTCGACGTCTACCGCGGCCCCTCGCTGCCGGCCGGCAAGAAGAGCGTGGCCCTGCGCGCCCGCTACCGCGCCCTCGACCGCACCCTCACCGATGAGCTGGTCCAGGCCCTGCACGGCAGGCTGGTGCAGACCCTGCAGAAAGCCCTGGGAGCCGAGCTGCGCTGAAAATAGTTGTTGCCCGGCCCCTTGGCCCGTGCTATTTAAGTTCGATAATTCAGGTAGATATAACCGGAGGTAGAAGTCTATGACCAAGGCGGATCTCGTCGAAAGCGTTTATCTCAAGACCGGGTTTTCCAAGAAGGAATCGGCCGAGATCGTCGAGACGGTCTTTGATCTGATGAAGAACACCCTGGAGAGCGGGGAGAAGATCAAGATCGCCGGTTTCGGCAACTTCGTGGTCAAGGACAAGTCCACCCGCCGCGGGCGCAACCCGCAGACCGGCGAGGAGATCGAGATCAGCTCCCGGCGCATCCTCACCTTCAAGCCCAGCCAGATTCTCAAGGCGTCGATCAACGGCGTCGAGGACGAGGGCTGAGCGGCGGCCGGCCCCCTCTCGGCGCGGTCATGGAGCTGCAGCTCCCCGACAAGCTCTACTTCAAGATCGGCGAGGTGGCCGACCTCGCCGGGGTCAAGGCGCACGTCCTGCGCTACTGGGAGGCCGAAGTCCCGGCCATCCGCCCGGGCAAGAACCGCAACCAACAGCGCCTCTACAGCCGGCGCGACATCGAACTGATCCTCCGCCTCAAAGAGCTCCTCTACGCCCAGGGCTATACCATTGCCGGGGCCCGCAAGGCCCTGCGCCGCAAGGTGCAGCCCGACGAGCCGCTTGACGCCGCGGTCAGCATCGAGGCACCGGCGCCAGCGCCCGCCTCGCCTTCAGCACTGGCTGTCGCTCCGGCTCCGCCGGCAGCCCCGGGACAGCTCGACCTGCCCCTGGGCGGCGGGATCGACCGCCGGCTGCTCGCCGAGATTCGCAGCGATCTCCGCCGCCTGCGCGATTCCCTGACCGCCACCCCCTGACCGGCCATTCACCCCAAGACACTGCCATGCTGATCCTGGTGACCAACGATGACGGCATCCAGTCGCCCGGCCTGCGGGTGCTGGCCCGCGCCCTGCAGCCTCTCGGCCGGGTGGTGGTGGTCGCCCCGGACCGCGAGCGCAGTGCGGTCAGCCACGCCCTGACCCTGCACAGCCCCCTGCGCGCCGCCCCCCACTCCGACGACCGCTGGGCCATCGACGGCACCCCCACGGACTGCGTCAACCTGGGCATCCACGGGCTGCTCAAGGAGCGCCCCGACCTGGTGGTCTCGGGGATCAACCTCGGCGCCAACCTCGGCGACGACATCACCTACTCGGGGACGGTGGCGGCGGCTATGGAGGCGACCCTCATGGGGGTGCCGGCCATGGCGGTG
>CAYQLP010000016.1:23830-36334 GCA_964418505.1 uncultured Geobacteraceae bacterium | reverse complement strand
ACTGCTCGTGCCTGGGGAGGATCTTCGAGGCGCTGCGCTCGGCCAGGAAGCCGTGACCGATCTCGCGGCGCCCGGGGAAGAGGCGCATGCTGGTCTCGCCCACCGAGAAGGGGGGGAAGTTGTAGTGGAGGAGGAACTTTTTGAATTCCATCCCCTGGACGTTATCCATGCGCTGCTCGTCCATGGCGGTGCCGAGAGTCGCCGCCACCAGGGCCTGGGTCTCGCCGCGGGTGAACAGGGCGCTGCCGTGAGCACGCGGCAGAATGCCGACTTCGCAGCTGATCGGGCGGATGGTGGTCATGTCGCGGCCGTCGATGCGCACGCGGTCGCGGGCGACCATCTGGCGCAGAGCCTTCTTCTCGACCTTGCCGAGGCACTCGCCGATCTCTTTCTCGCGCCCCTCGTACTCAGCGGCCAGAGCCGCCTTGATTTCGCCGCGGATGGCGTCGAGGGTGGCGTAGCGTTCCTGCTTGGCACGGATCTGCATGGCTTCGACGATCTTCGCCGCGGCCAGGGCATCGACCTTGGCGAGCAGCTCGGCATCAAGTTCGGGCTTGGCGAAGGCACGCTTGGACACGCCGACCAGTTCGGCAAGCTTGATCTGCATGTCGATCAGCGGCTGCAGCGACTCATGACCGAAGAAAATGGCGTCGAGCATCTCGCTCTCGGAGAGGAAGTCGGCCTCCCCTTCCACCATCATCACCGCATCGCGGGAACCGGCGACGACGATCTCCAGGTCACTCAGCTTGATCTGCTCGAGGGTCGGGTTGGCGATCAGCTTGCCGTCGACGCGGCCGACACGCACCGCGGCGATCGGCCCGCTGAAGGGGATGTCGGAGACTTCGACGCAGGCCGAAGCGGCGACCATGGCCAGGGTGTCGGGATCATTGACCATGTCGGCGGAGATCACCGTCGGCATGATCTGGGTCTCGTACATGTAGCCCTTGGGGAAGAGCGGGCGCATCGGCCGGTCGATCAGGCGGCAGACCAGGGTCTCGCGCTCGGTGGAGCCGCGTTCGCGACGGAAGAAGGAGCCGGGGATCTTGCCGCCGGCGTAGAACTTCTCCTGGTAATTGACGGTGAGGGGGAAGAAGTCCTGCCCCTCGCGCATCTTGCGCGCCGAGACGACCGTGCACAGCACCTTGGTCTCGCCGTAGGTGATAACCACGGCCCCGTCGGCCTGGCGGGCCATCTTGCCGGTTTCGATGGTCAGGGGTTGACCGTTAAAATCGATTTCTACCTTGTGATAAGCCATGCTTTGATTCTCCTCTGGACGGCCGCCGTGCGGCGGCTTTTGGTTAGTGGGCCTCAAACGTCAGGGGAGGTTGGCCTGAGACAGTACCCGCTGCGGCTTCCTGCCTGCAGCAGATCCTCTCTCCGGACAGCCTCCCTGGCCCTTAACGAAGGCAGCAGCGCCACCGTGACGCTGCTGCCTTTTTCCTTAACGACGAATCCCGAGACTCTCGATCACCTTGCGGTAACGCGCGACATCCCGGCTCTTCAGGTAGTCGAGCAGGCGGCGACGCTGACCGACCATCTTGAGGAGGCCGCGGCGCGAGTGATGATCCTTCTTGTGGGTGCGGAAGTGCTCGGTGAGGGTGACGATACGCTCCGACAGGAGAGCGATCTGCACTTCGGGGGAGCCGGTATCCGCTTCGTGACTTCTGAATTTGCCGATGATTTCCTGTTTACGTTCCGTGGCCAGCACCGCGCCATCTCCTTTGCTGTGGGGTAAGAAATTAATTTCGTCGAGAACTCAAGACTGCTTATCTATCACAGTTCTGCCGCTAAGTAAAGCATTTACGAAGTCCAGGCCGCCTACAGAAAGACTTTCTCGAGGGAAAAGTCACCGGGCCGCCCCCCTTCCCCACCAGGGACGAAACGGGCAATCGCTGCCAGTTCACCATTGGCCAACAGGCTCACCAGGACCCCGGGGGGAGGCGCTTCGCCCTCCATCCAGACCACGTCCTCCTGGCGCGGCGCCACTCCGTTGCCCAGGCGCGGCCAGGCTGTGCTTTGCACAACTGCCGCAGGGAAACCGGGGAGGACCTCGGCGGCGGGGATCAGCGGCAGCGCCGCGCCGGCCGCAGCCAGTTCGGCCAAGCGGTCATACGTCGTACAACGCTCGAGGCTCAGCCCACCGCAGCGGATGCGGCGCAGTCTGGCCATGTGCGCCCCGCAGCCGAGAACTGCGCCGATATCGTGGCAGAGGGTGCGAATATAGGTCCCCTTGCTGCAGGAGACGCGCAGGGTGATCAGCGGCGGGGCACAGTCGACCAACTCCAGAGAATGGATCGTCACCGGGCGGGGCTGGCGCTCGACTTCTTCGCCGCGGCGGGCCAGGCGATACAGAGGAACGCCGTCGCGCTTGAGGGCCGAGTACATCGGCGGGACCTGGTCGATAGCGCCGCGGAAGTGCTCGAGAGCCGCGGCGACCGTCGACTGGTCGATCCCGGAGAGTTCACCCCGGCCGATGATCTCCCCCTCGCCATCCTGGGTGGCGGTGGTGACGCCCAGGTGCATGACGGCCAGGTATTCCTTGTCGCCATCGAGGAGATATTCGGTGAGACGGGTGACTGAACCGACCGCTACGGGGAGAACGCCGGTGGCGGCGGGATCAAGGGTCCCGCCATGCCCGACCTGGCGGGTGGCACACCAGCGGCGCACGGAGCGGACGACATCGAAAGATGACAGGCCGGCTGGCTTGTCGACGAGGAGCAGGCCGTTCATCGACTGGCGGCGAGCAGTTCCCCGATGCGCGTGAAGAGCTGCTCGCGGACCCCCTCGAGGGCCCCATCGACCGTCACCCCCGCCGCGTTGTGATGTCCTCCGCCGCCCAGTTCGCGGGCCAGGGCGCCGACATCGATGCGCCCCTTGGAGCGGAAGCCGACCTTGAAGCGCTCGGGGCCGATCTCGCGGAAGAAGATCGCCACCTCCACTCCGCGCACCGAGCGGGGGTAGTTGACGAAGCGGTCGGTGTGCTCGGGGCGGGCGCCGGTGGCGGCGATCATCTCCCGGGTCACGGTGATCGAAGCGAAGGTCCCGCAGGGGGACACGGTGAGGGTCGGCAGGGAGAGACCGAGGAGGCGCAGGCGGCACTCTTCCTGGCTCTCGTAGAGCCCGGAGGCGATCTCCCAGGGATCGACTCCCAGCGCCACCATCTCGCCGGCAACCCGGAAGGCTTCGGGGTCAGCGTTGGAATAGCGGAAGGAACCGGTGTCGGAGAGGATGGTCGTGTAGATGCAGGTGGCCACCGCCAGGGAGACCGGCTGGCCTGCGGCCATGAGCAGGCGGTAAATCAGCACGCCGGTGGCGCTGGCCTGATCGTCGACCCAGTAGAGATCGCCGAAATCTTCGGAGTGCGGATGGTGGTCGATATTGACCAGAACCCGGCAGGCCCCGCGGATCCAGTCGCCGGCTCGCCGCAGTTCCCCGGCATCGAGAACAAAGCCGACATCGAAGCGCGCCTCAGGGGCTACCGCGGTGACCAGTTCCGCACCTCCGGGGAGGAAACGGTAATCGTTGGGAAGGCCGTGCTGGTTGTAGGCCACCACCGTCTTGCCCATCTCGCGCAGGGCGCCGGCCAGGGCCAGGGTCGAACCGATGGTGTCGCCATCGGGGTTTTCGTGCCCGGCGACCAGGAAGCTCTGCCCATCGCGAATGGCAGCGAGAATGACTTCAATCATCGCTCTGCTCGTGCAGGGCGTCGCGCAGCAGGGTTTCGATACGGCTGCCGTACTCGATCGAGCTGTCGTACTGGAAGACCAGGTCGGGGACGTACTTCATGTGCAGCTGGCGACCGAGTTGGGCCTTGAGGAAGGGGATCGAACTCTTGAGCCCGGCGCCGGTGCTCTTCTTGGCTTCGTCGTCGCCGACCACGCTGTAGAAGACCCTGGCCAGGTGGAGGTCGGGGTTCATCTCCACGCCGGTGATGGTGACGAAGCCGATGCGCGGGTCCTTGAGCCCGCGCAGCAGCAGGGCGGAGATTTCGTGCTGGATCGCTTCGGCAACGCGCCGGGAGCGCTGGCTGGGCATGCGGGATACTCCTGGCTGTTCAGAGATGGATGAACTCGAGAGCGACATCGATCACCTCGGCCTCGGCGTGCAGATCGTCTTCAAGTCGCTCGAGAATCGGCGCGATGACGGCCTCGCTGCCACTGACCAGGGCAATGCCCAGCTGCGCGCGCTGCCACAGGTCGAGGTGGCCGACCTCCGCCGCCGAGACCGGGTAGCGGTTGCGGCAGCGGGCCAGCAGGCGGCGCACCACGCCGCGCTTCTCCTTGAGACTGTGCACCCCGTGAAGGTGCAACTCGACACGCAAAACACCGACCACCATGGTCACTCACCCCGGCCGCGGGGGCCGGATCAGAGGCTGGTCTTGACTTCCTTGATCTCGAAGAACTCGATCACATCGCCGGGCTTAATGTCATTATAGTTCTCCAGGCCGATTCCGCACTCGTAGCCGGTGCCGACTTCGCGGACGTCATCCTTGAAGCGCCGCAGCGAGGCGAGCTTCCCGGTCCACACCACCACGTTGTCGCGCAGCAGGCGGGCCCGGGCCGAGCGCAGGATTTTGCCGTCGGTGACGTAGCTGCCGGCGACAGCGCCGACCTTGGTGATGGTGAAGACCTCGCGGACCAGGGCCCGGCCGAGAGTCTCCTCCTGGAGGGTCGGGGCGAGCAGCCCTTCCATGGCGCTGCGCACGTCGTTGACCGCGTCGTAGATGACGTTGTAGAGGCGGATGTCGACCCCCTCCCCTTCGGCGAGGGACGAGGCCTTGGGCGCCGGACGGACGTTGAAGCCGAGGACGATGGCGTCGGAGGCTGCAGCCAGACTGATGTCGGTCTCGGTGATCGCGCCGACCCCGGAATGAATCACCACCAGGCGGCAGGCGTCGGTCGAAAGCTTGGTCAGGGACTCGGCCACGGCCTCTACCGAGCCCTGCACGTCGGCCTTGATGACCACGCGCAGCTCCTTGACTTCGCCTTGGCTGATCTTGGCGTAAAGCTGGTCGAGGGAGATCTTGCTGTGCTTGGCCAGTTCGGCCTCGCGGATCTTCTGGGCACGGTGTTGGGCGACGTCGCGGGCGATCTTTTCATCCTCGACGGCATGGAAGAGCTCGCCGGCCTCCGGGACCCCGGAGAGGCCGGTGACTTCCACCGGGAAGGAGGGTCCGGCTTCCCTGACGGCCTGGCCGCGGTCGTCGGTCATCGAGCGGACGCGTCCCATGTGCACGCCGGCGACGATCGGGTCGCCGACCTTGAGGGTCCCCTGCTGGACCAGGATGGTCGTGACCGGACCACGCCCCTTGTCGAGGCGGGCTTCGATGACCGTCCCCTGGGCGCGCTTGTCCGGGTTGGCCTTGAGGTCCATGACCTCGGCCTGGAGGAGGA
This sequence comes from uncultured Geobacteraceae bacterium, assembly GCA_964418505.1. Taxonomy (GTDB): domain Bacteria; phylum Desulfobacterota; class Desulfuromonadia; order Desulfuromonadales; family BM103; genus VAUL01. The sequence continues at coordinate 30,941 of CAYQLP010000016.1, read as the reverse complement.
GCATCTCGAGGAGCTGGTCGATGTTGATGCGCTTCTTGGCGGAAACCTGGACGAAGATCGTTTCGCCGCCCCACTCCTCCGAGATCAGGTTGAAGTCGGCCAGCTCCTTGAAGACCCGGTCGAGGTTGGCGTCGACCTTGTCGATCTTGTTGACGGCGACGACGATCGGCACCTTGGCGGCGCGGGCGTGGTTGATCGCCTCGACGGTCTGCGGCATGACGCCGTCGTCGGCCGCCACGACCAGGACGACAATGTCGGTGACCTGGGCGCCTCGGGCGCGCATGGCGGTAAAGGCCTCGTGACCTGGCGTGTCGAGGAAGGTCACCTTGCGGCCGTCGCCGAGATCGACATCGTAGGCGCCGATGTGCTGGGTGATGCCGCCGAACTCGCCGGCAGTCACGTTGGCTTCGCGGATGGCATCGAGCAGACTGGTCTTGCCGTGGTCGACGTGGCCCATGATGGTGACCACCGGCGGGCGGGAGCGCAGGGTGCCATCGGCCTCCTCCTGCTCGACGGTACCGGTGACGGCCAGCATGCTCTCTTCATCGAAGGCGACGTTTTCGACATCGTAGCTGTAGTCGGCGGCGATGATCGAGGCGGTGTCGAAATCGAGGGGTTGATTGATGGTAACCATCTGCCCCTGGCGCATCAGGTCCTTGATCAGGTCGTTGGCCTTGACCCCCATGCGCTTGGCCAGCTCGCCGACGGTGATCACGTCGGTGATACGGATCTTGCGCTTGATCGCCTTGGAGACGGTGATCTCGGTCTTCTGCTGAAGGCGCGGGGCCTTTCTGCCTTTGCGGTAGCGGTCGACGGCATCCGGCTCGTAGACCTGGCGCTCTTTGCGCCGGCCCAGCCCGGCCGCCTCCTCACCGCCATCAGTGCGGCCCTTCTTCTTCTTGGCGGCGCGGCCACGGCCAACGTCCTTACCGGGTGCGGACAAGTCGGGTGCCGGGGCGACCGGCCCACCGGGGCGGGGGCCACCGGGACGCGGACCGCCCGGACCGGCCGGACGGGGACCGCCAGGGCCAGCCGGACGGGGACCACCCGGGCCAGCCGGACGAGCGCCGCCGGGACCGGCCGGACGGGGACCGCCAGGGCCAGCCGGACGGGGACCACCGGGACCGGCCGGACGTTCAGGACGACCGCCGGGGCCAGTCGGGCGAGCGCCGCCGGCAGGGCGCTCGGCGCGCGGGGGCTCATAGACCGAGCGCGGCAGCTCAACCCGGCCGAGGATCTTGGCACGGGTTCCAGGCTCGGGAGCCGGGGCAGTGGTGGCCGCAGCGGGCGCGGGCACAGGCTTCACTTCGGCGACCACCGGGGCTTCAGGCGGGGCTTCAAGCGGGGCTTCAGGCGCAGGAGTCGCCACGGCCGGGGTGGCCACGGCTGCCTCGACGACAGTCGCCACCGGCGGCTCCGCGACGGCAGGAGGAGTGACCGCTGCCGGGGGCGGGACCACCACGGCGGCGGCAACCGGCTGTGGTTCGGCGACCACGGCAGGAGCCTGGACCGGGACGGGGGGAACTTCGACGAGCGGAGCACTCATCGGCGGCTCGACAGGTGCGGGCGGGGGCTCAACCTCGCTCGCTGCCGGACGGTTGACGCGGCGCCGGATCAGACCGGAGCCGATCCTCTGCTCGTCGACCTTGACATCGGCGGACGGAGCCGCTGCTGCGGCGCGCGCCGCCTCGAACTTGCTGATCTCGGCTTCCTCGAGGGTACTGGCCTGGGTCTTGCCGGGGACCCCGGCACGGCTGAGCTGCTCAAGCAGTTCCCGGCCATCCACACCCATTTTCTTCGCCAGATCACTCACACGAATCTTTGCCATCAATTTTCCCCTGATAACTCCGTGAACTTTTCCCACTCGTCAAGGAACGCCGCAGCGAGCCGTCCCCTGTTCAATGCTGCGACACTGTACTCATCCCGCCCGAGAAGCTGGCCAAGCAGGGCCTTGTCGGCAAAGTGCAGACAGGCGACGGCTTTGCCGGCGGCCTTGCGGAAAACCTTCTCCCCGATTCCCGGAGCAACGTCCCGGGCCACCAGGATCACCTGCAGGCGCTCGGGGCGCTCCAGCGCATCGAGCACCAGGTTGCTGCCGGCAAGCAGCTGCCCGGATTTTCGCGCCATCCCCAGCAGGGAGAGCAGGCGCTCATAAAGCTCCCGAGAGAGCGCCGCACAGAGTTCCTCGGCAGAGGGAACCGTGCAGGGCGACTTGAAGGCCCGGTCGAATTGGCGGCGCTTGAGGGCAGCGGTGATGCACTCACGGGTCGCACAGGTGTATGCCCCCCGCCCTGGCAGTCGCTCGCGATAATCGACCAGCAGCGTCCCCTCCGGGGCCCGCACGTAGCGGACCAGGCGGGAGCGCTCCAGAGCCTGGCGACAGCCGAGGCAGGTCCGTTGCGGACCGCGAGCCGCCTCCGACAAAGAGCTACTCCTGCCCCTCGCTCAAGGCGGCGCGGCGACTCTCTCCTGCGCGCAGAACGGTGACCCGCTCCTCACCGGCCAGCAGCCGCTCGAGCTCGGCAAGGTCAGCCACCTCGGCCAGGCAGGCGATGGCATCCTTGGCCGGCATGTCAGAGGTCGACTCCGCCGGCGCTTCTTCCCCGGGCTCGCTGGTCTCCTCAGCCGCACCGCCCTGTTCCTCCATGGCGATTTCGGCGGCCCGGCTCTCGCTCATGATGTCGATCTTCCAGCCGGTGAGCTTGGCGGCCAGGCGAACGTTCTGCCCCTTCTTGCCGATGGCCAGGGAGAGCTGGTCGTCGGGGACGATGATCTCCATGGCCTGCTCTTCGCTGTCGACGTAAACGCGGGCCACCTCGGCCGGGGCCAGGGCGGCACAGGCAAAGCGGGCGATGTCGGGGGTCCAGTTGATGATATCGATCTTTTCGCCGCGCAGCTCGGAGACGACATTCTGCACCCGCGAACCGCGCATGCCGACGCAGGCACCGATCGGATCGACATCGGGATCGTGGGAGACCACCGCCATCTTGGCGCGACTGCCGGGTTCGCGGGCCACCGCCATGATCTCGACGATCCCCTCGGCGATCTCGGGGACCTCGATGCGGAAGAGTTCGGAAAGCAGGCCGGGATGAGTCCGCGAGAGGACCACCTGCGGCCCCTTGGTGGCCATGCGCACCTCGGCGACATAAGCGCGGACGCGATCCCCCTGGCGGTAGTTCTCGCGGGGCACCTGCTCCCAGCGCGGCAGGCTGGCTTCGGCGCGACCCAGATCGACGATCAGGTCGCCCTTCTCGTAGCGACGCACGATACCGTTGACCAACTGGCCGACGCGATCCTTGAATTCATTGTAGATGCCCTCGCGCTCGGCTTCGCGAACCTTCTGAATGATCACCTGCTTGGCGGTCTGGGCGGCAATCCGGCTGAAGTTGCCGGCTTCCTCGAGGAGCATGCCCAGCGAGTCGCCGACCTGGGCTTCAGGATCGGACTCACGGGCCTCATCGAGACCGATCTCCTGGTAGGAGTTGGTGACTTCATCGACCACGGTGACGAATTCATAGAGCTCCACTTCACCGCTCTCGTCGTTGAAGTGAGCTTCCAGTTCACGGGTATTGCGATACTTCTTGTTGGCGGCGGTCAATACCGCGGACTCCAGGGCCTGGACCAGCACAGTCCGGTCGATCCCCTTCTCCTTGACCACCTGGTCGATGATGTGGTTGAGGTTCATGCGTTCCCCTTATGGTGGCGGCGCTGGCCGGTCAACGGCATCAGCGCGGTCTAGAACTTTAAAACTGCGGGTCGAGCCTGGCCGTATCGATCTCGGCGAGGGGGACGGCGATTTCTCCGCCACGCCGATCGGTCTGGCGCAGACGCACCAGCGTACCGTCACAGCCGAGCAGCTCGCCGGTGAAGGTCTTGCGCTGATGGCCGCGCTGGTCCGGATCGCACAGAGCCAGGGTCTTGAGCTTGATGCGCTGGCCGGCATAGCGCGAAAAATCGGCGGCCTTCTTCAAGGGGCGGTCAAGACCCGGAGAGGAGACCTCGAGCCGGTAGGGGGCATCGATCGGATCCTCGACTTCAAAAAGGGCGCTGACCTCACGGCTCAGCGCGGCACAGTCGTCGAGAGTCACACCCTCGGGCTTGTCGATGAAGAGGCGCAGGAACCAGTCGCGCCCCTCACGCTTGAACTCGAGGTCGACCAGCTCGAGGCCGAGCTCGCGGAGAATCGGCGCGATCAGCGTTTCAATGCTGGGGAGAAGTTCGATCGTCATCGCCTGTATCGCCTTGGGCAATAAAAAAAGCGAGCCTTGCGAGCTCACTTTCCAGTGAACAAAAATACTCTCATCTAATAGCAGAAAAAAGCCCGGTAATGCAAGAGCAAAATCAGTCGACGCGGTGCAGCACGCTGAGACTTTCGATATGCCAGGTCTGCGGAAAAAGATCGAAGGGACGGCTGGAAAGCAGTCGATAGCCGTTGTGCACCAGGGGCTGCAGATCGCGGACCAGGGTGGCCGGATCGCAGGAGACGTAGAGGATGCGGCGCGGCCGCAGCTCGAGTAAGCGCCTAACCACCGGGTAGGCCCCGGTGCGCGGCGGGTCGAGCAGCACGATGTCGAAAGTCCCGTGTGCGAAAAGCGCCCGGTCAGCCGCCTCGGCCTGAAAGTCGACATTGGCGATGCCGTTGACGGTGGCATTGCGGCGGGCATCGGCGATCGCCGGGGCGTACTCCTCGATGCCGACAGCCGCAGCGGCCCGGCGGGCCAGCGGCAGGGTGAAATTGCCGGCGCCGCAGAAAAGGTCGAGGACCCGCTCACTGCCGGTCAGCCCGGCGGCCTCGACAACCGCCGCGACCAGACGCCGGTTCTGCTCCGGGTTGACCTGGGCAAAACCGCCGCCGCTGACCCTCACTGCCAGCGGCGGCTCATCGACCAGGGTCAGCAGCGACGGATCGGCGGTGAGGACTCTGATGGTCGCCTTGCGCCCGACCTGGAGAGCCGCGGCGTAGCCATGGGTCAGGGCCAACCCCTTCAGCCAGTCCGCCACCAGATGGTCGGCACCGGGCAGAACGTGCGCGATCACCGCCACCTGGCCGTCGTCACCGCAGCTGATATCCAGCTGGGGGAGTGCCTCCGGGCAGGGACAGCCAGAAACAGCGGTCTGCAGTGCTGCCCGCGCCGCCACGATCTCCGGGCGGGGGAGGAGACAGCCGGGAGTATCGATGACGTAGTGGCTGCCGGCACGGTAGAAGCCGGCGACGAAGCCGCCGCCAGTTTGGCGGCACTTGTACTGAACGCGGTTGCGATAGGCGAATTCGCCGGGCGCGGCGACGATCGGTAACAGCTGCTCCTCGCCGACGAGGCCGCCGCGCTGCAGCTGTTCGGCGAACAGCCGCTCTTTCCAGCCGAGCTGCACGCTGTAGGGCAGGTGCTGCCACTGGCAGCCGCCGCAGGTGCCGGCCAGGGGACAGGGCGGAATACGCCGCTCGGGGGACGGTTCGAGGAGTTCGATCAACTCCGCCTCGTCATAGTGGCGATGCCTACGGACGATGCGGCAGGCCGCCTGGTCTCCGGGGGCAGTGCCGGGGACGAAGACCGCCTTCCCTTGATGCCGACCCAGGCCGCGCCCGCCCAGGGTGAGCTTGTCGATGGCCAGCTTCTGGATCACGGCGGGGACGCTCAAAACACCCTCCGGCGGACACCTTGACGGGCCAAGGCACGGTGGATGAATTCGGGATGGGCCAGGTAGCGACTGGCGTGCTGCCAGTAGTCTTCGGCCAGGCGATCTCGGACGGCGAGGACCTCGGCGCTGGCAACGCCCATGCGCTCCAGGACCTTGAGCTCGCTCCAGGAAGCTGAAGAGGGCGCCGTGAGGGCGATGCGCACTTCGACCCGGACGCGGTGATAGTCGCCGAAATAGCGGGTCGTCCGGTCGGAAAAATCGACACTCAGGCCGTTGGGCAGCTTCTCACTCCTGAACGGGGTCATTGCCGCCCTCCTTGCTCAGGCGCAGGCGTTCACCGTTGACCCAATCGATCTGGCTGAGCATGCCGCGCAGGATGCGGGCCTCGCGGGGATCGAGAGATGCCCGGCCGAGGAAGCGCCGGAAAGCGCGCAGGATGTGCTCGGGATTCTGCGGATCGAGGTAATCGATCGACGCAAAAGTCTCCTTCATGTGCGTGAAGAGATGCTCGAGTTCATCAACCGTGGCCAGGCGCCGGGAGGGTGCAGGATCGGCTGTCTGCGCTCCCCGGGCCCGGGAGACTTCGTAGAGACAGACGGCCACCGACTGGGCCAGGTTCATCGACGGCAGGCGGTCACTGGTGGGAATGGTGATCAGGCGCTGACAGAGGTCAAGCTCCTCGGTCATCAGGCCGCAATCCTCGCGGCCGAAGACCAGCGCCACCGGGCCTTCAGGCAACAGAGGGAGGACACAGGCGGCGGCTTCGTCGGGATGGAGGAGGTTCTCCCGGTACTTGCCGAAACGCCGGGTAGTGCCGAGAGCGAAGTGACAGTCGGCCAGGGCCGTGGCGAGGTCAGCGAAGACCTCCGCCGTTTCGAGGATCGGGGTGGCCTTGACCGCCATTTTGCGAGCGCCGTCCTGGAGATGGTCGGTCAGCGGGGCGACCAGGCGCAGGCGAGAAACGCCGAAGTTGGCCATGGCCCGCGCCGTCGAGCCGATGTTCAGCTCGCCGGAGGGGGCGACCAGCACGACGACCAGGTTGTCCAGCAAGTTTCTTTCCATTTTATCCATGGCACAAATCGCCGAGCAGCCCCTGGAGCAGGGCGGTGCCGACGATGGCGGCGGTTTCGGTGCGCAGAATGCGCGGACCAAGGGAGACCGGGACGATGCCCAGGGCGCGGGCGGCCTCGACCTCGTGATCGGCGAAGCCCCCTTCAGGACCGACCAGCAGGGCCACCCGCTGCGGGCGCAGCTTGCCGAGGGCCTCGCCCAGGGACCAGCCCCCCTCCCCTTCGTAGAGCATCAGGGCCAGTTCGGCCTCTGCGGCCAGCGGCAGTGCTGCTGCGAAGGGTAAAGCCGGGAAAAGTTCGGGGAGCATGGCCCGGCGGCACTGACGGGCGGCACGGAGGATAACCTCCGGCCAGCGATGGGACTTGGCCTGGCCTGCATCGCGTTCTGCCACGGTGACCGAATG
>CAYQLP010000016.1:0-23820 GCA_964418505.1 uncultured Geobacteraceae bacterium | reverse complement strand
CGGGCTCCACCGGGACGATGCGCGTCACCCCCAGCTCGGTGAGCTTCTGCAGCACCAGTTCGAAGCGCTCCTTCTCCGGCACGGCCTGGTAGACCTCGATCGCCACCCGGCTCTCGGCTGAGCCGGCCAGGAGCTGAAACGGCACGCCGCGGGGCTCCTCACCGACAGCAGTCAGCCGGACCCGCCAGCAACCCTGCTGCGGATCGATCGCGGTCAGCACCTCACCCGGACGTGCCGCCCACCTCTCCAGGGCCGCCGGCGCCCCGGCAGCGAAAGCGGTTTCCTCCTCGCCACGCGGCAGGTGCGCGAGGCGCAGCAGGCTCTCCGGCCCGCCGCCGTTAACGCATAACGGGCGCAAAGCCGGCCTCCCGGTAACGGCTGAAGCGGGCCCGCGAGGAGGCACGCAGGGTCTCGTCGTAGACTTCGGCGAAATCGATCACCGTCTCGAAGCGGCGGATGAAATCGAGCTGGCAGCCGCGCCCGGCGACGAGGACCGTCGCCCCGTTGCAGTTGGCCTCACGGGCGGCGATCACCACCGGCTCGTCGAGACACTCCACCGCACCGTTATCGAAGACATGCGGGAGGAAAGCAGCCTTCTTCCAGGTCCACATGAACTGGTCGAGGGTCACCCCCTGGTTGTCATCCTCGACCAGCACCAGCACGCGCCGGCCCTGGAGGTAGAACTCCTCGGCCAGTTCGCAAAGCACCCGGGCCTTCTCCGGGCGGTCGAGCTTGACGAATTCGATGCGGGTCATAGCGGTTCGCGATCTCCTCGGGGGCATGCACAGGATGCGCTGCGGATTATGCTGGGGAAGCGTACGGAGGTCTAGAAAAAATCATCAGGGAGTTGATGGAGCACAACGAATATCGTTTGTCGCTGGCCCTGTTAATGTGATAAAAAACCCAGATAAACGAAAGTTTAAAAGTTTCGATATCCGGCACTTCAGGGGGTCACACCATGTTCAAGAATGTCACAAGATTCCTCGCTGTCTCCGCCTTATTGTTCCTTGCCTGCGCTTGCGGGGGAGGTGGCGGGAGCGGAGAAGACGGGGGTGCGACCGTCACAGCCGCAAGGATCGACCTGACCTCTGACAAGTACCAGATAAGGACCGACGGCATTGACTCCGCCACTCTTACCATCACGGCCCGGGACAAGAACCTGGCTGGGGCAGGCGGGGTTATCATCGACTTGAATACTGATGCCGGCCTACTTAGTGCGTCCCAGGTTACGACCGATGAGTCAGGCACAGCCATAGTAACATTTTCCAGCGGACCTGACCGCTCCAATCGAATCGTAACAATAACCGCATCCTCTGGACGCCTCACCAAAGAATTGCCCCTGACGATGCAGGGTACGACGTTGAGTCTGGTGAGTAGCAAGAATAGCTTGCTGGCCAATGCCGGGGATACTGCCGCCTTGACCGTGACCGCACTTGACGCCGCCGGCCTCCCGCAGAGCAACGTCAGCTTGATACTGGTGTCAACGCTGAGCAACCGGCTTACAGCGGGTAGCGCGTCAGGACGATCCGTCACAGTCGTTACCAACGCCAGCGGCCAGGCGACCGCCACCCTCACGGCCCTCAACACGCCTGGAGTTGATACAATCGTCGCCACTGGGGTGGGCGCCCAAGCCAGTACCGAGGTGAATGTCAGCAGCACACAATTCAGCTTTACTGCACCGGCCGAGAACTCTACGATCGCCGTCGGAGCAACTACGACCCTGACACTCACATCAACGAGTGACATTGGCGCGCCCGTAGCCAATCAGGCGGTCAGCTTCTATACGACTGGCGGCTATTTCGACGCTGTCATCAACAAGACAGAAACCGTTGCTCTCACCAACGCAAACGGTCAAGCTCATGTCACCTACACCGCCGGGAGTACGGCAACTCCTGTCGATATAACCGCAACTGCAACTGGGAAGAATACAGCTCTGCGCTTGAATGTTGCCTCCTTCATCCCGGCCCGTTTGAGCCTGCAGGCCTCACCAAGCGTCATCCCCCCCAGTATCGGTGGGACCACTTCGATGAGCACCATCTCGGCGATCGTCCGTGACAGCAACGGTCAACCGGTTAGCAACCAGATTGTCATGTTCACCCTCATCGAGGGCCCTGGCGGCGGTGAAAGCCTTTCCTCAGCAATTGCCAGTACCGACAGCCTCGGCGTAGCCACAGTATCGTTTACCAGCGGCACGACGGTATCCGCCCAGAATGGGGTAAAAATCCGGGCCACCCTGCAGGCCAACCAGGCGATTTACTACGATACAACCCTGACTATTGCCAAGGGCGCAGCCTCTATTGTCATCGGAACGACCAACAAGATCGCTGTTGTGACCAATAATGGACTGGAAATCGGCTATGCACTTCCCGTATCCGTACTGGTAGTTGACAGTAATGGCAATCCGGTCCCCAATGCGGTGGTTGATCTGGGCATCTACCCTGTTCATTTTTACACCGGCTCAAGAGACACCAGCACAACCAATTACGCCGCTGTCTATTCGGCCAAGTTCAGAAACGAAGATGTGAATCGCAACGGATTTCTTGACCCGGGAGAAGACGGAGCAAAGGGTTGGTCGAGCCCGCTGGCACTGCCAGGGGACGCGACGGACCTCACCTGGTATAACGGTGCAGAAGGCTCATTGGCCGATGTCACTTCAGGAACACCCAATGGCCGCCTTGACCCAGGGGGAGTGGCAAGTATCCCTGCATCGGTGAGTACCGACGCTGACGGAATGGCGGCTTTCACCATCAAGTACGCAAAATCCTACGGGAACTGGATTGACATCGAGGTAACCGCGTCCACGCGGGTGTTCGGCGATTTGTCAACCGCGAAGTACAGCACGAATCTTCCCGTGATGGAAAATGATGAGCCCTACTCAAATTCACCATTTGGTTTTTGAGCAGGAGTCACAAGACGATGAGAAGGGCGGGAGACATCTCCCGCCCTTCTTTTATCTCTAGTCGAGTTTACTGGTGCCCGGGACGGGGGTCGAACCCGTATGACCGTACGGTCGAGGGATTTTAAGTCCCTTGCGTCTGCCAGTTCCGCCACCCGGGCATAAGGATTTGCAGTGAGTGAGACCGGCAGTATGCCTCAACGCGCTTCAGCCGGCAACGAATTCCAGCTCAGGCAGGTCAGCGAGGAGGCCGTGCTTGACGCACAGCGAGAAGTAGAGCTTCAGCCCGGCCAGGTGATCTTCATCGAGAGCGTAGGAGACGGTCTGCCAGTAGTCAACCAGGGCTGCGGCATCCAGTGTCGCCGTGCCGGTGTATGTTTCCGCCAATGCGGGCAAGTCGGCGAGCGCCCGATCGAGAGCGATCCTGAGCTGGCGGGCCACCTCCTTGACCTCGGCCTCCTGCCCGGCGACGACCTGGCGGCGGACGATCCACAGGGCGAAGACGAAGGGCAGCCCGGTATGGCGGTACCAGAGCTCGCCCAGATCGTAAACCCGGACACCGGCGGGGAGGTGGCGGGCCATGCGCAGGGCGCGGTCGCCGATCAGCAGGCCGCTCGCGCCGCGCTCGATATGCCCTTCGAGCTCGCCGGCGGGGACGCGGCAGGCCAGTGAAGCGGCGCCATAATATTCGCGGAGCAGGATCCTGAGCAGGTTGACCGACGTGGCCGACTCGCCGGTGACGAGGATCTCGTCCGTGTCTGCGAGCTGATCCAGGGTCAGGCGACTGAAGAGCAGAACACTCTGCACCGGTCCGCGGCTGCTGATCGACAGACCGGAAAGGAGCTGATACTTGCGCCAGTGCAGGGCGTACTCGAAGGAAGAGGACGGGCTGAGGTCGATCTCCCCGGCGGCCAGGCGGGCATTCAGCACTGAAGGAACCCCGTCGATCACCTTGCCGGGGAAAGCCCGCTGGTCAAGATAGTAGAAAAAGGGGATGGCGTTCAGGTAGCTGATACGGCCTACGGCAAGGGTCATAGCCAACGCTGTGGTCAGGGAAATTCGATGCGGGCCAGGTCCCGGGCCTTGATCGAGAAGGCGCCGTAGCCGGTCGACCCGTAGAAGACCACGCGCTTCTGGATCAGCAGGTCGAGACTCTCGCCCCCCTTGAGAGTGGCCTTGACCTGGGTGTTGTCGCCATTGCTGGCACCGAAGTCGAGGCTGGACAACTGCTGAAAAGGGATCGACAGGTCACCGCTGCCGCGCCGTGCGGCGAGGAAAGTCTCGCCGCCCATGGAGAACTGGCTGAGCGAAGTGGCCACCCCGGATTTATCGGTCACTTTTGCGTTGATCGACACATCGGTGTGGGGGACAGTCCCCTGCGGCTGCCCGCCGAGATCTCCCATCCCCGTGCAAAACAACAATCCGGCTACGGCCAGAAACAGTCCAAGCAAGCGCTTCATCGGGCAACTCCGGTGGTTGAATTTTTCATATCCTAACACGAACCACCCCCCTGTTCAATTGGCTGGCCGGGGCCTCTGCGTGTCCACTGCGGATCGGCGTAATACTGATCATGCAGGTCCGCTGCAGTGTGTTCTTCACGGTCGTTCAACTCCGAAACGGCGAACTCGATACCCAGGTCATGGCGAAAGGCAGCAACCAGCGCATCCTCGACCGCATCGACCGTCAGCGGTGGCGAAGCAAAGCGATTGAGCCAGCCGATCGCCGCCTGCCGCTCGCCAGCCTCTTCACCGGGGGCTACAGGCATGAGGCGCTGCAGCAGCCCCAGGTCGATGTCAAGAGGCAACGAGCCGTGCTGGAGAAAAGCGGCACCACGGCGTTTCTGGGCACAGCCAGCCACCTTGCAGCCAGCAATCAGCAGTTCGTGCTGGGCCGGGGCGGTGAAGCAGACCGCCCTCCCCTGCTGGCCACGCTGCTGTCCGGGGACCAGCTCGGCAGCCAGCCCGAGACTGCGCAAGGCGTTCTGAAGGACGCCGGCGATGGTCCGGTAGCAATGGGCCACCGAGGTGCCGAAGGGCTCGCTGCACGGCGCAATGACCGCATAGGTGACCTCACGGTCGTGGAGGACCGCCCGCCCCCCGGTGGGCCGCCTGACCACGTCGATGCCGGCGGCGGCACAGGCGTCCAGATCGACCGCGGTCCCGGGCAGCTGGGCGTAGCCGAGGGTCAGGGTCACCGGACGCCAGCGATACAGGCGCAGGATCGGCGGCGAAGCGCCGCAAGCCACGGAGTGCAGCAGCGCATCGTCGATCGCCATGTTCATGGCGCCGGAGAGGTGACCGGAGCGGATCAGCCGCCAGCGATGGGGAGATGTGGACATGTCGTCAAGAAAAAGGGCCGGCATGCGCCGGCCCCTGAGTCCCTACAGCTTGATCCGCTCGAGGAAGCCGGTATCGACATCCCCCTCGATGAACTCGGCGTTGTTCATGATCCGCTGGTGGAACTCCAGCGTGGTCTTGATCCCGCCGATGATGTACTCGTCGAGGGCCCGGGCCATGCGCTTGATCGCCTCTTCGCGGGTATCGGCATGAACGATCAGCTTGGCAATCATCGAGTCGTAGTTGGGCAGGACGGTGTACTGATCGTAGACCGCGCTGTCGATACGCACTCCCAGCCCCCCCGGGGGGTGATAGCCATCGATCTTGCCGGGGAACGGGGTGAACTTGACCGGGTCCTCGGCATTGATGCGGCACTCGATGGCGTGACCGGAGATCTTGATGTCGCGCTGCTTGTAGCGCAGCGGCAGACCGGCGGCGACGCGGATCTGTTCCTTGACGATGTCCACCCCGGTGATCGCCTCGGTAACCGGATGCTCGACCTGGACGCGGGTGTTCATCTCCATGAAGTAGAAGTTGTTGTTCTTGTCGAGGAGGAACTCCATGGTACCGGCGCTGCGGTAGCCGATCGCCTTGGCTGCGGCCACCGCGCACTCGCAGAGCTGCTTGCGGATCTTGTCGGTGAGGACCGGACAGGGGGCCTCCTCGATCAGCTTCTGGTGGCGGCGCTGGATCGAGCAGTCACGCTCGCCGAGATGGATGACGTTGCCGAAGTTGTCGCCGAGCAGCTGAACCTCGACGTGACGCGGGCGCTCGCAGTATTTTTCGATGTAGACATCCGGATTGCCGAAGGAGGCCTGAGCCTCGGCGCGGGCCATGGCGAACTGGTTGGGCAGCGAAGCCGGCGAGTGGACGACCTTCATCCCTTTGCCGCCGCCGCCGGCAGTCGCCTTGATGATCACCGGGAAACCGATCTGTTCGGCGATCTTCTGGGCCTCCTCGACAGTGGCCACGTTGTCCTTGGTCCCGGGGAGGATCGGCACGCCGACCTTGGTCACCGACTGGCGGCCGGCGATCTTGTCGCCCATGACGCGGATGTTCTCGGGGGTCGGGCCGATGAAGGTCAGCCCGCACTTCTGGCAGAGTTCGGCGAACTCGGCGTTCTCGGAGAGGAAGCCGTAGCCGGGGTGGATCGCCTCGGCATCGGTGAGCTCCGCGGCGCTGATGATCGCCTTCATGTTCAGGTAGCTCTCGGCACTCGGGGCCCGGCCGATACAGATGCTCTCGTCGGCGATCTTGGCGTGGAGGGCATCCTTGTCGGCATCGGAATGCACGGCCACCGTGCGGATGCCGAGTTCCTTGCAGGCGCGAATGATGCGCAGGGCGATCTCGCCGCGGTTGGCGATGAGGACTTTATGGAACATGGATGACTCCCGGTTTACAGGCGCTCGATCTTGAAGAGCGGCTCGCCGAATTCGACCGGCGAAGCATCGTTCTTGAGAATTTCGACGATGCGGCACTTGAAGTCCGCCTCGATCTCGTTGAAGAGCTTCATCGCTTCGACCAGGCAGACCGTCTGACCGGCCTCGACCACAGCACCGACTTCGACGAAAGCAGGGGTCTCCGGGCTGGCCTTGCGGTAAAAGGTGCCGACGATCGGCGAGTTGATCGTTTCGCAGGCGTCTTCGATCGGCGCGGCACTGGCAGCGGCCGGAGCGAGTGCCGCTGCGGCAGACTGGGTCGCAGGCATCGTCGGCATGGCCATGGGCGCCATAGCGGCAGGGGCGGCCATCTGGATGACCTGGGCGGCGGTGCCGCGCTTGATGACGATCTTCTCGTCGGCGTTTTCCATCTCGAACTCGGTGATATCGGTCTCGGTAATGATCTTGACCAAAACCTTCAGATCCTTGACATCCATGACGTTCCTCCCTGAGGTCGCGCCGGCTCAACAGGCCGGGCAGTATGGTTGAGTTATTGCGGCAGCCGTCGAAAGTGCTTGGGCACCCGGGTCAACACCTGACAGCCTTGTGCGGTGACCAGCACCGTATCCTCGATTCTGACCCCCCCCAGGCCGGGGAGATAGATCCCCGGTTCAACGGTAAAAACCATCCCCGGCTCGGCACTGGCCGTACTGCGCGGCGAAAGCGACGGCCCCTCATGGACGGCCAAGCCGATGCCGTGCCCCAGCCCATGGCCGAAATAGTCGCCATAGCCGGCAACTGCGATCATTTCGCGGGCCAGACGATCGACTTCGATCAGCGGCACGCCGGGCGCGATTGCGGCAATTGCCCGGTCGTGGGCCGCCAGTACCAGGTCATAGATAGCGCGCAATTCGCCGGCAACCTCGCCGATGGCCACGGTCACCGTTTCGTCGGCATGGTAGCCGGCAACCCGTGCGCCGAAATCGATGGTCACCAGTTCACCGCTCTGCAGGCGGCGCTCGCTGGCGAGACCGTGCGGCAGGGCACCACGCTCGCCGGAAGCGACGATGATGTCGAAGGCCTTCTCTTCGGCACCGTGCCTCTTCAGTGAAAACTCGAGCTCCAGGGCCAGCTCGCGTTCGATCGTCCCCGGATGCAGGAGCGGTAGGATATCCGTAAAGGCGGCGCTGTGCAGCTCGGCAGCGGCAGCGATCAGGGCGACTTCTTCGGGGCTCTTGAGCCAGCGCAGCCGGTCGAGATCGTCACCGAGGGGAAGCCAAGCCCAAGACGGGTCCCCTTTCTCGCGCAGGCCGGCCACTCTACCATAGGCAATGCTGGTCTCGAAACCAATTCTTTGTAATCCCTGCTCGCGCAGGAGGGCTGTCACCGCGTCGGGCTGGAGGCGATATTCGCGGCAGTCGGCGTCCAAAACCTGGGCCCGGGCCTGGGTGGTATAGCGAGAATCGGTGAAGACTGTCAGCGTCGCTGCCGTCAGCAGGGCGCACCCTTCGCTTCCGGTGAAACCACACAGATAGCGCAGATTTTCACGGGAGGTGAGGAGCAGCGCGTCGAGCTGGCGTTCGCTGAGCAGTCCCCTGGCGCGCTCCCGCCGTTCGTGCAGTTGGGCGGCAGTCAAGGTCAGCCAGTGAGACGGGCGACGAGCCCGCGCAGGGCCAGGGCATAGCCGCCGGCGCCCAGCCCGCAGATCTGGCCAAGGGCAACGGGAGCGATGTAGGAGTGCTGGCGGAAGCTCTCCCGGGCGTGAATGTTGGAGAGGTGAACCTCGACAGTCGGCAGGGCAACGCCAGCGATGGCATCGCGCAGGGCAATACTGGTGTGGGTATAACCGCCGGGATTAATGATGATCCCGGCATAGCCGTCGAGAGCGGCGGCATGAATCCGGTCGATCAGCACCCCTTCGTGATTGGACTGGCAGGTCTCGACAGCGACGCCGAGTTCACCGGCCAACGCAGCCAGGTCGCGGTCGATGTCGGCCAGGGTGGCAGAGCCGTAAAGGTGCGGCTCGCGGCTGCCGAGCAGATTAAGGTTGGGACCGTGAAGAACGAGGATGCGCATGCAATTCACCTCACTGAGGGTCGGTGCCGGGGTGATCGGCAGGAATTTCGGCGCGGCGGGCGGCGATGGCCTCGAGCCAGCGTTCGAGGACGGCGACGCGGCGAGCCGCCTCTTCCGTGGGCGAAGCGTCGGCAGGCTGATCGGCAAGCAGGCCGGAGTCGCCACTCAATTCGGCCAGCCGCCGGGCGGCCTCGCGGTTGCAGGGGTCGGCGCGGAGGATCTCACCATAAACCTGTGCTGCCAGAGCAGGGAGCCCTTGCTGGGCGTAGATTTCAGCCAGGGTCGCGGTGAGGATCGGCACTTCGCCGGCCACGGGCTCCTCCGCAGGGGCAGCGGCGGGCTTGGCCGGGCACTCCGGCCGCCGCCAGGGGGCCTTGAGCTCAAGCGCGGCGAGCATGGCGCTGATCAATTCGTCGCCCGGGTGGGCGAGCGCGGCCTCCTGGAGCACCTCACGGGCCAAATCGCGACGACCGCCCATGATATGCAGGCGAGCCAGGCCGGTCTTGGCGCGGGAGTTCAAAGGATCGATGCGCAGGGCCTCCCGGTAGGCGACCAGGGCCTCGTCGAGCCTGCCCAGTTCGCGCAGTACCTGCCCGTAAGCAACAAAGCAGGGGCTGAAGGTCGGCAGCATTGTCGTGCCGAGACGGGCGGCTGCCAGGGCATCATCGAGCAGGCCGAGCTGCAGGTAGGCGTCGACTAGCTGGAGGTAGGCAGTGGAGTGGTGATCGCGATCGATGATCTGCAGGTAGATGGTGATTTTGTCGAGCAATTGAGCGTGTTTCATCACTGCTCTCGGCCGGGGAGCAAGGCGGTAAGCAGCGCTTCGGGATCATCGATGCGGTGCAGCTCGGCATGACCGATACCGTGATTGAGGACGAAGCGCAAGGCCCCATCGCGCACCTTTTTGTCGTGGCGCATGACGGCGACATATTCGGCAACTGAAAAGTCCGGCGGAGTCACCGGCAGGTCGAAAGCCTGCAGCAGGGCGACCAGGCGGGCAACCTCTGCGCAGTCGGCGAAGCCCAGGGTGACAGCGGCGCGCGCTGCCAGAACCATGCCGATGGCGACGGCCTCACCATGGAGGACCACCCCGTAACCGCAGAGGGTCTCGACCGCGTGTCCGAAGGTGTGCCCGTAATTGAGCAGGGCGCGGACTCCCTCCTCGCGCTCATCACTGGCCACGACCTCGGCTTTGAGACGGCAGGCAACCCCGATGGCGTACTCCAGGGCCTGCGGCGAACGGGCAAGCAGAGCGCGGCTGTTCTCCTCCAGCCAGGAGAAGAAACCGGCATCGCGGATCACCCCGTACTTGACGACTTCGGCGAGACCGGCGGCATATTCGCGGGGAGCAAGGGTCTTGAGCACGTTGACGTCGATGAGGACGTGACGCGGCTGGTAAAAGGCCCCGATCAGGTTCTTCCCCTGCGGGTGATTGACCCCGGTCTTGCCACCCACCGAACTGTCGACCTGGGCCAGGAGGGTCGTTGGCAGTTGAACAAAAGGGATGCCGCGCAGGTAGATGGCAGCGACAAATCCGGTCAGATCGCCAATCACGCCGCCACCCAGGGCGATCAGCCCGCAGGAGCGATCGAAACTCCAGTCGACCAGGGTGTCGAGAACTTCCTCGACAGTGGCCATAGTCTTATAGTGCTCTCCATCGGGAATCTGGATGACGCGGACTTCACGGCCGCCGTCGCGCAGGAGAGTGCAGACCTGATCGGCATACAATGGGCCAACCGTGGGATTGGTAATCACGGCGACGCGCCGCGGGAAGCGAACGCCTGCCAGTGCGGTATTGAGTGAGATTAACTCCCCGGCGCCGATCAGGATCGGGTAGCTGCGTTCGTCCAGGCCGACTGTCAGTTCAAGCATGGCTCTCGTTCCTTTAGCGTCCGGCCAGATGGAGGCCGCTGATGATCGCCCACACCACTTCACTGATGCTGCCACTATCGGAGGCAACCGTCAGATCTGCCTCCTCATACCACCCTTGGCGGCTCTCCCACAAGGCCCTGGCTTTGGCAAAACCGTCCTGCTGATCCGCCAGAGGCCGCCCGTCGCCGCGGGCCAGGCGTTGCTCGATGGCCGGCCAGGAAGCCTTCAGGTAAACGACTGTGCCGCTGCGCTTCATCAGTTCGCGGTTGGCCTCACGAATGACGATGCCGCCGCCGGTGGCGACGACCGTGCGGGAAAACTCGGCGTGCTCGGCGAGGACCTGGCTTTCGAGCACGCGGAAGCGGCTTTCGCCGTCACTCGCGAAAATTTCCGCGATGGACCGCCCTTCCCTGCTGACCAGCGCCTGGTCGAGATCGACGAAGGCGTAGCCGAGACGCTGGGCCAGGCGGCGGCCGACGCTGGTCTTGCCCGCCCCCATGAAGCCGATCAGGTAAATGTTCCGTTCAGAAGTCATCCGCTCGGCCGACGCTGCCAAAGAGAAAAGGACAGGGGTGCCTGTCCTTTTCTCCCCAAGTTCTCCTGATAACGTCAGGATTCGATGATCCGCGGCGTGATGAAGATCAGCAGTTCACGACGCGAACGATTCTTGCTGGTCGACTTGAACAGGTGCCCGAGGTAGGGAATGTCCTTGAGGAAGGGCACCCCGGAATTGGACTCGGACTCGTTCTCGATGAAGATCCCGCCGATCACCGTGGTCTGCCCGTTCTTGACCAGCACTTTCGAGCGGGCCTGCTTCTTGCTGATCGGATACTGGGCGCCGCCGTCGATGATCACCGGATTATCATAATCAGGAACGTCGTTGGAAGCGAAGATATCCATCATGACGCTGCCGTCGGGGTTGATCTCCGGAGTGACCTCTAGAGCCAGGGAGGCTTCTTTCCAGGTCACCTCGGTCTGGCCATTATCATCCTTGGTGGTGTAGGGAATTTCCGTGCCCTGGGAGATGGTCGCCTTCTGGCCGTTGAGCGTCGAGATCCGCGGCGTCGAAATGATCTTACCGTCACCGGCCTCCTCGAGTGCCGAGAGACGCAGGTCGACATCGAAATTCCCGTTGAAGGCGCCGAAGCTGATTGCCGCGCTGCCGCCGGAGTTCACTGTTGCTCCCGAACCCGGATTAGACACCGGGATCAGGAAAGAGCCGCCGAGTCCCGCGGAGATATTCTTCCAGTCATCGTTTTCCAGTTTGTCGGTCGACTGGAGGAACCAGCTGACGCCGAGATCGCGCGAGAAGCTGGTGTTGGCCTCGACGATCCGCGCTTCGATCATGACCTGGCGCTCGGGTTGGTCGACCATGCGGATCAGTTCGGCGATCTCGGCATGCTTGGCCGGGACGTCGGAAATGATCAGCTGCTTGTTGCGCGGGTCGGCAGTGCTCACACCGCGTTTGGAGAGGATATCCTTGAGATAGGTCTTGACGTCATCGACCTTGGAGTAGTTGATGGTGTAAAAGCGGGTTTCCGTCGGGATGTCCTCGAACTGCTCCTTTTTGAAGCGGGCGTCGGCGAGCTGCAGTTCGCGAATCTTCTCCACCGGCAGGACCCGATAAACGTTCCCCTGCTGAATCTTGTCGAGGTTCTTCGTGGTGAGGACCAGATCGAGGGCCTGATCCCAGGGGACGTCGAGGAGGCGGATCGACATCTCCCCCTTGACGTCATCGCTGGCAATGATGTTCATGCCGCTGACGTCGCCGATCAACTGCAGGACATTGCGCACATCGATGCTGTCGAAGACCAGGGAGATTTTCTTCGCGGTTTTCTGCTCGACCGGCTTCGAGGCGACCGTCGCGACTGCGGCAACTGCCGGTGGCGACGTTACGGCCGGGCGGCTGGCCGCTTCCGGCTGGGAAGGCAGCGCCGGTGCCTGGGCGCTGGCGTAGTTGCCGTCTTCGACGACCAGCTTCACCGTCTTCCCTTCATCGATCATCGTGTACGGGGCGTCGCCTTTGAGCTCCACGGCAATCCGCACGCTCTGCCGGCCATCGACAGCGACCAGGTAAGGCGTGACAGCCTTAACCGCCGAGGGGAATTGGGACGCATCGAGAGAGCGCTTGAGGTTGTCGCCCAAAACCGCGTCGGCGATGGTGAAGCGCACCATGCGGCCGTCCTTGATCGGCGCCGAGGCCTCCGCCGGAGCAGACATCTTAACCACCACGGCACTGCGACCGGCGTTGTTGACGAACTCCAGGGCCTCGACCGTCACCGCTGCAGCAGCGCTCCCCGCGGTAAGAACGAGCCCGCACACCAGTGCCGCCGAACTGCGCAGCAGGCGACGGATCCTGAATTTGCCAGAGAGAAAAATCACCCCGTTCATCAATTACACTCCTTCCCGCTTGGGAACATTCAGATCCTGGATCACTCTGCGCATGACTCCGGACAGGTCCAGGTAACGTTCCTCGACCCTGACCTTGTCGCGGCTGATCTCGACGACCACGCCCTTGTTCTTGCCGAACTTCATCCCCTTGCGAATGATGTAGCCTTTGCCGTCGGGAGCGATGACCATGGCCTTGGGCTCGCCCATGCCAATGATCACCGCCTTGAGCTGGAACTGGGGGAGATCGAAGCTTTCCAGGGGGTTGTCGAGGAAAGCGGCGACTCGCTTGCCGGTCAGGGAGACGAAGGGATCGCGCCGCCCCTGGTCGGAGTAGCTCACTCGCGGCTCGGCGGTCGCCGGAGCGTCGGTGGTGGCGGGCTGCGCCTGTACAGCCCGGTCCTTCCCGGCTTTGCCGGCAGGTTGCGGTACGGGGGCCTCTGCCGGTTTGTCGCAGCCGGCTATCGCCAGGGCCAGCGCTGCAGCGAGCGCAAGTAGTGGCCATTTCATGAGCGCGGTTCCTGTTTGCTTTCGATGAAGCGGAAGGTCAGAACGCTGCAGGTAATGGTGAGAACCGCCTCGTTGTCAACCATGACCGGTTTGGAGAGGGACAGGTTGCTGATGTTGACAATGCGCGGAAGGGCCGATACCGCGGCGGCGAAGCGCGCGACCTCGTGATAGTTGCCGCGCAGGGACATTTCGGCAGGCACCTCGGCGTAAAACCCTTTGGGCACCTCGGCGAGGGGCTTGAAACTCTGCACCTCGAGGCCGTTCTCCTTGGCCAGCCCGGCCAGGCTGGTCAGCAGCGAGGGGATCTCGCTCTGATTGGGCAGTCGAGTCAAAGCCTGCTTCAGTTCCTCCTCGAGGCGGGCATACTCGGCCTTGTACTCGGCGAGGTTGGCAGCCAGCACCCTTTTCTGAGCGATTTCGCTGTCCAGTTGCCGGGATTCGGCCTGCAGGGCATCCCACTGCTGGTAGGCAGGAAGAGCAAAGAGGGAGACGAAAGCCAGGACGATCAGGATGAGCACGACGCCAAGAAGGGTCACCTTCCTGGCCGTGGGCTGCTTGAGGAGCTTTTCCACGCGCGGGTTCATAATTTCCCCTCCGCCTTCGCCTGAGCCGCGGGTGTCGATTTGCCCTTCTGCTTAACGGCAGCCGGGCCATCGTCTGCGGAGGCCGGGATCCCTTCCGGTGTACAGGTCAGGTCGAAGCGGTGGAGCCTGACACCATCCTGGAGGACCTGCTGGACGCTGCCCAGGGCCACCTTGTCGAATTGTGCGGAGATTTCGAGATTACGCATGAACAAGCCGACGGTCTCCTCGTCGGTGGCAATGCCGGCGATGGCGAACTTCCCTTCCCCTTCTTTGAAGGACTCAAGCCAGAGCTTGTCGGGGAGACTGCGGTAGAGCTCGTCTAAGACCAGCACCGGACCGCGCCGCGAGGCTTCGAGCTTTTGGAGGATCTCCAGCTTGGCCCGCAGTTCCTCATGACGCTTGCGATAGTCGTTGACCTCGGCGATCTGCCGGGTGAGCGCGGCGATTTCCGCGCGCTTGGCGGTGACCTCGGCGGTGACCTCGTCGACCATGCGCGTCAGCTGCCACTGGACGGCGGCACAGATCAACAGGGTCAGCGCCAGGGCGGCAGCCGTGACCACCAGGTGCTGACGAAGCTGTTCGGCCTTGCGGGCGCGTTTGACCGGAAGCAGATTGATGCGGATCATTTGACCTCCACCCTCCTCATGGCCAGGCCGACAGCCACCGCGTATTGCGGGCCGTCTGACGCCAGCTGCTCGGCATCAAAGCGCTTCTTGTCTATGCTGATCTGACTCCAGGGGTCGAGAATCTCGACTTCGATGCCCAAAGAGCGGGCCAGAGTGTCGCGGAGATTGGTCGCCCGGATGACCCCGCCGACCAGGAAGAGATTGCGCGGCCGTTCGTTCAGGGAGGACGCGTAGAAGAAATCGAGAGTGCGCTGGATCTCGCGGCCGAGGGTTTCGCAGGTGTCGGCAAGGACGTCCGGGACACTCTCGGCAATCGCCTCGGAGACATCGCCGCCGTCAAGGATCGCTGCCGCTTCGTCCCGGCCGAGAGCCAGGCGCCGCTGCAGGTCATCGACGAACGTAGAGCCGCCGAAAGGGATCTCCCGGGTAAAAATCGGCACCCCGCCCTGAACCATGGTGACCGATGAGGCGCCGGCGCCGAGATCGACCATGGCCACCACCTCGTCGGTCAACGTGTCGTAGCAGACTTCGAGCAGATTGGCGAGGGCGAAGCAGTCGACGTCGATGACCTGCAGGTTGAGCTGGCACTCGGCAAAGAGCGAGGAAATGCTGTTGACGATCTCCTTCTTGGCCGCGACCAGGACGACATCCATCTGCTTCGGATCGTTATGCACCGGGCCGAGGACGTGAGTGTCGAGGTTGACGTCGGCGATCTGGTAGGGAATGTACTGCTCGGCTTCCCACTCGATGGTCGCTGCGAGCTGCTCCTCGTTCATCACCGGCAGGCGGATGGTGCGAAAGATCACCGTGTGGCCGGAAACGGCTGCGGCTACGTTCGGGGTGACCACCTTGTGGGTCGACAGCAGCTCGCGTATGGTGCGACCCACCGTCTGGCGGTCGGCAATGGCATTGTCGGCCACGGCCCCGGCCGGCAGCCTGGCCATGCCGCAGGCCACCAGGTGGAACTTCCCGCGCGACTCCGCGAGCTGCACCATCTTCACCGAACTCGAGCCGATGTCGATCCCGACCAGGTCTTTGCTTTTCTTGAACAGCATGGGATGATCCTTGCCGGAAGTTAATCAAAGTGAACTTTTATAACACAGGCAGTCTAGCGATGTAAGCAAGAAACGCTGAAAACAATTGCCTACTTGCGTGCGCTGCCGAGCAGTTCAGGAGTGAAAAAGCCCGCGCCAGCCGGCCATGATCAACTCGCCGTACCAGGCAGAAAGCGGTGCCAGGTGCTCATGGAAATAGAGGTAGGCCAACGCGGCGGCGGCGAGGAATGGACCGAACGGCAGAGCCAGGCGCCGCCCGGCCCGCTTGATGATCATCAGCGGGATACCCACCGCGGTACCGAGCAGCGAGGCGAGAAAGACCACCGGGAGGATCGCCGGGGCGCCGAGGAAGGCGCCCAGCATGGCAAGGAGCTTGACATCGCCCAGTCCCATCCCCTCGTGGCCGCGCAGCCACTGGTAACCCAGAGCGATGGCCAAAAGGATGCCGCCGCCGAGGAGGATGCCGAGCAGCGACGACTGCCAGCTCACCCAGGGGAGCGCGAAGGAGCAGAGAAAGCCGAGGGGGATGCCGGGAATGCTGATGACATCCGGGATGATCTGGTGATCGAGGTCGATGAAGGTGATGACCATCAGCAGGGCGATCAGCAGCCAGGAGACGGCGGTGGCCGGATGCAGGCCGAAGCGGTGCAAGAAAATGGCGAAGAGCGCCCCGGTCAGCGCCTCGACCAGCGGGTAGCGCCAGGAGATCGGCGCAGCGCAGCTGGCGCAGCGTCCGCGCAGCCATAGCCAACTGAGCACCGGGATGTTGTGGTACCAGGCGATCGGTCTCTTGCACTGCGGACAGCGTGAGCGCGGTGAGACGATCGACTCCCCCTCCGGCAGGCGGTAAATGCAGACGTTGAGAAAGGAGCCGATAATGGCGCCGAGGAGGACGGTCAGGCCGAGCGAGGCAAGAGGCATGGCATTCACCCTGCATCGTCCCAGGGGTTGTACACCTCAGCCCGGCAACGAACGAGATCTCCGGTGTTGCGGGTGACCACTGTCAACCCATGAACAACGGCCGTTGCGGCGATCAGGGCATCCACCACCGGCAGATTGATACCGCTGCGGGAGCCTTCGCCCAGAATGCTTCCCCAGGCACGCGCAACCTCCAGATCAATGGGCAGAACGCGACCGGCAAAACGTTCGGCCAGGTCGTTGTCGAGCCAATGCTGCAGCTTGTCCCGTCGTTCACCGGCGGGAAGCTTCGCAATGCCCTTGTTCAATTCACCGAGGGTCAGCACGCTCAGATAAAAGTTCATTTCGTCCTGCCGATCGAGCCAGGCCGAGACTGAAGGGTCGGGCGTCTTTTTGACCAACTCGGAGATCAGGCAGGTATCGAGGAGAAAATTCACAGTTCGATCTCCCTGGGCAGATCGGCACTGCGGGCCAGATCCAGCTCTTCGCCAGCCAGCGGCGAGTTACTGAAGAACTGTGACAGGGGACCTTCAGGCCGGGTCAGGCGGCGGTACTCCTCGAAGGAGAGGACCACCGCGGCCGGACGGCCGTGCAGCGTGATGGTCTGCGGCCCTTCGCTGCGCGCCTGCTCGACCACACGGCTCAGCTTATTCTTGGCTTCCTGCAACTGCCATTCGTGCAGCAAACTCGCACCAGCCTTTCCACCAGTCTTCATATAACACCCATTCCAGTCTAGACTGTCTAGATATTATACCTTGCAAGCGTTGAAAGCAAGTGATCTGCGTGTCGATGAATCAAGCGTCAATAGCTCTGCATGCGAGCACAGGGTGACGATCGACTCCCCTTCCAGCAGGCGGTAGATGCAGACGTTGAGGAAGGAGCCAGTGAGGGAGCCGAGGAGGAAGGCGATGGGGAGGAGTGCTGGCGGCTCAGCGACAGCGGCTGTTAAAAGCACCGTGGATTGTGAGCAGATGGGCGGAAGATTGTCAAGAAGGCACTGCCTGCACAAGTGAGCCTAAATTTGCAGACAGCGCGAGCGCGGGGTAACAAGCGACTCTCTCGCGGTCAGGTTAGACCATTAAAATTGATGCGGATCCCATAATCTGCAAGTCAAAAGCCTCCCGATTTTGGGAGGCTTTTGACTTATTAGATGGTCAAATATGAATCAAGAATCAAGAATCAAGAATCAAGAATCAAGAATCAAGGAGTTCTAACACAACCACCATCTGCAGCGCTATAATCGACCGAAGTAATTTTCGTTACTTTTGGGTTAGTAACATTGACTGTGAAAATAGTGGCGTCAGTTGCATCTGGCGCGGTTGTTACGGTATTACCTGTCGAAGGCTTAGTGGTTGTGATAGCGGCTGCATTTGCCGCATATGCTTGGTTTTCGGCATAATATGCTTCTTGAGCGGTAACATAATTTTTACAATCCGACTCCATCGATGTAATCAGAGCATTCTCCCGATACGCTGAAAACTGCGGAATGGCGATCGCCGCCAGAATACCGATGATCGCGACGACGATCAGCAGTTCGATCAGGGTGAAACCCTTTTCGCTCGCCTTGAACTGTTTTTTCATGACTCTTCTCCTTTGGTGGTTGGCATGTCCGGCAAACGGACTGAAATTTGTTAGCCAACACTTATGCCAGAACCGGGCCAAAAGATATAATCGTTGTCAATCAACTGCTTGGATTGACAGCGACTGAGCTTGGCAGACGCTTTACGCTCGCGAAGCGCTGTCCCTGTGACGATAAGTGTCACCGCCAGGCTGCTGGCAAAGGCTGGGGGCCACCCCCGCGGACAGGGCGAGGAGTCGCGCTGTGAGCGTCGCTCCAGGTTGACAGCCCTCCCCACCCCTTCCACAATGACGGTACCCAGACCAAGGAGTTCATCATGGCCCGCAAGATCTTCATCGCCGCCACCGGTCAGAACTGCGGCAAGACCACTACCAGCCTGTCGCTGATGCACCTGGCGCGCAAAAAGTATGCGCGGGTCGGTTTCATCAAGCCGGTGGGCCCCAAGCCGGTGCAGGTCGGCGAAACCTGGGCCGACAAGGACGCCGCGCTGATCGCCGGGATCTATGGCCTGGAAGACCAGCTGCCGCTGATGTCGCCGGTGGTCCTCCAGCCGCAGACCACCCGCGACCTGCTCGACGGCCGCCTCTCCCCGGCGGTCCTTGAAGCGCAGCTCCTGGCCGCGGTGGCCGAGCTCGATAAATGCTGCGATTTCCTGATCATCGAGGGGGCCGGGCACAGCGGGGTCGGCTCGGTGCTCGGCCTGAGCAACGCCCGGGTGGCCCGGCTGACCGGCGCGCCGGTGATGATGGTCTCCGGCGGCGGCATCGGCCATGTCATCGACGACGTCGCTCTCAATCTCTGCCTCTATCGCGACGCCGGTGCCAGCGTCCGCCTGGTCATGCCCAACAAGCTGATCGCCGCCAAGCGCGACGCCACACTCCACTATCTGGCCAAGGCCGCCGCTCCCTATGGCCTTCAGGTCCACGGCGGCTTCAACTACTCGCCGATCCTCGCCGGCCCGACCCTGCAGCACATCGCCAGGCTCCTCGATCTGCCCCTGCGGGCCAATCGCGAGCAGGCGCTGCGCATCATCCACCACGTCCACCTCGGCGCGGCCTCGGCGCAGAAGGTCGTCGAGATGCTCGAGGACAACACCCTGCTGCTGGTCACCAGCAGCCGCGACGAACTGCTGGTGCTAATGGCCTCGTTGTACAACCTGCCGGAGTACCGGGCCAAGCTGGTCGGCATCGTCATTCCGGGCCTAAGCCCGGTGGCCAATATCGTCCAGGAAGTTCTCGACAACAGCAATCTCCCCTTCATGCGCATCGTGCGTAGCACCGCCGAGACCTTCCGGACCATCAGCGAGGATGTCTCCAAGATCACCGCCGAGGACCATGAAAAGATCAGCCTGGTGCAGCAGCTTGCCGAGGAGCAGATCGATTTCGACTTCATCGATGCACAGCTGGGGTGAACATTTGTGGTCGCCGCCTGGCTGACAATTTTCCCCTGTTCACTTTGCTTCACAGCGGTGCTAGAGTTTCAGTAATTAACTATTGTGTTGTCTTTTTTATCATTTTGGAGGGGATCATGGAGCTCAAGTACGTGGAAATTCTCCTTGAAGAGATGCGCAGCCGTTTCGACCTGCTCCTGGAAGGGCACGCGACCTTGCGTGCCGAGTTGCAGGAATACAGACGCGAATCCAATGAACGGCACGACCTGACCGAGTTCCTGCTCAAGGCCCTGGCCCGGGACGTTGGTCAACTGCGCACTGACCTTTCCGCCCACCGCGCCGACACCGAGGCTCACGGCCACCGTTATGGCGTGCGCGAGTAGCCCGCCTGCCCGGATTTGCCAGACCCTGTTGTATTTGCTATAGTGTAAATTTACGTCCCCAGAGCGCGCCGGGGACGCACCCAAGCCGCTGCCGCCGATGTGGCCGGGCAGCGCAGAATTTCATGGCCGGATCCTGACGACCGTCACGGCTCCCGGGTGAGCAAGTCTCCCCGGTCGAGCGGGCATCGGGATCAGCCCCCCACCATTGATGGATGTCGCGCGCGGCGTCCGGAAAGTTTACGATGTCCAAGAAAATGCTGATCAACGCCACCCATCCCGAGGAAAACCGGGTGGCCATCGTCGAGAACGGCGTCCTCACCGAACTGGGAATCGAGGTCGCCGGTCGCGAACCGACCAAGGGGAACATCTACAAGGCGGCAGTGGTCCGGGTCGAACCCGGGCTGCAGGCCGCCTTCGTCGATTACGGCGCCGAACGCCTGGGCTTTCTGCAGATCGACGAAGTCAACGCCACGCTGGTCAAGCCCGGCTTCAAGGTCGAGGGCCGGCCGAAGATCACCGACCTGCTGCAGCGCGGCCAGGAGCTGCTGGTGCAGATTGTCAAGGAGGAGCGCGGCACCAAGGGGGCGGCGCTGACCACCTACCTGTCGCTGGCCGGGCGCTACATGGTGCTGATGCCCGGCACCCCGACCCGCGGCGTCTCGCGCAAGGCCGAGGACGACCAGACCCGCAAGCAGATCAAGAAGGCCATCTCCTCCCTCGACCTCCCCGAGAACATCGGCTGCATCGCCCGCACCGCGGCGCTCGACCAGACCCGCGAGGAGCTGGAGCGCGACTATCTCTACCTGATGCGCCTCTACGAGAACATCCAGACCCTCGAGAAGAAGGTCCGGGCCCCGGCGCTGATCTACAAGGAATCGAACCTGGTGATCCGCTCGATCCGCGACTACTTCACCACCGACATGGATGAAGTGCTGATCGACGACCCCGAGGTCTTCCGCGAGGCCCGCGAGTTCTTCAGCGTTGTCATGCCCGACCATACCAACCTGGTCAAGCTCCACCAGGAGCGCCGGCCGATCTTCTCCCGCTACCAGATCGAAGAGCAGATCGAGATGATCAGCCGCAGCAAGGTCCCCCTCCCCTCCGGCGGCTCGATCGTCATCGACAGCACCGAGGCGCTGGTGGCCATCGACGTCAACAGCGGCAAGATGGCCGGGGAGAGCAACGTCGAGGCCACGGCAACGCGCACCAACCTGGAGGCCGCCGAGGAGGTCGCCCGCCAGCTGCGCCTGCGCGACCTCGGCGGGCTGATCGTCATCGACTTCATCGACATGCGCGAGCGCAAGCACATCCGCCAGGTCGAAGAGACGCTCCGCGAGGGGACGGCGCGCGACAAGGCGCGCATCTCGATCGGCCACATCAGCCAGTTCGGCCTCCTCGAGATGAGCCGCCAGCGCATCAAGCCGGCACTCGCCGAGGGGATCTACCGCATCTGTCCGCACTGCTCGGGGGCCGGGCGGATCCGCAGCGTCGAGACCCTGGCGGTTTCCGTGCTGCGCCGCCTGCATGCGGCGCTGGCCAAGGGGAACATCGCCTACGCCGAAGTCCAGCTGGCCCGCGACATCGCCCGCTACCTGAACAACGAGAAGCGCCTCGAACTGGTGGAGATGGAGCGCGGCAACCAGGTCGACATCCAGATCACCGGGCGGACGTCGTTCCTCCCCGAGCAGGTCGAAATCACCCTGCAGAAGCGCGAGAAGGAGAAGCAGGCCGCCGAGTTCGTCGAGGCCCGGGCGGCGGCCATGGCCGAGATGCCGGCACGGCCGGTGGAGCCGGCGGCGGAAGCGGTCGCCCAGCCCGCGGATGAGGCCGGCAGGAACAAGCGCAAGCGCGGTCGCAAGAAGAAAAGCGGCGAGGAGGAGTTGGCTGTCGGCGAGGCAGGGATTTCGCCGGAGCTCTCGGCAGAGCCGCTGGAAGCCCGGGAGGCGACTACCGAGGGGCTGGGTGAACAGGGAGAAGAGACCGTCGCCGAAGAAAGCGGCGCGAAGAAGAAACGCCGGCGGCGCAATCGCAAAAAGAAGGCGACCGGTTCAGCAGAGGCTGGGGCTGCCCCCGAGGCGCAGCCCGCCCAGGCCGGGGCAGCCGAGGAGTTCCAGGCCGACGAGGAAAGCGCCGAAGAAGCTGGCGAGGAGACCGTTCCGGGCGAAGAGGCGGCCCAGAAGAAGAAGCGCCGCCGTCGCGGCCGTAAGAAGAAAACAGCCGGTGAAGCGGCGGTGACTCCGGCCGAGGCTGCCGGCGAGGCCCCGGCGCTGGCCAGCGACAGTGTCGTCCCTCTGGCCCCGGCTGTCGAGGAGCCTGCCGCCAGGCCGAAACGCCCACGAAGCCGTAAAGCGTCGCCGGAAAATGCGGAGAGTGCGCCGGCCGCAGCGCCGTCTCGCGAGGACGTTGTTGTCGAGGTGCCGCCGGCAAGTGAAGAGCCCGCCGCCACCAAGCCGGCACGCAAACGGAGCGTCCGCGCCAAGAAAGAGCCTGCACCTGTCGAGCCCTCCCCAGCCGGGAAAGCTACCGAGGCAGAGGTTCCCCCCGCAGCCCCGAAACGGCGCTCCCGCAAGGCGGCCGTTGAGCCCGTCGCGGACTAGACGCAAGCGTCAACCGGCATGGAGGCGTGGCTCCAGGAACTGCTGCGGGTCGTCCCCGATGGCCTGCAGTTCGCGGCGATCCTCGGCGGGCTGGCCCTGGTCGAGGGGATCGTCGGCCTGGGCCTGATCATCCCCGGGGCCATCCTCACCGTCTTCGGCGGTTTCCTGGTCTATCACGGCAAAGGGGATCTGGCGCCGGTGCTGACCGCCTGCTGCCTCGGCGCGGTGATCGGCGACCTGATCAGCTATTTCCTCGGGGCCCGCTTCGGCAGCTACCTGTGGGGGCGTGGCCTGCTGCGCCGCAAGGTCGACCTGCTCCTCAAGGCGCAGGCCTATTTCTACCACCACGGCGGCAAGAGCGTCTTCTTCGGCCGCTTCATCGGCCCGCTGCGCGGGCTGGTCCCCTTCATCGCCGGGGCGTCCCATATGCGCCCTGGCCTTTTTTCCGGCTGGGCTTTATTCAGCGGGCTACTCTGGGGGACCTGCTATCCGGGGATCGGCTACCTGGGCGGCAGCAGCTGGGAACTGGCCACCCGCATGAGCAGCGGCGCCGGGGCCGCCATCGCCGTGGTGGCCATCGTGACCACCTTCCTGGTCTGGCGCCGCTGGCGCCTCAACCGCCCTGCCCCGCCCGAACAGATGCCATGATGCCGATCAGCCGGTAGATGGCAGCACCGTTGGCTGTAACCGAACGATTCGCGGAGAACCTCCGAACATGGTCCACCTGAGCAACCTGACCCGCCAGCACGGCGAGCGCATCCTCTTCAAGAACGCCTCCTTCCAGATTCTCCCCGGCAGCCGCAACGGCCTGGTCGGCCCCAACGGCGCCGGCAAGACCACGATTTTCCGCCTGATCACCGGCGAAGAGCAGGCCGATGCCGGCGAGATCAGCTGCGCCAGGAACACGGTAATCGGCTACTTTTCCCAAGATGTCGGCGAGATGGCCGGGCGCTCGGCTCTCGAGGAGGTCATGGCGGCCTCGGCGCGCACCGTGGCGCTCGGCGAGGAGATCCGCGCCATGGAAGCCGCCATGTGCCAGCCGATGGAAGAGGAGGCCCTGGCCGACCTGCTGGCCCGCTACGGCGATGCCCAGGAGGAGTTCGAGCATCGCGGCGGCTACGACCTCGAGGCCCGTGCCCAGGCGGTCCTCACCGGCCTCGGCATCGGCCCCGGGGACTACGGACGGCCGGTGGAGTCCTTCAGCGGCGGCTGGAAGATGCGCATCGCCCTG
>CAYQLP010000015.1:0-37658 GCA_964418505.1 uncultured Geobacteraceae bacterium | reverse complement strand
GAAACGATCCCGCAGGAAGACAGCCTGTGGCACGGCGAGTGCTTCGTGTTCGATCAGCGCGTGGCCGTGGGGCATGGGCTGGCGCTGGGCACTCATGTGCTGTGCCCGGCCTGCCGCCGACCGGTAACAGAGGCAGAAACTGCCTCTGATCTTTACGAAGAAGGCGTCAGCTGCCCGGCATGCTATCACGAACGGACCGACGCGCAGCGCGCCGGCTATCGCGAACGGCACCGGCAGGAAGCGATCGCCGCGGCGCGTGGGCACCACCATATCGGGGCAACGAGGCCGCCAGCCGACGCTCCGACCAATCGGGCCGGGTAAGGCTTAACCTTTCAGCGTTTTGGCTAGTTTGAACCTGCGTTCCGTCGCCGGCCGGCAGCGGGCGTGATGGCCCATGCCTTGCGCGCTTGACGCCGCATGAGGACGATTTATACAACTGCATAAATCCAGGTGCACGCCGCCTTGCCGGGCGCCTGTGGGGGAGAGTTTCATGCGTACACCGTCCGGCATCACAGCCGCCACCTTTGCCGATGGCCTGGCAGAGATGAAGAACGCGGTTGGTGCGGAATGGGTTTTCACCAGTGATGAGGACCTTTGCCGGGGTGGGCGCAACTTTGCGGATCAGGCTGATGACAGTCTGCATCGCTTTCGACTTGCCAACCAGCCCCTCGAAGGAAAAACGCCGGCCGAGCTCTTCCTTGAGAGCCTGGTTCTCGATGCGCAGGGAGTAGCGCTCCAGCGCATTCTTGACGATCTGTTTGATCTCTTCGTTGTTGAAGGGTTTGGTGATGTAGTCGTAGGCTCCCTGCTTCATGGCCTCGACCGCCTCATCGGAGGTCGAGAAGGCCGTGATCATGACCACCACGGTTTCGGGGGTCTGCTCCTTGATCAGGCGCAGAAGTTCAAGTCCGCTCATGCGCGGCATGCGGATATCGGAAATGACCAGGTCGTAGCTTTGACTGCGCAGCCGGGAGGCCGCCTGCGCACCGTCGACAGCGGTATCGACCTGATAGCCTTGACGATGCAGCATGATGCTCAAGACCTCGCGCAGGCTGGACTCGTCGTCGACGATCAGGATACGCGCGTTACTCGACCTAACTGACATGACCGGCCTCCGCAGCGGGGCTGAAAGATCTTTCCGGCAGGGTGATGGCGAAGCGGGCGCCGCCCAACCGCGCCGAGCGGCCGACCTCGATGCGCCCGCCATGAGCCTGAACGTTGGCGTGCGCGTTGGAGAGCCCCAGCCCGGTCCCCTGCTCCTTGGTGGAGAAGAAGGGGTCAAAGATGCGCTCGCGCAGGGTTGGATCGACGCCGCCCCCCGAGTCCTCGACGAGAATCTCTCCCTTGCCGGGGGAGACGGAGACGGCTACCTGGCCGGTGGGCCGGGCGGCTTCGACGGCGTTGAGAAGCAGGTCCCACAGAGCCTGGTGCATCTTCTGGCGATCGAGGCGGGCGAGCAGACGCCCTGGGATGTTGAGATGGATGGTCACCTCTCCGATCTGCCCGCCGGCACGCAGCAGGGCGACCAGTTCGTCGAGGAGCAGGGCCAGGTCGACGCTCTCCTCCTTCAATGGGGCTGGCTTGGCGAAGATCAGAAAGCTGCCGAGCAGGTGGTTGAGACGCCGGGTTTCCTTGACGACGATTTCGGCCAGCCTGCGGTCGGGAGCGGAAAGCTCGCTGCTGGAGCCGAGCATCTGCACTGAGCCGCTGATCGAGGCCAGCGGGTTGCGGATTTCGTGGACCAGCCCGGAGGCCAGCCTGCCGACGGCGGCGAGGCGATCGGCAGTGCGCAGTTGCTCCTCGAGCGCCTTGATTTCGGTGAGGTCCTGGAAAGTGAGCAGCAGGCCGAGCTCACGTGAGTTGGGGTCGAAGACCTGGCTGGCCGAGTAGCCCAGGCTCAACTCATTGCCACGAGCGCCGAGAATGCGCAGTTCACCGCGCTTGACCCGGCGGCGATCGGCGCTGGCCACCCCGGCGAAGGGGGGGAAGATCTCTCCCACCGGACGATGGTAGACCTCGGGAAGGCGATAGCCGGTGATGTTTTCCGCCGCCTGATTGAAGGAACGGATCAGCCCATCGGTGCCGACCAGCATCAAACCGCTGGAGATGTTGAGGAGAATCGCCCGGTTGAGGCGTTCCAGCTCCTGATAGTCGATTTCCGTCTGGGCCCGCGCCCGCTCGCTGCGCTGCAGGCGCTCGGCGAGGTAGCCGCTGAGCAGCGCGGTGAGGAGGAAGGAGACGACGTTGACGGTCACCGAGTAAAAGACGTCGGAGGCGTTAAAGCTTTCCGGCAGGTAGGTCCCGCCGAACTGGGGGAGATAACGGTAAAACTGCAGGTCGAGGAGGCTGCCGTAGAGAATCGAGGCTGCCGAGGCGGCGATCAGCAGCTGCCGGCGGGAGAGGAAGACGCTGCCGGCGATGATGACCAGGATATACAGAAAAGAGTAGAGACTGACGACCCCGCCGGTGAGGAAGATGATCGCCAGAACGAAGACCAGGTCGAAGGCCACCTGCGCCTGGACGAACTGATCCGAGCGGCGCATCTTCTTGAGAATCAGCGCCGACACGCAGGTCTGCAGGGAGACCAGGCCGATCAGCGCCGCCAGCCAGCGGACCAGCCCGGGTTGGACCAGTTCACTGGGACCCTGCAAGTGATAGAAGATCGCCCCGCCGAGAAAGACCGCGGCGACCCCCATCCTGGCGAAGAGGTACCAGGTCAGCGGCCGGCGGGCCGGAGACAGGCCGGCGGGTTCCCTCTCCTGGGTCGCCTCGCGCACCGGATCAGCCGCCGACCGCACCGGCGAGCTTGAAGATCGGCAGGTACATGGCGATGACCAGGCCGCCGACGGTGGTGCCGAGGAAGAGCATGAGCAGAGGTTCCATCATCGAGGTCAGGTTGCCGACCGCGTCATCGACCTCGTCATCGTAGAAATCGGCGATCTTGTTGAGCATGACGTCGATAGCCCCGGACTGCTCGCCGACCGAGATCATCTGGCAGACCATCGCCGGAAAGACTCCGGAGGCCTCCAGGGGCTCGGCGATGGTCTTCCCTTCACTGATGCTCTTGCGCACGTTGTTGATAGCATTTTCCACCACCTTGTTGCCGGCGGTCTTGGAGACGATGTCCAGGCCGTCGAGGATCGGCACGCCGGAGCTGATCATCGTCCCGAGGGTGCGGCTGAACTTGGCCACCGAGACCTTGCGGATCAGCACGCCGACCACCGGCAGGCGCAGGAAGAGAGTGTCCATCTGCAGGCGGCCGAGCGGAGTCTGGTAATAACGCCGGATCATCCAGGAGGCAGCGAAGAAGACTCCGATGAAGACCAGGAAATAGCTTTGAATGATGTTGCTCAGGTTGATGACGAAGCGGGTGGGAGCCGGCAGTTCGCCGCCGAAGTCGGCAAACATCTTCTCGAAGGAGGGGATGACGAAGATCATGATCACGGAGATGACCACCACGGCGATGCCGACGATGGTCGCCGGGTAGGTCATGGCGCTCTTGACCTTCTTCCTCAGCTTGAGAGCCTTCTCGATGTAGACCGCCAGGCGGTTGAGGATGGTGTCGAGGATGCCGCCGACCTCCCCGGCCGCCACCAGGTTGACGTAGAGCTCGTTGAAGACCTTGGGGTGCTTGCCGAGAGCCGCGGCGAAGGTCGAACCGGATTCCACGTCCTCCTTGACCGTGGTCAGGACCTTTTTGAAGGTGCGGTTGTCGTTCTGTCGACCGAGGATATCGAGGCACTGCACGAGGGGGAGCCCCGAGTCGATCATGGTGGCAAACTGACGGGTGAAGATCACCAGGTCGCGGGTGGTGACCTTCGGCTCCATGCCGGGGATCTTCAGATCCTTGTCGAGACCCTTGCCCCGCTCACGGATATTACCGGGACGAATCCCCTGACGGCGGAGATTGGTGATGACTGCCTCCCGGCCGGGGGCCTCCATCGTCCCCTTGATGGTCTGGCCGCTGCGCGTCACCCCTTCCCAGGAAAACTGTCCCATGCTTGCCTCGCTGTCTCTCTAGGTACGGGGCGCCGGCTGGCGCCGGGGGGGTCAGCGGCGCGGAGCGCCGACCGGGATGTCGCGCCGGGCCGCATGGTGCGGATTGGCAATCATTTCGCGCAAGCCTTCGACATCCGGGGAGCGGTTGACGGCCTCTTCAAGAGAAATCAACTGCCTCTGGTAGAGGGTGAAGAGCGATTGGTTCATCGTCTGCATGCCGAACCGGTCCTGACCCATCTGCATCTGCGAGTAGATCTGGTGGACCTTGTCGTCGCGGATCAGGGCGCGGATCGCCGTGTTCGGCACCAGCACCTCGAGCCCGAGCACCCGCCCCTTGCCGTCCATGCGGGGGATCAGGGACTGCGACAGCACTCCTTCGAGGACGAAAGCGAGCTGGGTGCGCACCTGCTGCTGCTGGTGGGGCGGGAAGACGTCGATGATGCGGTTGATGGTCTGCACCGCCGAGTTGGTGTGCAAGGTGGCGAAACAGAGGTGGCCGGTTTCGGAGATGGTCAGGGCCGCCTCGATGGTTTCCAGGTCGCGCATCTCGCCAACCATGACGATGTCCGGGTCCTGGCGGAGGATGTGCTTGAGGGCATTCTTGAACGACAGCGTATCGGAGCCGACCTCGCGCTGGTTGACCACGCAGTTCTTGTGTGAGTGCAGGTACTCGATAGGATCTTCGATGGTAACGATATGATCGTGACGCTCGCGATTGATGGCATCGATCATCGAGGCCAGGGTGGTTGATTTCCCCGAGCCGGTGGGCCCGGTGACCAACACCAGGCCGCGGACCTTGCGCGAGATCTCCTTGACCACCGGCGGCAGCCCGAGCTCGTCGAAGGTCAGGAACTTGTTGGGAATAGTCCGGAAAACCGCGCCGATCGCGCCGCGCTGAATGAAAAGGTTGCCGCGGAAGCGGGCCAGACCCTCGATGCCAAAGGAGAAATCCAGTTCGCGGTGGGCCTCGAATTTTCCCTTCTGGTCGTCGTTGAGGATGCTGTAGCAGATGCGCCGGGTGTCTTCGGGACGCAGCAGCGGGCACCCTTCGATGGGAATCGGCCGCATGTGCCCATGGACGCGGATCATCGGCTGAGTGCCGGTAGTCAGGTGCAGGTCGGAGGCCTCTTCTTGTACCATGACGTGCAGCAGGCGCTGCAGCAGTGCGGCTTCGCTCATGAACTACTCCCTGTGGATCAGCTGGCTTCCTGGCTGCTGTCGGAGATCGTGCAGCGCAGGACTTCTTCGAAGGTGGTCACCCCCTCGGCCATCTTGGACAAACCGGACTGGCGCATGGTTCTGACCCCCAGCCTGATCGAGGTGTTTTTCAGCTCTGCGGCATTGCCGCCGGCCAGGATCAGTTCGCGCAGTTCCTCGAGCATCGGCATGACCTGGAAGAAACCGACCCGCCCGCGATAGCCGGTGCCGTTGCACTCGGAGCAACCCTTGCCACGATAGCAGACCAGCCCTTCGAGCTTGTCCTCGGCGAGCCCGGCCCGCAGCAGGGCGGCGGGGTTGATCTGCTCGGGCTCGCGGCAGACCAGGCAGATGCGGCGGGCCAGGCGCTGGGCGGAGATCAGGTTGACTGCCGAGGCGACCAGAAAGGGCTCGACCCCCATGTTGAGCAGGCGGTTGATCGTCGAGGGGGCATCGTTGGTGTGCAGGGTCGACAGCACCAGGTGGCCGGTCATGGCCGCCTTGATGCTGATCTCCGCGGTCTCCAGGTCGCGGATCTCGCCGATCATGATGATATCCGGGTCCTGGCGCAGGAAGGAGCGCAGGGAGGCGGCGAAAGTCAGGCCGATGTCCTCGTGAACCTGGACCTGGTTGATGCCGGCAAAGTTGAACTCGATGGGGTCCTCGGCGGTGGAGATGTTGGTATCGACCTTGTTGAGCTCAGAGAGCGCCGAGTAGAGGGAAACGGTCTTGCCGGAGCCAGTCGGTCCGGTGACCAGCACCATCCCGTAGGGCTTGTGGATCGCCTCCTTGAACCAGGCCAGCGCCTGCGGCTCGTAGCCGAGCCGGGTCATGTCGAGTTCCAGGCTGGACTTGTCGAGGAGGCGCAGGACGACCTTCTCGCCGTAGAGGGTCGGCAGGCAGTTGACCCGGTAGTCCATGTCATTGCCGCCGGGCATCTTGATCTTGATGCGGCCGTCCTGGGGGAGCCGGCGCTCGGCGATGTCCATTTCGGACATGATCTTGATGCGCGAGACGATGGCGCTCTTGAGCTTGTAGGGCGGACGCATCATCTCGTGAAGGACCCCGTCGATCCGGTAGCGGACGCGGAAAATCTTCTCGTAGGGCTCGATGTGGATGTCTGAGGCGCGCTTGCGGATCGCATCGATCAGGATCAGGTTGACCAGCTTGACCACCGGGGCATCCTCGGAGGCCTTGGCCAGGGCGCCCAGGTCGACCTGGTCTTTCTCGTCGACCACCTCCAGGGCGATATCCTCGAGATTGGCCAGAACATCGCCGTAGGTGGCCGCCGCTTCGTAATACTGGTCGATGGCCTTCCTGATGCACGTGTCGGTCGCCACCACGACCTCGACATTGCAGCCGGTCATGAACTTGATATCGTCGATGGCGAAGATATTCGACGGGTCGGCCATGGCCACGATAAGCGTCGAGCCGGCGCGATTGACGGGGATCAGCTGGTACTTGCGGGCCGTCTCGGAGGAGATCAGTTTGAGGATCGATTCTTCAAGAGCGACTTCGGAGAGATTGATCGAAGGGACGCCGTACTGGCGGGAGAGGAAGGCGACCAGCTCCTGGTCCTTCATATAGCCGAGCTTGACCAGGCAGGACCCCAGGCGGCCGCCGTGGATGCGCTGCTCCTCGATGGCCGAGGCGAGCTGCTGCTCGGTGATAAGTTGGTTGCGAACCAGAAGTTCGCCCAGTCGGCTGGTCCCCATGGCTGTTCCGGCTTTTCCTCCGTATCGAACTTAACGTTTCATAATAGTCGCCGTCGTGTGCGGCTGTCAAGCCGATACTCTTGGGATTGCTGTGCAACAAGCTGAAATCAATCACTATTCCCGTCGCACCAGCTTTTCAGGGCGGCCCGCAGCACGCCGGCGGGAGGGGCGACGCCAAACCACAGGCGAAAAGCCTCCTCCCCCTGCCCGGCGAGCATCCCCAGGCCATCGGCAGCCGGGATGCCGGCGCGGCGGGCAGCGCTCACCAAGGGGGTTGGCGCGCGGCCATAGACCATGTCGAAGACGGCGCCGCCGGGGGCCAGGCAGTCGAGGAACGGCCAGTCGTGGGCATCGCCGTGCAGGCCGATCGAGGTGCAGTTGATCAGCAGGTCGACGCCGCCCTTGAGCAGCCCGGGCAGGCTGTGATCCAGGGGCAGCGGCACACAGGTGGTCGAGGGGCAAGAGGCGCCCAGAGCGGCGCAGAGGGCGGCCGCCCGCCCGATTGTGCGGTTGGCGATGCCGACCCAGGCCGCACCGGCCTCCGCCAGGGCCGCCAGCGCGCCCCGTGCCGCTCCACCGGCTCCGACCAGGAGGATTCTCCGCCCGGCCGGCTCGACACCCAGGTCGACGCGCAAGGACTGCAGCAGGCCGCAACCGTCGGTGTTGTAGCCGACCAGGCGACCATCACGGTTGACGATGGTGTTGACGGCCCCGCACAGGGCAGCCCGGGGATCGACCTCATCGAGGAGAGGGAGCACGCTCTCCTTGTGCGGGATGGTCAGATTGACCCCGACCAGGCGCAGGGCACGCAGGGAGTCGATCGCGGCGGGGAGAGCAGGAGGCACGACGTGAAACGGCAGGTAGAGCGCATCGATTCCGGCCGCGGCCAGGGCGGCATTGTGCATCAGCGGTGACAGGGAGTGCGCGACCGGGTCGCCAAAGAGGCCGACGATGCGGGTCGAAGCGGTGATCGCCATGGTGGCTCCTGTTGAGTTGTTGATTGACCCCGCGAGGCGGCAAGGGTCCGGACCTGGGCGCAGACCGCGGCGGGAATCGCTTAATGACTGCCCAGAGTATCGCGATAGATGAGCACCCGGGTGGCGGCGAGAATCTCCCGGGCCCGGTCGATATCGGCACCGATGGCAGCACTCAGTTCTGCAGCCGAGGCGAAGCGCCGCTCTCCGCGCAGGCGCTCGATGAAATAGACGCGCAGGCGCTTGCCGTAAAGGTCAGCGGAAAAGTCGAGGAGATGGATCTCCATGCTCTCTCCCCCGTCGGCAAAGGTCGGTCGAAAGCCCAGGTTGGCAACAGCATCGTAAAGGCGGCGGCCAAGGCGAACTTTCACCGCATAGACCCCCGGCATGGGCAGCAGCTCCTTGGCGGTCTGCAGGTTGGCGGTGGGGAAGCCCAACTGCCGGCCGCGACCGACGCCGCTGACCACCCGGCCATCCAGGGTGAAATGCCGGCCCAGCACCTCGACCACCCCGGCGACATCACCGGCCAAGAGCGTCTGGCGAATCCTGGTCGAACTGTAGATCTCGCCGTCGGCCCGCAGCGGGCCGAGGACCTCCAGGGTAAAATCATGGGTTTTGGCCGCTGCGGCGAGAAATTCGGCGTTCCCCTCGCGACGGTAGCCGAAGGCATAGTCGTAGCCGATCACCAGGCGGGTGGTGCCGAGCTTGCCGACCAGGATCGAATCGACAAAGTCCGCTGCGGAGAGGGCGGCAAGTCTGCGAGTGAAGGGGAGGACCACCAGCAGGTCGATCCCGGAGGCCCTGATCAGGCGGACCTTTTCTGCCGGGGTATTGATCCGAGGAGGAGCTTTGTGCGGGGCCAGCAGGCGCAGCGGATGTGGTTCGAAGGTGATGACTGTGGCCGTGCCCTGACGGCGCCGGGCCTCATCGACCACCCTGCGGAAGATTTCCCGGTGGCCGAGATGGACCCCGTCGAAGTTACCGATGGTGACCACCGCCGCGGGAGGCGGCGACTGCAGTTGGCGGAGCGAGCGGACGATCTTCACCGGCGGCGCCCCTTGCCTGCCCCCGGGGCCGGCTCGCGTTTCCGGGTCACTTGCCGGCGCGGTGCCGGGGGCTCCCCGGAGAGGCGGAAATCGATCTCGCGCCGGTCGCAGTCGACTCGTTCGACAGCGATGGTCACGGCATCCCCGATGGTGAAGATGCGCCGCCGGCTCATCCCCACCAGGCGCTGGCGCTGTTCATCGAATTCGTAGTAGTCGTCGCCCAGGGAGGTGATATGGACCAGCCCCTCGACGAAGAATTCGCTCAGTTCGACGAAAAAGCCGAAGGGTTGGATCGAAACCACCAGGCCGGCATGCTCCTCGCCGATCCTCTCCTGCATGAACTGGCATTTTTTCAGGGCGAGGATGTCGCGCTCGGCTTCCATGGCGCGACGCTCACAAAGAGAGGAGCGCTCGGCAAGTTCCTCGAGGGAAGCCGTCATCGGCCCTTCGTCGCCACCCGAAAGCTGCAGGCGGCGGCGCAGCAGGCGGTGGACCAGCAGATCGGGATAGCGTCGAATCGGCGAGGTGAAATGGCAGTAACTGGTCGCCGACAAACCGAAATGGCCGCGGTTGACGGTACTGTAGCGGGCTTGGGGGAGACTGCGTAGCAGGACGTGATTGATGACCTTTTCCTCGGCGGAGCCGGCGACCCGGGCGAGCAGTTCCTGCAGCTGTCCGGGTCGTACCCCCTCGGCAGGGATGGCCAGCCCCTGGTTGAAGTGGGCGAGAAAGTCCTGGAAGGCGGCCATTTTCTCGGCGGAGGGGGCCTCGTGGATGCGGTAGACGAGCGGAGTACGCTGCTCTTCCAGCCATTCGGCCACCGCTTCGTTGGCCGCGAGCATGAATTCTTCGATGAGCCGGTGCGCCGTGGTCCGTTCGCTGCGGACGATCTGCTCGGGGCGGCCGCGCAGGCCGAGGATGACCTCGGCCTCGGGGAGGTCGAAATCGAGACTGCCGCGCCGCTGGCGCAGTTCGGTACGCAGCCCGGCCAGTCCGGCCATGAGGCGCACGGCCTGGCGCAGAGGATCACCGCCCGCCTCTTCGTCTGCGCTCAGCCAGGCGGCGACCTCGGTGTAGGTCAGGCGGGCCCGGCTGCGGATGATCCCGGGATAAAAGCGCCGGCCGGTGCGTACGCCGGAAGCATCGAAATCGAGTTCGGCAACCATGACCAGGCGATCGACCAGCGGGTTGAGCGAGCAGATGCCATTACTCAATTCCTCGGGGAGCATGGGCAGGGCCGCGCCTGGGAAATAGACGCTGGTGCCACGCTTGACCGCCTCGCCATCGATGGCTCCTTCGGCCGGGACATAGTGGGCAACGTCGGCGATCGCCACCCACAGACGGTAACCGCCGGCGAGGGGGGTGATGGCCACGGCGTCATCGAAATCGCGGGCCGTCTCGCCGTCGATGGTGACGAAATCGAGGTCGCGCAGGTCTTCACGACCGCTCAGGTCATCGGCACCGACCTGAGGGGGGACGGCACGGGCGGCGGCCAGGACCTCTGCCGGGAAGCTGTAGGGGAGCCCGAAGCGCTCCGCGGCGACCCGGATCTCCACCGCCGGATCATCGGCGGCGCCGAAAACTTCAACCACCTGCACGGCCGGCAGGCGCGTGGGCCCCTCCTCCGCCGCCAGCCGGGCCCTGACCACCTCCCCCTCCCGGGCTCCGCCCAGGGCGCCGGGCTCGACTTGCAGGGGGGTGCGCAGGCGCGGGTCGAGGGGGATCAGGCGCGCTTGCCCATCGGCAAGGGAGATGCGGCCGAGGAGGGTGCGATGGCCGCGTTCCACCACGCGGAGCACATGTCCCTCGCGCCGTCCGCCGCGGGGCGGGCGCTCGACGGTGATCAGCACCCGGTCTCCCGACATGGCCGGGCGCACGAAGGCGGCCGGGACGAAAACGTCCGCTCCCCCTACGGCACCGTCAGGGACGACAAAGGCATAGCCGTCGCGGTGGACGGTAATGACCCCGGTTACGCTCCGGCCGCGTCCGGCCGCGGCGACGAAATGCCCGCCCTTCCCTTTCCTGACCAGCCCGTCTCGCTCGAGCAGGCGCAGCTGCCGGCCCAGTTCCCGGCGTTCACCGGCATCCAGGCCGAAGGTCTCCTGCAGCTCGCGCAGGGTCGCCCCGCTCCGCCGGCGGGCCAGCAGTTCTAGAAGCTGCTCGATCGTCACCATCGATTCACCGTGGTTTCCTCGGCCCTTTCAGTCCTGTCCCTTGCGCACAAAAATCTCCCGGCCGAGCTCTTCGTCAACGGCGAACTCGGACTGGCCGACCTTGAAAATGTAGGAGGGATAAGTGCGCAGCAAGGTCAGGGAGGTGCCGGGGAGCACTCCCATGCTCATCAGCTTCTGCATCTTGCGCACGTCGCCGGCGGCCAGATAGGCGATCTCGCCAGGCTCTCCGGGCTTCAGTTCGGTCAGCGCCACCACCCCCACCTGCCCGCTGGCGCGGGCCTGCTCGCAGCAGCTCCCGGGGGGAATCGGCTTGCCGTGAGGACAGGTGGTCGGATGGTTGAGGAGAGTACAGATCTTGGTATCGACCCCGTGATGAAGCAGATGCTCGAATTCGCAGGCCCGCTCGTTTCCGGACGTCCCGCCGATATCCAGGATATCCATCATCAGCCGTTCGGCGAGGCGATGCCGGCGCACCGTCATGCGCGCCTCATCCCGCCCTTCCGCGCAGAGGCGCACACCGCCGGGGTCATCGGCGACATAGCCGAGGCCCAGCAGCTCAACCAGCCCATCGTCACCCGGTGAAATTCCCAGCATCGCGTAATCCGCGGCCGGCAAGCCCTGCTCTGCGCAGAGCACCCACAGCGCCTCGAGGATCTCCTCGGCCTTGGCGGAAATTTTCGTCGTCATCCTCACTCCTCACCCGACATGGCGACCGGGGGGCCACCTCCGTTGTCGGCATTGGTCAGCCGTGCGTCAATCTTAGCGCTTCTCCCGGCGCCCGGCAAAGACCTTGGCCAGCAGTTC
This sequence comes from uncultured Geobacteraceae bacterium, assembly GCA_964418505.1. GTDB lineage: Bacteria > Desulfobacterota > Desulfuromonadia > Desulfuromonadales > BM103 > VAUL01. The sequence goes on along the minus strand of CAYQLP010000015.1, from coordinate 25,749 downwards.
CGGGACCACAGCGTTTTCCTGCCCGCAGTAGGGACAGTGAATCTTCCTGCATCCACCCGCGCAGGCCCCGCACCCCTGGGCACGGAGCATCTCCGGAGTCAGCTCATGTTCACAAAAGGCACACTTCACGACAAAACCCCGCTGACCTGCAGCAACAGCTTCAGCGCCCAGCCGGTGGCCACCGCCAGGATGGTGACCAGGAAAAAGACCGCGAGGGCCACACGCCAGCCCCGCTCCTTCTTCATGACCAGGAACTGGGCGACACAGGGGACAAAGAGCGTCAGGGTCACGGCCGCCACCGTCAGCTGCGCCGGGCTGAGCAAGCCGTTGGTCTGCAGGTCGTAAAGGCCTGCGGCACCGAAATCACGGCGGAAGAATCCGAAGATGAAGGCAGCGGCGGTCTGCGGAGGAAGACCGAGCAGGCTCATGACCGGCTCGATGGAGCTGACCAGCCAGGCCAGGGCCCCGCTGAGCTTGCCGGCCCACAGCAGCACCGAAGCGATCATGAAGAGCGGGAAGATCTCCATGAAATACCACTGCATGCGGGTCAGGGTCTTGATCAGCACGTTGCGCGGCTGCGGCAGGCGCAGCGGGGGGATCTCCATGTAGAACATCGGGCGCTCGCCGGGAACCAGTCGGGCGGCCAGCAGACCGACCAGCAGGAAAATCGCCACCAGGGTCGTCAGCCAGACCGCCAGGGCGCCGGGAACGCCGGAGAGCAGCCCGAGAATCACCCCCATCTGGGCACTGCAGGGGATGGCCAGGGCAAGCAGCAGGGTGGCCAGGATCCGTTCGCGCACCGTCTCCAGGGTTCGGGTCACCACGGTGGCCATGGTGTCGCAGCCGAAGCCGAGGACCAGGGGGATGACCGCCCGACCGTTGAGACCGAGGTGCTTGAAGACCCGGTCGACCAGCATGGCCAGGCGCGGGAAATAGCCGCTGTCCTCGATCATGGCGAAGGCGATGAAAAAAGTCCCGACGATCGGCAGGATGATCGCCACGGCGTAGCGCACCCCCAGGGTGAACAGCCCGTACTCCCCCACCACCAGTTCGCGCAGCCAGTACCAGGGGACATGCGTCTCGAACCAGGCGACCGCCCAGGGGTTGAGATGCTCCTCGAAGAGCGTCCCTTCGAGGAGATCGACCACCGTGCCGGCACCGAAGCCGCCGACGAACTGGTAGAGGCCGAAGTAGAGGACCGCGAGGAGCAGCGGTACGCCGGTCCACGGGTTCATGGTCAGGACCGAGAGGCGCTCGGCCAGGGCGGGGCGCGGCTGCTCCGACTGGCTGACCACTCCGGCCAGCAGCCCCTTGCAGATGCGCTTGCGCTCCAGGCTGATGCGCAGGTGCAGGTCGACACGGCGGGCGAAGACCACATCGTTGACCAGGGTCTCGACGGCGGCGGCACGCGCCCCTTCGCAGGCGTGAACCCGCTGCTGCAGTTCCTCGTCGCGCTGCAGCAGAAGCAGAGCCAGGCTGCGGGTCGAGAGCAGATACTCGCCGCGCAGCTGGTCGGCGATCCGGTGGATATCCTGCTCGAGGTCTGAGGCATAGCTGAAAGTCACACAGCGCGGACGATAGTCAGCCAGCGCCCTGCGCAGCTCAGCGGTTCCCCGCTTGCGGCCGATGGCGGCGGCGACGACCGGCACCCCGAGCTTTTCGGCGAGCAGCTCGGTGTCGATACTCATGCCGATGCGCTCGGCCTCATCGATGATGTTGACCAGCAGCAGGACCGGCAGGCCCGCCTCGACCAGCTGCAGGGTCATCGGCAGCATGCGCTCGAGGTTGCGGGCATCGACGACGTGGACCACCACGTAGGGATGTTCTTCGAAGAGAATGCGCCGGCCGACCCGCTCCTCTTCGGTGATCGGCAGCAGCGAATACATCCCCGGAGTATCGAGAACAGTGTAGACGGCGCCATCCAGGCGACACTCGCCGCGTGCCACTTCGACCGAAGTCCCCGGATAGTTGGAAACCGTCGTGTAAGCGCCGGTCAGGTAGTTGAAGACCACGCTTTTGCCGACATTCGGGCAGCCCACCAGAACGATCTTGCGTTCGCCGCCGATTTCTTTATCAGCTTTACTCACCGGGAAATCCAGAGATGTCAATGATATTCATTTTCACCAGACAAAATAAAAAAAGGCGGAAGCGGCCCGGGTCAGATACTGCAGCGCCGGCAATGACCGTAGAGTTCCAGGCGATGGCGGGCGATCCTGAAACCATGCTGACCGGCAACCGCCTCCTGCAGGGCCTCGATCTGCGAGTTCTCGAATTCGACGATCGCTCCGCAGCCCAGGCAGATCAGGTGGTCATGATGACCGTCACCGGCACAGGATTCATAACGGGTCTGACCGTCGCCGAACTGTCTCGGCTCGGCGATGCCGCACTCGGCAAAGAGCTTGAGGGTGCGATGTACCGTGGCGTAGCCGATGTGGGGATGTGCGGCGCGCAGGCGCAGGTAGAGTTCCTCGGTGGAAAGATGGGCACCACAGCGGAGGAACTCGTCGAGAATGATTTCCCTCTGGCGAGTCGATTTGAGCCCCTGGCTCACCAGATAGGCGCGAAAACTTTCTTTGTCGGCTTGTCTGTTCATGACCAACCTCTTGAAATTGGTTTTCAGAATAGACTGGACGGGGGATTTTGTCAACCCGGGCGGGAGCCGACGTCACCAGGCCACCCGCCCCGCACTAAAGAAAGTCACTTTCGGTCAAAAGCACGGGGCGGAAGGACGGTCGACGGGGAGCTTCGCACGGACGGAACGTTCGGTGGCTGTGTCAGTCGAAACGCCAGCGCAGAGGATAGAGGAGGCGAAACGTCAGCGCTGGCGTAAGCACCCCGGAGAACGGCGCTGCCGCCCCGGGCTATCCACACTGAACTGTGCAGCGACCTGCGGGCAAAACAGCCCGGGGAAATCACCGTCAGCTGATAGCACGGGGCGGAAGGACGGTTATCCTGCGACGGGCAGCCACTGGTAGAGCTGCATGGTCAGCCAGCCGAGTTTGCCGCTGAGCAGCAGCAGTCCGACGACCACCAGCAGAGCACCGGTAACGATCTCGGTAAGGCGGATGTACTTGCGGAAATGCTGAAAAAAGCCCAGGAACTGGTGGAAGAGCAGGCCGGAGACCAGAAAGGGCAGCCCCAACCCGGCGGAGTAGGCGCCGAGCAGCCAGAGGCCGCGCCCGGCCTGCCCGGAGGTCGCGGCGATCATCAGGATCGAGGCCAGGATCGGGCCGATGCAGGGAGTCCAGCCGGCGGCGAAGGCCAGCCCGACCACGAAGGTGCCTAGCAGCCCTGCGGGCTTGCTGTGCAGGTGGATGCGCCGTTCACCAAGAAGCACACCGAAGTGGAGCAGCCCGGTCAGGTGGACGCCGAAGAGGAGGATCAGCAGGCCGCCGAGGCGTTCAATCCAGACCAGGCCGCTGCGCAGGTGTTCCTGGAAGCCGGCCGAGGCCAGCCCGACGATGCCGCCGAGGAGAATGAAAACCGTCGAGAATCCGGCAATAAAGACCAGCGAATGGGCGACGACGATGAACTTGACCCGCCGCCCCGGATGAGCCACCTGCAACTGGCCGAAGGAAAGCCCGGTTATGTAGGTCAGGTAAGAAGGGATCAGAGGCAGCACGCACGGGGAGAAAAAAGAGAGAACTCCCGCCGTAAAGGCGATCCACAGGTTGACTTCACCTCCGCCGAGCGTCATGCGTCTACTCTTTCAGCAGACCACGAAAGTAGGCGACGGCACGCGGGTCCATCCAGTCGATGGCGCCGATGATCTTTTCGGTGATGACTCCGTCTTTGCCGACGACGAAGGACTCCGGAAACTTGGAGACGCCATAGAGGTTCTGAACCGACTCTTCCTCGTCGATCACAACAGGGAAGGTGACTTCCAGCGTCTGAAAGAATTTAGCGACGGCTTGCCGCCCCTGCTTCTCGACGTTAACGGCCAGGATCACCAGCCCTTCGTCGGCCAGTTCCTGGTGCAGGAGTTCCATCGAGGGCATCTCCTCGCGGCAGGGTGGACACCAGGTCGCCCAGAAACTGACCACCACAACCTTGCCGCGCAGCGCGGAAAGCGTGACCGGACGGCCGTCCAGGCCGGTCAAGGTGAAATCGGGGGCCGTCTGGCCGACAACCGGCAGGGCCGCGGCAGACGGCTTGGCCGCCGGGCCTTTCTGAGACTTGGAAGAGGACCCCTCGCAGCCCGCCGTCAGGACAAGCAGTAGCGCAACACTAACCAGCAGGGAAAATTTCTGCATGAATCACCAGTCCAGGGGAGAGCCCCTGTCTTTCGGGAAAATTCGCGATGACGGTGCGTCGATCAAAGGGTTGTCTGATCGTCGAAGCCCTGCCCGCGGGCGATGCGGAAGACGCAGGAGAGCCGGGCCACGCACCCGCCCCGTTCATCGACCACCTCGACTTCACCATGGAAGCTCCTGCCCCGTGGGCCCTCGACCCGGGCCAGGGCGACCACAGTGCCTGCGGTAACCGGGGCGAGAAAGCGGGTGGTCAGCTCGGTGGTCGCAAAGAGCGTCCCCGGGGGAAGCACACTCTTGATCGCCATGGCCACCGCGGTATCGGCCAGAGTCACCAGAGCCCCGCCGTGCATCACTCCGCCGCCGTTGGCGTGGCAGAGCAGAAAGGGCAAGGAAAGGCGAGCACGCCCTCCCCCGGCCTGCTCGATGGTCAGCCCGAGGTGGTCCTCGAAGGGCGCTGTGGCGATCCACTCGGCCAACTGGAACTGGATGGTGCCGGGGCGCCGGGGCGCCGTCGGATCGTCAAGGAGGACGGCCATAACACCTGCGTTTGGAGGATGACACCTGAGCTCCTGCCATAAACTGAGTCTATATTACATAGCACCGGCCTTGCCGCAACTTATAAATCGCTTGAAATCGCCGTTGAACAGCCGCGTCGGGTGAGCTATGGTACTGAGATGTCCCTCTTTTTCGACAGCCTCGGGATTGTCCTGCCGGTCTTCATCATCATCGTGCTCGGCTCGCTGCTGAGGCGCTGGGGGCTGATCGATGCCCAGTTCACCTTCACCACCAACCGCCTGACCTACTACGTCGCCCTCCCCCTCCTGCTCGTCTACGAGATCGGTCGAGCCGATTTCATCAGCAGTTTCAATCCCGGACTGGTCGGCGGCTCGATCCTGGCGATCACCCTGACCTTTCCGATCAGCTACCTGTACAGTGTCGCGCGCGGCTATCCACCGGCGGCCCGCGGAGTCTTCAGCCAGGGATGCTTTCGCGGCAACATCGCCTACGTCGGCCTGGCCATCGTCCTCAACGCCCAGGGCCAGGCGGGGCTGACCACCGCCGCCTTGGTCATGGGCTTCATCGTCCCCTTCCTCAATCTCTACGCAATCCTGGCCCTGCTCTGGCCCCACCGCGACACCGGTCGGCAGGGGGTGCTGCAGGTCGCCCGCCAGATTCTTCTCAACCCGCTGATCATCGCCTCCTTCATCGGCATCGCCTGGAGCTTCCTGGCCCTGCCCTTCCCACCGCTCCTTGAGCGCAGCCTGAAGATCACCACCGCCATGGCCCTGCCGCTGGCCCTTCTGGCCATCGGCAGCGGCTTCTCCTTTGCCCGCCTGCGCGGCGACCTGGTGACGGCTCTGCTGGCCAGCGGCGCCAAGCTGCTCTGGCTGCCCCTGCTGGCCGCCGCGCTCCTGTTCGGCGCGGGGGTCCGGGGCGGCGATCTGGAAATCGGCGTCCTCCTGGCGGGGACACCGGCGGCCACCGCCAACTACATCATGGCCCAGCAGATGGGCGGTGATGCCGAACTGGCCGGGACAATTGTCATGCTCTCGACCCTGCTCTCCGCCTTCACCTACACCCTGACCATTTTTTTACTGCGCACATGTGGAGCATAAACAGGCCGTAAAGAAACAATGGTCGAGCTGTCTTCCTTTAACCCATCAATGTCAAGGAGACCCACAATGCAAACCCGGCACCTGCTGTTGCTTGTCTGCGCAGCCCTCCTTCTGCAGGGCTGCATCCTCACCAAGGTGGTCTCGGTACCGATGCGCGTTGTCGGTGCCGCCGTCTCGATCATTCCGGTGGCGGGCAACACCGCCCACGACGGCATCGACGCGGCGGCAGACATCGTCGACGATCTGCCCCTGTAGTTGAGGAGCAGTGCCTCTACAGAGAGCTCAACCCGTTACGACGCGAGGGGCGCACCGCATGGTGCGCCCCTCGACTTTTCTGCCGTTAAACGAGTGCTGATTACTTGAACATCGCCTTGATGTACTCGCGGTTGAGCTTGGCGATGAACTTGACATCGATCCCTTTCGGGCAGGCTGCCTGGCACTCGTAGTGGTTGGTGCAGTTGCCGAAGCCGCAGGCCTGGGCCTCGTCGAGCATGGCGGTGACGCGACGGTGGGCTTCCACCTGGCCCTGGGGCAGGACTGCCAGCTGGGAGACCTTGTTGCCGACAAAGAGCATCGCCGAGCTGTTCGGGCAGGAGGCTGCACAGGCCCCGCAGCCGATGCATTCGGCAGCGTCCATGGCGTAATCGGCCGCTTCCTTGCCGATCAGCAGGGCGTTGCCGTCTGCCACGCCACCGGTGTGGCAGGAAGTGTAGCCGCCGGACTGGATGATGCGGTCATAGGCGCTGCGATCGACGGCGAGGTCCTTGATGATCGGAAAGGCACGGGCCTTCCAGGGCTCGATGAAGATCTCGTCGCCGTCGTTGAAGGAGCGCATGTGCAGCTGGCACACCGTGGTGCGCTCCTGGCCGCCGTGGGCCATGCCGTTGATGATCTGCGAGCACATGCCGCAGATCCCTTCGCGGCAGTCGTGGTCAAAAGCAATCGGGTCCTTCCCTTCTTTGACCAGCACCTCGTTGACCTCGTCGAGCATCTCGAGGAAGGACTGGTCGGGACTGACGTGCTCAGCCACGTACGTTTCGATTTTCCCGGGCGCGTTCGGTCCCTTCTGGCGCCATACGTGCAGTTTGAGTTTCATTATTTGTAACTCCTTACGGCAAGATGGACATTGTCAAACTTCAAGGGCTCCTTGTGCAGCTCGGGCTCTTTGCCCGCACCCTTGAACTCCCAGGCCGCCACGTAGCAGAAGTTCTCGTCGTCGCGCTTGGCCTCGCCGTCATCGTACTGGTGCTCGGTGCGGAAGTGGCCGCCGCAGGACTCTTCGCGAACCAGCGCGTCCTTGGCCAGCAGTTCGCCGAACTCGAGGAAGTCGGCCAGACGACCGGCGTTCTCGAGCTGCTGGTTGAACTCTTCGCCGCTGCCGGCGACCTTGAGATTGTTCCAGAACTCTTCGCGGATCTGCGGGATGACCTTGAGGGCTTCGGTGAGGCTCTCCTTGCTGCGCGCCATGCCGACGTTGTTCCACATGACCTTGCCGAGTTCGCGGTGCAGCTCGGAGGGGGTCTTCTTGCCGTTGATCGAGAGCATCTTGTTGATGTCGCCCTTGACCTCCTCCACCGACTTCTTGAACTCGGCGTGGTCGGCCTTGATCTGGCCCGGCTTGACGGTGGCCAGGTAGCCGGCGATGGTGTAGGGGATAACGAAGTAGCCGTCGGCCAGACCCTGCATCAGCGCCGAGGCGCCGAGACGGTTGGCGCCGTGGACCGAGAAGTTGGCTTCACCGAGAACGAAGAGGCCGGGAACGTTGCTCATGCAGTTGTAGTCGACCCACAGGCCGCCCATCGAGTAGTGGGGGGCCGGGTAGATGCGCATCGGCTGCTTGTAGCCATCTTCGGCGGTGATCTTCTCGTACATCTCGAAGAGGTTGCCGTAGCGCTCCTTGATGGTGTCGGCACCGACGCGATTGATGGCCGTGGCGAAGTCGAGGTAGACGCCGCGCTTGCCCGGACCGACGCCACGCTCGTCGTCGCACTGCTCCTTGGCGGCGCGGGAGGCGATGTCGCGGGGGGCGAGGTTGCCGAAGGAGGGGTATTTGCGCTCGAGATAGTAGTCGCGGTCCTCCTCGGCGATCTGCCCGGCCGGCTTCTCGCAGTCTTCCTTCTTCTTCGGCACCCAGCAGCGGCCGTCATTGCGCAGCGACTCGGACATCAGGGTCAGCTTAGACTGATGCTCGCCGGTCTGCGGGATGCAGGTCGGGTGGATCTGGGTGTAGCAGGGGTTGGCGAAGAACGCCCCCTTCTTGGCAGCCTTCCAGGCGGCGGTGACGCTGCAGCCCATGGCGTTGGTGGAGAGATAGAAGACGTTGACGTAGCCGCCGGTGGCCAGGACCACGGCATCGCCCCAGTAGGACTCGATCTCGCCGGTGCACATGTTGCGGCAGGTGATGCCGCGGGCCACGCCGTCAACCACCACCAGGTCGAGCATCTCGCGACGGGCGAAGAGCTTGACGGTGCCGGCCTTCACCTGCCGGGAGAGCGCCGAGTAGGCGCCGAGCAGGAGCTGCTGGCCGGTCTGGCCGCGGGCGAAGAAGGTACGGCTGACCTGGGCGCCGCCGAAGGAGCGGTTGTCGAGATAGCCGGCGTAGTCGCGGGCGAAGGGGACGCCCTGGGCCACGCACTGGTCGATGATGTTGTTCGAGACCTGGGCGAGACGCCAGACGTCGGCCTCGCGGGCACGGAAGTCGCCGCCCTTGATGGTGTCGTAGAAGAGGCGGTAGATGCTGTCGCCGTCGTTCGGGTAGTTCTTGGCCGCGTTGATGCCGCCCTGGGCGGCGATCGAGTGGGCGCGGCGGGCGCTGTCCTGGTAGCAGAAGGCCTCGACCTGGTAGCCGAGCTCGCCCAGGGTGGCCGCGGCGGCGCCGCCGGCCAGGCCGGTACCCACGACGAGGACCTTGTACTTGCGTTTGTTGGCGGGATTGACCAGCTTCGTTTCGAAGCGATGGCGATCCCAGGAAGTTTCAATAGGTCCGGTCGGACACTTGCCGTCGAGAATCATTATTGGCTACCTCCCTACGATTCCGAAGATGATCAGCAGCGGAATGGATGCATACGCGACCAGCAGGACCAGAGCGACCAGCTTGCTGACGCCGCCCATGACCGGCAGCGTGCACTCGTTGCTGAGGCCGAAAGTCTGGAACATGCTCTGGAAGCCGTGGCTGACGTGCAGGAAGAGGAAGCACATGGCGACCACGTAGAGCAGGACGGTGAAGCCCTGGCTGAAGCCCTGCACGACCATGACGAAGACGTCGACCATGCCCTGGCCGCCCTCGATCGGGATGTAGATCTCCGGGTTGGTGACGCGCACGGTGAAGTGCAGCAGGTGGTAGACGATGAAGGCCAGCAGCACCAGACCGGAGATGATCATGGTCTGGGCGGCGAAACCGGTCTTCAGTCGCTTGACCTGCACATTCTGGTCAGGGGTGGCTGCCCGGTTCTCGAGGGTCAGCTGGATACCGAAGATGATGTGCAGGGCAACGACCCCTAACATCACCAGGCGGAAGATCCAGACCACCGGACCGAGGCTGTGCAGTTTCTGCGCATAGGCATTGATCGCCGCGCTGCCGGCAAACACCGACAGGTTGCCGAGCAGATGCACGCAGATGAACGCGACCAGCATGGTGCCAGTGACAGCCATGATGATCTTTCGACCTACAGAGCTTTGCGTCAGTTGCATGTCTTTGTCCCTTGCAATGGAGTGAGGTGGGTATTGAACGTCCGGACCGCCATCGGCCGAACAGGCCATACGAATCGGGGCTGCGGCAACTGCATACTATATACACAAGCCGGCTTATCTTAAACAGCGTTTAGGAAAAAATAAAGTGAAAAGTGCTCAGGGACTGGAGCTGTCGAGCTCCGCCACCACCAGGCGGAGAGCCTGGCCGCGGTGGCTGATGCGGTTCTTTTCCTCGAGGGGCAGTTCGGCCATGGTCAAATCGTAGCCGTCAACCAGGAAGAGCGGATCATAGCCGAAGCCGCCGCTGCCGCGCGGCGCGGGGAGAATCGTGCCGGCGACCCGCCCCTCGAAACATTGGGTCGCCGCCCCCGGTCGGTGCAGGGCCATGGTACAGTAGAAAGCCGCCTGGCGGCGCCCGACAGGGACGGCGGCGAGTTCGCGGAGCAGGCGGGCGTTGTTGGCGGCGTCATCGCCCTGGACCCCGGCGTAGCGCGCCGAATGCACCCCCGGCGCGCCGCCGAGGGCCTCGACCACCAGCCCGGAGTCGTCGGCCAGGCAGGCCCGCCCGGTCAGGCGGGCCACGGCCTCCGCTTTCTTGACGGCGTTGGCGGCAAAGGTCGCGCCGTCCTCCTCGACTTCAGGGAGTTCCGGGAAGGCGTCGAGGCCGATGACGCGAATCCCCGCGGCATCCAGCAGGCTGCTGATTTCGCGAAGCTTCCCGCGGTTGCGGGTGGCGACTACCAGTTCGTCCATCAGCCCTCCCGGGCGGCACGCTGGAGGGCCGCCAGCTCACGGCAGCCGTGGCTGCCGAGGGCGCGCAGGGCTTCGAGTTCGACGGCGCTGAAAGGGTGTTCCTCGGCGGTTCCCTGCAACTCGACATAGCGCCCGTCCCCGGTCATGACGATATTCATGTCGACCGCCGCGGAGGAGTCCTCGGTGTAATCGAGATCGAGGAGCGGCCGCCCGGCGACGATGCCGACGCTGACCGCGGCGACGCTGCCGATCAAGGGACTGGCGGCCAGGCGGCCATCGGCAAGGAGCCGATCGATGGCGTCGGCCAGGGCCACCCAGGCCCCGGTGATGGACGCCGTGCGGGTGCCGCCGTCGGCCTGGAGGACATCGCAGTCGAGAATGATCGTGCGTTCGCCGAGTTTTTCGAAATCGACCACTGCGCGCAGGGCCCGGCCGATCAGGCGCTGGATTTCCAGCGTCCGCCCGCCCTGTTTCCCCTTGGCTGCCTCGCGCGGCGAACGGCTGTGGGTCGCCCGCGGCAGCATGCTGTACTCGGCGGTAACCCAGCCCTTGCCGGCCCCGCGCAGGAAGGAGGGGACGCTCTCCTCGATGGTGGCGGTGCACAGCACCCGGGTATGGCCGAAGCTGATCAGCACCGAGCCCTCGGCGTAGCGGGTGAAATGTCTCTGGAAGGTGACCGGGCGCAGCTGGTCGACCTGGCGCTCAGCGCTGCGCTGGGGGGGATTCTGAACCATATTCGGGCTCCTGGTGGCTTTGATGACTGGTGCGGAAGGACTCCAGGCCGGCGAAGAGGGCCTGGGCCAGTTTTTCCTGGTAGACCGGGTCCCTGAGCGCCGCCAACTCTTCGGGATGACTGAGATAGCCCATTTCGACCAGGACCCGCGGCAGGTCCCCCTGGCCGAGAGGGAGCAGGGCGCGCTCCTCTAAACCCGGGACCTCGAAGCCGGCGCTGACCAGAGCCTGGCGGAGAGCTTCGGCGAGATGGCGGCTGGACCGTCCGGGGAGCGGGGAGTCGCCCTGATTGCCGGAGCTCGCCGCCGCCGGGGCGACATAGAGGATCAGGCCGCGCGGCCGGGGGGAGACGGAGGCCTGGCAATGAAGGATGAGGAGCAGGTCGGGATTGCCTCTGCGCAGCAATTCGAGGCGTTGACCGGCAGAGACCGCGTAATCACCGTCGCGGGTCAGCACCACCGGGTCGGCGCGGCGCATTTTGAGAAGTTTCTGCAGATGCAGGGCGACGGCGAGATTGATCTCCTGCTCGGTGGTGCCGTCGCGGCCATGAGCGCCGGCCTCATCCCCGCCGTGTCCGGGGTCGACAGCCACCACCCAGGGGCTGCCGGCAGCGGCGCTGGGTTTCTGCAGGAGCAGCGCCCCGATGAGCTCATCGACCGGGTTTGCACTGGCCGGCGACGGCGCGGGAGCCAGGTTGGTCAGGCGGGCCTCGCTGGCGAACAACCTGAGCAGATGGTCGCGAACGAACGCTTCGGAGACCCGCAGCCGGCCATCGATGAAGCGCGGACGGTGGTCGATTTTGACCTGCCGTTCGCCGACCACCAGGAAGCTGCTGGCGGGCGAGATGACCGCCCGGCCGGCGGGGGTATTGATGAGGTAGCGGCGGGAGGTGCTCTCCCAGCTGCCGCTGCCGCCAAGGGCGGCGAGGACCTCGTCGATGGCGACCAGGGCCACTCCGTCACGCTGGTAGACGTCGCTGATCAGGGTGGTCTTTTCGCCGGTGCGAATCTCCAGAGCGGCGTCGACCGGCCCGGCCAGGCACAAGCTGAAGAGGAGGCAGAGGAGCAGGCGGCGTGCAAAGTGAAGGGACATGGCGCCCGTTATATACAGTCTCACCGCAGGGGTGTCAATTGCCCCGGACGCCCCGGCCGGCGAGGAGCCTGTTCACGGAATCCGCGAGGCAGTGACCTTGAGCAGCAGGCTGCTGGTCACCACGGAGACGCTGGAGAGGGCCATGGCCATGCCGGCGAACTCGGGGAGGAGGACGAGGCCGGAGAAGGGGTAGAGCACCCCCGCGGCCACCGGAATTCCGGCCAGATTGTAGCAGAAGGCCCACGCGAGGTTCTGACGGATTTTGCTCACGGTGGCGCGGCCGATACGCAGGCTGCGGACGACATCGCGCAGATCGGTACGCACCAGGACGATATCGCCGGCTTCCTTGGCGACATCGGTGCCGCTGCCGATGGCGATGCCGACATCGGCCTGGGCCAGCGCCGGCGCATCGTTGATGCCGTCGCCGACCATGGCCACCCGCAGACCGCGCTGCTGCCAGTTCTTCACCACCTCCTGCTTGTCGCCGGGGAGGACTTCGGCCACCACCTCGTCGATGCCCAGAGCAGCGGCGGCCGCCTCGGCGGCGGCCCGCCGGTCGCCGCTGAGCAGCGCGGTGCGCAGGCCGAGGCGGCGCAACTCGCTGACCGTGGCCGCGGCGTGGTCGCGCAGAGTGTCGGTCAGGGCAAGCACGCCGACCAGTCGGCCCGCCGACGCAACCAGCACCAGGGCCTGCCCCTCCCCGGCCAGGCTGGCGAGCCTCCCGGCGGCGGGAGCCAGGTCGACCCCCTCCTCCTCGAGGAGCCGCTGGCTGCCGACCAACAGCTGGGCGCCGGCCCTCATTGCCCGCAGGCCGAGGCCGCCGACCTCTTCGACCTCCGCGAGCGGCGGCACCGTCACCCCCTCGGCGCTGGCCCGCTCGATGATGGCCCGGGCCAGCGGGTGGCGACTGGCGCTCTCTGCCGCGGCGGCCAGGAGCAGAACGTCGCCGGGGGTATGGTCGTAATAGGGGAGGATGTCGGTGACGGTGAACTCTCCCCAGGTCAGGGTGCCGGTCTTGTCGAAGAGCACCACATCGATGCGTGCCGCGGCCTCAAGGGCCGAAGCCCGCTTGAAGAGGATGCCGCGCCTGAGCCCGGCGGCGCTGCCGACCATGATCGCGGTCGGGGTCGCCAACCCCAGGGCGCAGGGGCAGGCGATGACCAGGACGGCGACGGCCAGCTTAAAGGAAAAGAGAAACTCGGCTCCAGCGAGCAGGTACCAGAAGAGGAAGGTCGCCGCCGCGACCACTACCACCGCCGGGACGAACCAGGCTGAGACCGCATCGGCCAGCCGCTGCAGCGGGGCCTTGTCCCCCTGGGCAGCGGCAACCAGGCGGGCGATTTGCGCCAGCAGCGTGGCCTCACCGACCCGCTCGGCCCGCACCACCAGACGACCGTTGAGGTTCACGGTGGCCCCGCTGACCGAATCTCCGGGGCCCTTGGCGACTGGCACCGCTTCGCCGGTGACCATCGACTCGTCGACCGCGGCGCTGCCGCAGTCGATCCGCCCATCGACCGGAAAGCGCTCACCGGGGCGCACCACTATGCAGTCTCCGGCTTTGACCTCGCTGACCGGCACTGTCACCTCCCCGCCGTCGATCAGCAGGCAGGCCTGCTCGGCCTGCAGGGAGAGGAGCGCACGCAGGGCTTCCCCGGCCTTGCCGCGGGCACGGGCCTCGAGCCACTTGCCGCAGCGCACGAAGGTCACCAGCATGGCACCAGTTTCGAAGAAAACCTCGCTCTCCGCGCCGAAGAGGCCGAAGAGCGCGCACAGGGAGTAGCCGTAGGCGGCACTGATCCCCAGGGCCACCAGGACATCCATATTGGCCGAGCGATTGCGCAGCGACTGCCAGGCGCCGCGATAAAAAGTCAGACCGGCAGTGAACTGGACGAGGGTGGCGAGGAACAGCTCGAGCCAATGGGTGGCGGCGCCGAAAGGCATCCACCACATCAGCAGCATCAAAGGCAGGGAGCAGAGTGCCGAGAAGATCAGCCAGCGCCGCTCCGCAGCGGCCTCGCGCTGTTCGGCGGCCTCGTCCCTGGTCAGCTGCGGGGTGAAGCCGGCCCGGGCGACGACGGCGAAGAGCGCTGTCTGGTCGAGGCGGGCGCCGTCGTAGCGGACCGTGGCGCTCTCGACGGCAAAATTGACCACCGCCGAGCTGACTCCCGGCAGGGAGCGCAAGGTCTTTTCGAGGTTGCTCGCGCAGTTGGCGCAGTGCATGCCGCGCACCAGGAAGGTCGTCTCGACCGCGTCCGTGAGGACTCTGCTCATAGCTGCATCCTGTGTTTAAGAACCTGCCGGGAGGCCGGCGCTTACGTTGACTTGCCCTGGCCGCCACCCTATAGTGCTGGGCATGAGAGCGGTTTTCCTGGCCGATGCCCACCTGCGCCATCCCAACGATGCCAACTACCGGGCGCTGCTCGCCTTCCTAGCCGAGCAGGAAGGGCACATCGAACTCCTCGGCCTGCTCGGCGACATCTGCGAATTCCTGGTCGGCCACCCGCGCCGCGTCCCTGCCCGCTACGAGCCGCTCTTCGCCGCCCTGGTGAGGCTCCAGGCCCGCGGCACCCGGCTGGTCTGGGTCGAGGGGAACCACGATTTCCACCTCGCGCCGCTTGCCCCGCAGCGCTTCCCCGGCCTGATCCTCCCCGATGGCGGCTGCGTCGAAATCGACGGCCAGCGCCTCTTCCTCGTCCACGGCGACCAGGCCAATCCTGACGATCGCGGCTATCGTAGACTGCGGGCGGTGCTGCGCAGCGCTGCAGTCAGGGGGGTGATCCGCCTGCTGCCGGCGCAGATCCTGGAGGCCCTTGCCAACCGGATGAGCCGGGCCAGCCGGCAGCGCCGCAGCGGCAAGCGGCAGCGCTGGCCGGCCCGGCAGATTCTCCCGGCCTACGCCGGACAGCTGCTCGGCGACGACTGCCGGGCGGTCATCTGCGGTCACTTCCACCAGCCCTTCCACGAGCGCCTGGCCCAGGGGGAGCTGATCGCCCTCGGGGACTGGATCAGCGACTATTCCTACGCTCTCTGGGAGGACGGCACACTCAGTCTGGAACGTTACCTCCCCGCCCCTTCCTGACCTTTCGGCACTCCTTCCCGATTCACCTGGTCGGCCAGATCGCCCAGGGTCAGCGCGCCCAGGCTGCACCGGGCCCCCTCCCCCAAACCTTCGACCAGCGCCACGACGGCCGCACGCTCGCTACAGGCGAGGGGCGGCAGGTACTCGGTCCCCTCGTTGACGATCCGCGCCAGCAGCTCGCTGAGCGCCAGGGTGTGCGCCTCGCGGGCCGGCAGGAAGCCCACCGCCCCCTTCCCTGCGGTGACCACGGCCACCAGCTCCAGGCGCTGGAGCAGTTCCATGACCACACCGAGCAGGCGCGGCGGGATTTCCAGCGTCGCCGCCAGTTCTTCGCTGCCGCAGGGCCCCTGGCCACGCTGGAAGCGGGTCGCCAGGTGGAGCAGGATCGCCAGGATCACCCGGGTCCGTCCGGCGACGCTGACCTTGCCGCCGCGCAGGTCGCGGCGCACGCTCTGCAGGTTCTGCACCGCATAGGTGACCTGGAGGCCGATGAGAACGATCACCCAGGCCAGGAAGAGCCAGATCATGAACACCGGCAGAGCCGAAAGGGTACCGTAGATCGCGTTGTAGCGCGACACCCCGAACTGAAAGTGCACATAAGCCCACTGGCTGGCCTGCCAGAGGGTCCCGCCGAAAATCCCGCCGACCAGGGCGGCGCGGGGCCGGACCCGCACGTTGGGGATAAACTGGTAGAGACCGGCGAAGAGCAGCCACATGGCGACGAAGGGAGTGACCTTGAAGAGCAGGATCAGCATTCGGCCGACCAACTCCCGGTCGACCAGGCGCTGGACCAGGGTGTGGCTGGCCAGGGTGCCGGTCATGGAGATGGCGGTGGCGACCAGGATCGGGGCGATGACCACCACGGCGAAGAAGCCGCCGAAGCGCTGCACAATGCTGCGGGTTTCAGCCACGCCCCAGATATCGTTGAAGGTCTTCTCTATCCCGGAGAGCAGGGAGAGTGCCGAGAGAACCAGGGCGACCAGGCCGATGGCTCCCAGTTGGGCGACATTGGTGTTGTTGATATAGGCGACCAGCGCCGCAGCTGTCGACTCTGAACCGGCGGCGAGAGAGGTGAGCAGCAGCGGTTCGAGGCGATTCTGCATGCCGAAGCCCTTGAGCACCGCAAAGGTCAGCGCCAGCAGGGGGACGATCGACAGCAGGGTGGTGAAGGAGAGCGCCGCAGCGTGAAGCAGACAGCGGTCGGCGAGAAATTCGCGGCTGACCAGCACCCACAGCTGCAGTTGGCGGAGGAGCAGCCTGCGCCAGCGCGGCTCGCCGCCCAGGCGCAGCTGCCAAAGGTCGTGGGCAAGCCAGGTGCGGATCCTGGTTGGCGTCGGCAGTGAAAAAAGCATGGATGTTTTCCGTTGTCCGGCAGCGAATCAGGGTAGCTGCTCGATACTTAAGCGGCGCACCGGAACTCCTGCGCTACCCAGCCCTCCGCCGCTTTCCTCGGGAGCGCCGACGATGATCACCTGCTGGCGCTCGGGGCGCAGGTAGAGCCGGGCGACCCGCTGCACGTCGGCCGCGGTGACCGCGGCAATTCGCTCCCGGTAGCGCTCCAGGTAGTCGGCGGGATAGGTGTAGAAATCGTACAGCATGCGCTGGCTGACCAGCGCATGACTGTCGGTAAAGCCGAAGAGGAAGGAGTTGACCAGGCTGTCGCGGGCGAGGCGCA
Source organism: uncultured Geobacteraceae bacterium (assembly GCA_964418505.1). GTDB lineage: Bacteria > Desulfobacterota > Desulfuromonadia > Desulfuromonadales > BM103 > VAUL01. The sequence goes on along the minus strand of CAYQLP010000015.1, from coordinate 8,859 downwards.
GTTCGTCGGCACTCACCGGCTCTTCGCGCAGGTCGGCCATGATCCCGCGGATCACCTCCAGGGCCTCGACCACCGAAGGGTTCTTGGTTTCCGTGCCGATCATCACCGGGCCGGGGAAGCGTCGGCCGACCTGGAACTGCGACCAGACCGAGTAGGCCAGCCCGCGGTCGGAACGGATCTCGCGCATCAAACGGGAATTGAAGCCTCCGCCGCCCAGAATGAAGTTGAGGACCCGGGCGGCGTACTGGTCGGGATCGTCCTTGGTCAGCCCCAGGTCGCCGAGGAAAATGGTCGACTGCGGCAGCTCGCGGGCGACCACCTGCACCAGCCCCTGCCCCGCCGGCTGCAGCGGCGGCAGCGGCGGCGCCGCCACCCCGGCACGCGGCCAGTCGGCGAAGAAACGCTCGAAGAGGGTGGTCAGTTCGTCGCGGCGGATATCGCCGGAAACCGCCAGCCACAGGTTGTCGGGGGCAAAGTGGCTGCGGTGAAAGGCCACCAGCAGGTCGCGCTCGACAAGCGCCAGGCTGGCCGTGGTGGGACTCGCGCCAAGAGGGTGGACGGGATAGAGAGCGGCCATCAGCAGCCGTCCGGCGATCTCATCAGGGTCGTCATTGCGGCGGCGCAGGGCCTCGCGGGCCTGGCTGCGCGCCAGTTCCAGCTGATCGGTGGCGAAGGCCGGCCGGCGCAGCAGATCGGCGAGCAGTTCAAACCCGGCGGGCAGATCGGCGCGGCGCAGGGACAGGTTGAAGTCGGTGGTGTAGGGTCCCATGCTGCAGGAGAGGTCGGCGGCCAGCCGGTCGAGCGCGGCCTCGAAGGCCGCCGAGGAGCGGCTGAGGGTGCCGCCGTTGCGCAGGGTCGTGGCGAAGAGCCCGTCGAAGCCCGTCAGCCCCGGCGGCGCGGCCAGGGCCCCGCTGCCGACCATCACGCTGATCTTCACCAACGGCAGCTCATCGTCCTCGCGCAGATAGACGCGCAGGCCGTTGTCGAGGACAAAGGAGTCCACGGCGGGAACCGTGAACTCCAGGGGCGGATAACGGAGGGCTTCGGGGCGCAGGGAGGGCTGGACGGCACAGGCGGCGAGGACCAGGGTGACGAGCAGCGCAGCGCAGCAGCGCAGCAGCGCGGCAACAGACCTCTGCAAGGGATGACCGGCCATGCCCCTACTCCTCTCGTCCAAGCACCACCACGGTGCGGTTGCTCGCAACCAGCCAGCGCTGCGCCGCGGCCGTCAGTTCCGCGGAGCCGACTGAATCGATCACCGCCTCGTAATTAACCAGGTAGCGCCAGTCGCCGGCGACCGCCTGGTAGGTGGAGAGCAGGCGGGCCAGACCGCTGTTGCTGCGCTGGGCGCGCAGGCTGTCGGTGACCAGGCGGGTCCTGGCCCGGGCCAATTCCTCCTCGCTGACCTCTTCGCGGCTCAGCCGGTCGAGTTCGGCAAGAATCGCCGACTCGACCTCGGCGGGGGTGTGGGGGTGACGGGGCACCGCCTCGATGACGAAGAGATTGGCATAGCGCGAGCCGGGGGCGGTAAAGACGCTGACCTCCGAGGCCAGCTGCTGCTCTTCGACCAGCCGCCGGTAGAGTCGCGAACTGCGCCCTCGGCCGAGAATCAGGTCGAGAAGATCGAAGGCGTAGTCGTCGCGATTTGGCAGGGTCGGCTTGTGAAAGGCGATCATCAGGCGCGGCTCGGCATCGAAATGGATAGTCACCCGTTTCTCACCGCGCTGCTCCGGTTCAACCGCAGACACCGGCGGCACCGGCTCTCCCGGGGCCAACTGGCCGAAGTAGCGCTCGACCAGGGCGATGGCGTCTGCCGGGACGAAATCGCCGACCAGGACGATGGTGGTGTTGACCGGGGCGTAATAGCGGCGCAGGAAATCGCGGGTCGCCTCCAGGCTCAGATTGGCGATATCGGAATGCCAGCCGATGATCGGGTGGCGATAGGGGTGAACGGTGAAGGCGGTGGCCAGCAGCGTCTCGTAGAGCAGCCCGCGCGGGTCGGTTTCGTAGGAACGGCGACGTTCCTCGCGGATCACTTCGCGCTCGGTGAAGAATTCGCGCAGCACCGCGTCCTTCAGGCGCTCGGACTCCAGCAGGGCCCACAGTTCGAGCGTGTTGGCCGGCAGCGAGACCAGGTAGGTGGTGAGGTCCTTGCCGGTGAAGGCGTTGAAGCCGACCGCCCCGTTCTCACTGTAAAGCCGGGCATAGACATCCTTGACGACGTAGGGGCGGTGACGGGCCTGCAGGGCGGCGAGTCGCGTCTCAAGAGCGGCAAGCGCAACCGGCTCCGCGTCCGGCCGGCGACGCAGCCGGTCGAGTTCGCCGCCGACCTTTTCGATTTCATCGAGGAGCGGCTTCTCGGCGGCGTAGTCGGTGGTGCCGATGCGACTGGTCCCCTTGAAGAGCATGTGCTCAAGGAGATGGGCGGTGCCGCGGTGGTCGCTGTTCTCGTTCACCGCACCGACGGCGATGGTCAGGTAGGCGGCCACCGTCGGGGTGTCGTGGCGCTCGACGAGGAGCAGGCGCAGGCCATTGGCCAGGCGGTGCTCGACGACTTTTTCGGCGAGTGTGCCGGCAAAGCCCCGGACAGGCAGCAACAGGCAGAACAGAAGGAGCAGATAAGGAGATTTCATCGGTTCTCCGCAGTCGGCGATTGGTGCAGAGGCCGGGACAAAGCGGCCCGGCGCAGATATCCCTACATACTAGCCGAGGAGTCGCGGCAGGTCGAGCCCCACCGCGCGCGACCGGCTTTGACAAAGCAGGGCGGACAGGTTAACGTCCCGCCGGAGTGACTTGAGTGAGGGAGGACATCATGCAGAGACTGGCACTGCTGACCAGCGGCGGCGACTGCTCCGGAATGAATGCGACGATCCGCGCCGTGGTGCGCGCCGGGATCGCCAGGGACTGTGAAGTCATCGGCATTTACAAGGGCTACCAGGGGGTTCTCGAGCGCCTCTTCCACCCCCTGGGCACCCGCGACATCGGCGGCCGCCTCCAGCATGGCGGAACCTTCCTGCAAAGCGCCCGCTGCCGGGAGATGTACGCCGTCGAGGGGCAGGAACGGGCGGCGGCCAACCTGCGCGATGCCGAAATCGACGGCCTGGTGGTGATCGGCGGCGACGGTTCCTTCCGGGGCGCGCTGAGCCTGCACCAGCGGGGGATCCCGGTGATCGCCATCCCGGCTTCGATCGACAACGACATCCCTTTCACCGACATGTCCCTGGGGGTCGACACGGCCCTTAACAACATCATTCATGCCGTGGACTGCGTCAAGGACACCGCCTCCTCCCACGCCCGCGCCTTCGTGGTCGAAACCATGGGACGCAAATGCGGTTACCTGGCCCTTGCCGCCGCGGTGGCCACCGGCGCCGAATTCGCCCTGATCCCGGAAAAACCCTTCGACATGGAGGCGGTCTGCGTTGCCTTGCGCCAACGCTACCAGGAGGGGCGCGACAACGCCATCATCATGGTCGCCGAGGGGGCTGGCAAGGCCGAGGAGATCGCCGGACAGATCAAGGACCGCATCGGTTTCGAGACCCGCATCATGGTCCTTGGCCACTACCAGCGCGGCGGCTCGCCGACCGCCTTCGACCGCCAGTTGGGGGCGCGTTTCGGGGTCGGCGCCGTCGAGGCCCTGCTCGCCGGCCAGTCCGGGCTCATGGCCGGAACCCTCTGCGGCAAGCTGACCTTCACCCCCCTGGAGCGGCTGATCGACAGCGGGCGGAAAGATCTCGATCCGGAACTGGTCAAGCTCAACAAGATTCTCGGCAGCTAAGCCTAAACCTCTGCTTTAAATAGCTTATCTTTCTGCAGAAACCTGGCGGCCACCAGTGCCTGCCCGAAGGCCAGGCCACCGTCATTGGGTGGCACCAGCGCATGGGTCAGCACGGTGAAGCCGGCATCCCGCAGCAGTCCGCGCACCTGGGTGGTGAGCAGGGCGTTCTGAAAAACCCCTCCCGATAAGGCCACCGTTGTGAGGCGGCAGCGCCGGCGCAGTTCCAGGCACACGTCGCGGACCATCAGCGCCAGGGTGAAGTGAAAGCGCCCGGCGCCAGCCGCCGTGCTCTCGCCGCCGTCCCGGGCCTCGACAAGCGCGGCCACCAGCGGGCGTGGATCGAAGATCAGCCGCTCAGCGGCTGTTTCGAGCCGGTACGGATAGGCCCGGCGAACCGCCGGATCGGCGTGCTGCTCCAGTTCCATGGCCGCCTGCCCCTCGAAGGAGGCGTGGCTGCGGATGCCGAGCAGGGCGCTCACCGCATCGAACAACCGCCCGCAGCTGGAGGCGAGCGGAGAATTGACCCCGCGCCGCAGCGCCTGGCGCACCAGCGCCAGTTCTTCCGGCGGCACCGCGGTGCAGCACGGATCAGCCATCGCCCCCCGTTCATCGAGGGCTTCCAGATAGCTTAGGGCCATGCGCCACGGCTGACGTGCCGCCAGGTCGCCCCCGGGGACGGCAATCGGCAGGAAATGCCCGGCCCGCCGATAGCCGCCCTGATCGCCGACCAGAAACTCTCCCCCCCACGGCGTATCGTCAGCGCCGAGTCCGAAGCCATCAAAGATCACCCCGATCGCCGGGCCGTCATAGAGGTTTTCCCCCAGGCAGGCAGCCAGATGCGCGTGGTGGTGCTGGACACCGATGGCCGGCAGCCCGCTCTCCAAGGCATAACGGGTGGAGACGAAATCGGGGTGCAGGTCGTGAGCCAGCACAGCCGGAGTCGTCCCCAACAGTTCGAGGAGCTCTTCGATCGCCGCTGAAAACCCCTGGGCGGATTCGACGTTGTGCAGGTCGCCGAGATGCGGGCTGAGGTAGCCCCGTTCGCCGCGCAGCAGACAGACGGTGCTCTTCAGCCCCCCCCCCATCGCCAGCACCGGCGGCAGCGCCTCCCCCAGCGGGATGCCCAGCGGTACGTAGCCCCGGGCCCGACGCAGCAGCAGCGCGCGCCCCTCCAGGACCCGCGCCAGCGAGTCATCGGCGCGCCGCTGAATGGCCCGGTCGTGGCCCAGCCAGGCGTCGGCGATGCCGTCCAGCCGTTCCAGCGCCTCCCGGTCGGTGCAGGCAATCGGCTCGTCGTGGCGATTGCCGCTGGTCGCCACCAGGGCGCTGAAACCTTCGAGAAGCAGGTGGTGGAGGGGCGTCGCCGGGAGCATCACCCCCAGGCAGCGGTTCCCCGGCGCCACCCCCTCGGCCAGCGGACAAGCGGCACGTTTTCCGAGCAGGACGATCGGCCGCTCATTCCCGGCGAGGAGGCGGGCCTCCGCAGGAGAAACATGCGCCAATCCCTGGATCGCAGCGAGATCGGCGGCCAGTACGGCGAAGGGCTTTTCTTCGCGCCCCTTGCGCCGGCGCAGCCGCTCCACCGCAACCGGGTTGGCGGCGTCGACCAGCAACTGGTAGCCCCCCAGTCCCTTGACAGCGACGATCGCCCCTCCCTGCAGCAGCCGCCGCGACTCTTCGAGCGGTTCGCCGCTGAATTCCGGTCCGCGGCTGTCGCACAGCCACAGCCGCGGACCGCAGGCCGGGCAGGCATTGGGCTGGGCGTGGAAGCGCCGCGAAGCGGGGTCCTGGTACTCGGCCAGACAGGCCGGGCACATGGAAAAGCCAGCCATGGTGGTTCGGGGGCGATCGTAGGGGAGGCCGGTGACGATGGTGTAGCGGGGGCCGCAGTTGGTGCAGTTGATGAAGGGATAGCGGAAGCGCCGGTCGGCAGGATCGAAGAGTTCCGCCAGGCAGTCGGCGCAGGTCGCGGCATCCGCCGGAATCCCGGCGAGGCGCTCGGCCCCGCCCTGACTGGGAACGATGGCGAAATTCAACTCGCCCAGGGGTGGGAGGTCGGTAACGACCAGGCGGGTGACAACCGCCAGGGGCGGGGCTTGGCTGCGCAGGGCGGCGGCGAAGGCCGCCAGGGCGGCGCCCTCCCCTTCAGCCTCGATACTCACCCCATGCTGGTCGTTGCGGACCCAGCCGCCAAGCCCCAGGCGGCGGGCCAGCTGAAAAACAAAGGGGCGGAAACCCACCCCCTGAACGATTCCTGCAATATCGATGCGCTGACGGCGCACGGCGACCCCCGTCCCGTGGTGCGAGCGGTCCTACTTGCTGCGGCTGACCACGTAATCGGCCACGGTGCACAAGGCGTCGCGCGCCTCGCCGGCGGGAAAGAGCGCCAGGTGCCCCTTGGCCCGCTCGACCAGCTCGGCAGCCCGCCGGCGGGTGTAGTCGATCCCCTGGCAGGTCTCGATCAGCGAGATCACATAGTCGAGATCCTCAGCGGCCAGTTCCTCGCCGGTGACGATCCCGGCGACCCGTTCGCGCTCCTCCTCCGTGCAGCAGCGCAGGGCGTGGATCAGCGGCAGGGTCACCTTCCCCTCGAGGAGATCGTGACCGCGCTCCTTGCCGAACTCGGCCTGGTCGGCAACGTAGTCGAGGGCGTCATCCATGAACTGGAAAGCCACGCCGAGGTCCATGCCGTAGGCGGCCAGGGCCTCCTCCCGGGCGGTGGGCGACCCGCCGAGCACCGCCCCGCAGCGGCAGGCGGCGGCCAGCAGCACGGCGGTCTTGTTCTGCACCACCTCGATGTAGCGCTCCTCGGCCAGTTCCAGGTCGCAGGTGCTGACCAGCTGCAGCACCTCCCCCTCGGCCATCTGCGTGGTCGCATCGGAGAGGGCCTGGAGGATCGGCAGGCTGCCGGCGCGCACCATGATGGCGAAGGACTTGGCAAAAAGGAAATCGCCGACCAGCACGCTGGCCTCGTTCCCCCACACGGCGTTGGCCGACTCCTGGCCGCGGCGCAGCGAGGCGCTGTCGACGACGTCGTCGTGCAGCAGGGTGGCGGTGTGGATGAATTCCACCACGCTGGCCAGGCCGATGTGGGCGTCGCCCTGGTAGCCGGCCAGCCGCGCGCTGAGCAGCACCAGCATCGGGCGGATGCGCTTGCCGCCGCTGGCCAGCACGTATTCACCGACCTTGCGGATCAGCGGGACGCGTGAGGCCAGGTCGTCGCGGAATTGCTGCTCGACCCGCCGCATGTCGTCGTTGAGTAAAGTTAAAACCTGGTCCATGGTCACCTGGATGAAGCAGTCATTTTCTTGGCATCGTAATGATTTCGGGACGATGTTGTCAAAGCATTTTTCCCTCTGAAGGGGTATTTGCTGATTGACAGATCTCCCGCTGCACCGTATAAAATGACGTTTTAAGTTAGCTTTCACACTGACTATACCCTGCTGCGGCCGAGGCCAGATCGGCCGGCGCGCAACCGGCCCCAATTGCCACGGGAGGCGCCATGGAGACCCCTGCCTACAATTATGCCATCGTCCGCAGCTTTATCGGCTGGAGCATACTCTGGGGAGTTGTGGCAGTCCTGGTCGGGGTGCTGATTTCCTTCCAGCTGGTTGCCCCCGAGCTGAACCTGGCGCCCTACCTCACCTACGGCCGCCTCCGCCCCCTGCACACCAACGCCGCCATCTACGGCTGGGGGATCGGCAGCTTCTTCGCCCTCTTCTACTACATGGTCCAACGCCTGACCCGCCGTCCGCTGTGGAGCAACGGTCTGGCCACTTTCCAGCTCTGGCTCTTCAACGCCACCATCGTCGCCGCGGCCGTCACCCTCCTGCTCGGCTTCAATTCCTCCAAGGAGTATCACGAACTGGAGTGGCCGATCGATATCATGGTGGTGGTCCTGTGGGTGGTCTTCTCCATCAACATCATCATGACCATCGTCAAGCGCCGCGACGAGCAGATGTACATCTCGCTCTGGTACATGCTCGCCACCCTGGTCGGCGTGGCGGTCCTCTACCTGGTCAACGCCGCAGCCATCCCGGTCTCCCTTTTCAAGTCCTACTCGGCCTACGCCGGGGCCAACGATGCCAACGTCCAGTGGTGGTTCGGCCACAACGCCGTGGCCATGGTCCTGACCACCCCGCCCTTGGCCGTCTTCTACTATTTCCTCCCCAAGTCCACCGGGGTGCCGATCTACAGCCACCGCCTGTCGATCATCGCCTTCTGGTCGCTGATCTTCATGTACCTGTGGACCGGAGCCCACCACCTGCTGTGGACCCCGGTCCCTGACTGGGTCCAGACCCTGGCCATGGCCTTCTCGCTGATGCTCATCGCCCCCTCCTGGGGCTCGGTCTTCAACGGCTACCTGTCGATGCAGGGGCAGTGGCAGCAGATGCGCGAAAACTACCTGGTCAAGTTCCTGATTCTGGGCATCACCTTCTACGGGCTGCAGACCCTGCAGGGGCCCTCCCAGGCCATCCGCACCTTCTCGGCCTTCATCCACTACACCGAATGGGTCCCCGGTCACGTCCACATGGGCGCCATGGGCTGGGTTTCGCTGGTCCTCTTCGCCGCCATCTACTACCTGGTGCCGCGCCTCTACGGGCGTGAACTGTACAGCATCCCGCTGGCCAACCTGCACTTCTGGCTGGTGCTCATCGGTCAGCTGATCTATTCGGTGAGCATGTGGATCGCCGGGCTCCAGCAGGCCGGCATGTGGCACGCCATGAACAGCGACGGCAGCCTGACCTATACCTTCATGGAAGTCCTGGTCGAGATGTACCCCTACTGGTGGATCCGCGCCGTCGGCGGAGTCCTCTACCTGGCCGGGGTGCTGATCTTCGTCTACAACCTGCTCCAGACGGCCCGCCGCGGCAAACCCGCCCCGGCGGCCGCAAACGCCTGAGAAAGGGGACCGTCACCGTGTGGGATAAAAATCCGGTCCTGTTCCTGCTGCTGGCCACCGCCGCCATCCTGGTGGGCACCATCGTCACCATGGCCCTCCCCTTCGCCTGGGTGAACACCGAGAGCGACCGCATCGCCACCGTCACCCCCTACACCCCCCTGGAACTGGCCGGCCGCGACGT
>CAYQLP010000014.1:28889-38682 GCA_964418505.1 uncultured Geobacteraceae bacterium | reverse complement strand
ACAACCTCGGCGAGGTCATCGACGGGATCATCGCGGTGATCGACAATCCGCAGCTGAGCTTCGCTGAGCTGCTGGCCCTGATCCCCGGCCCGGACTTCCCCACCGCCGGCTTCATCTATGGTCGCGAGGGGATTCTCCAGGGCTACCGGACCGGGCGCGGCATCATCCAGATGCGCGCGCGGGCCTTCGTCGAAACCCAGAAGAAGAGCGAGCGCCAGTCGATCGTCGTCACCGAGATCCCCTACCAGGTCAACAAGGCCAATCTGATCACCAAGATCGCCGAGCTGGTCCGCGAGAAGAAGCTCGAAGGGATCTCCGACATCCGCGATGAGTCAGACCGCGACGGCATGCGCATCGTCATCGAGCTGAAGCGCGACGAGGAGCCGCAGATCATCCTCAACCACCTCTACAAGCAGACCCAGATGCAGTGCTCCTTCGGCATCAACATGCTGGCTATCGTCGCCGGCCGGCCGAAGCTGCTAACGCTGCGCGAGGCCCTGGGGCACTTCATCGACCACCGCCGCGAGATCGTCACCCGCCGTACCATCTTCGAGCTCAAGAAAGCCGAGGCCCGCGCCCATATCCTCGAAGGGCTCAAGATCGCCCTCGACTGGCTGGATGCGGTGATCGAGCTGATTCGCGCCGCCCGCAACCCGGAGGAAGCCAAGCAGGGCCTGATCGCCGGCAACTTCTCCGACCCGAAATTCCTCAAGAAGCTCGGCCTCCCCGAGGAGCAGCGCAGCTTTACGCCGGCGGTGCAGCTCTCCGAGAAGCAGGCCCAGGCCATCCTGGAGATGCGCCTGCAGCGCCTGACCGGCCTGGAGCGCGACAAGATCCTCAATGAGTACGCCGAGATCCAGCGCCTGATCGCGCGCCTCAAGGAGATCCTCGCTTCCGAGACCGAGATCCTCAACATCATCATCGGCGAGCTGCGCGAGCTGAAGGAGAAGTTCGGCGACGAGCGGCGCACCCAGATCGTCGACCAGACCGGCGAGATCACCCTCGAGGACACCATCGTCGAAGAGGACATGGTGGTGACCATCTCCCACACCGGCTACATCAAGCGCAGCGCCGCCTCCCTCTACCGCTCGCAGCGCCGCGGCGGCAAGGGGAAGACCGGGATGAAGACCAAGGACGAGGATTTCGTCGAACACCTCTTCGTTGCCTCGAGCAAGGATACCATGCTCTTCTTCACCGACACCGGGCGGGTCTACCAGCGCAAGGTCTACGAGATCCCCGAAGGCGGCCGCGCCGCCCGCGGCAAGGCGATCGTCAACCTGCTCAGCCTGGCCGACGGTGAGAAGATCGCCGCCATCCTGTCGATCAAGGGGCCCTTCGACGAGGAGCGCAACCTGATCATGGGTACCCGCCTGGGCGTGGTCAAGAAGAGCGCCTTGAGCAATTACGCCAACATCCGCACCGGCGGAATCATCGCCATCAACCTCGACGAGGGAGATCTGCTGATCGGCGTGGCGCTGACCGACGGCCGCCAGGATGTGCTGCTGGCCTCGAAGAACGGCAAGTCGATCCGCTTCCGCGAGGCCGATACGCGGCCCCAGGGGCGCGACACCCGCGGGGTGCGCGGCATGACCCTCGAGGATGACGACGTGGTCATCGGCATGGAGGTGATCAACCCGCAGACTGCCTCGTCGACGATCTTCACCATCACCGAGAACGGTTTCGGCAAGCGCACCGAGCTTGACGAGTACCGGGTGCAGAGCCGCGGCGGCAAGGGGGTGATCACCATCAAGACCTCGGAGCGCAACGGCTGCGTGGTGGCCATCAAGCAGGTCACTGACGACAACGACCTGATGCTGATCACCGACCAGGGGAAGATCATCCGCAACCGCATCACCGATACCCGGGTGATCGGCCGTAATACCCAGGGAGTGCGGCTGATGGTCACCGAGGAGTGCGAGCGGATCGTCGCCGTGGCCAAGCTGGCCGAACGTGAGGACGACGACGTCGAGCACCCGGGCGAGGAGGAGCTGTCCGCCAATCCGCAGGTGGCGGCAGCGGAGGACGACGGCCAGGATTGAGCGACTGATCCCGCGGGAGGAGAGTGACCATGCGCATTGCCGTCATCGGCGCCGGCAGCTGGGGAACGGCCCTGGCCAACCTGCTGTCTAAAAAGGGGGACGACGTCACCCTGTGGGTCTATGAAGGTGATCTGGCGGCGCGCCTGCCGGCGACCCGCGTCAACGACCTCTACCTCGACGGCATCGACCTCGATGAGCGCCTGCAGTACACCGGCGAGTTGGCGGCGGCGGTCCGCGGGCGGGAGGCGGTGGTGCTGGTCTCCCCTTCCCAGGTCCTGCGCCGGGTCCTCGAGCAGCTGCGCCCCGCGCTGCCCGAAGAGTGCCTGCTGGTTTCGGCGGCCAAGGGGGTCGAGAATGACTCCCTGCTGCTGATGTCGGAGGTCCTGGCCGAAGTGCTCGGTCCGCAGGCCGCGGCGCGCAGCGCCTACCTCTCCGGGCCCTCTTTTGCCCGCGAGGTGGCCCAAGAGCTGCCGACCGCAGTCGCGGTCGCGGCCGATGACGACGACGTCGCCAGCCAAGCCCAGCAGCTCTTTTTCACCGATTATTTCCGTGTCTACACCAATCCTGACGTCATCGGCACCGAGCTGGGGGGGGCGCTCAAGAACGTCATCGCCCTGGCGGCGGGGGTCAGCGACGGCCTGGGCTTCGGCTGCAACGCCCGGGCGGCCCTGATCAACCGCGGGCTGGTCGAGATGGCCCGCCTCGGCGTCGCCAAGGGGGCGCGGCAGGAGACCTTCGCCGGGCTGGCGGGGATGGGCGACCTGGTGCTGACCTGCACCGGCGACCTGTCGCGCAACCGCAGTGTCGGCATCGAACTCGGCCGCGGGCGCAAATTGACGGAAATTCTCTCCGGCATGCGCATGGTCGCCGAAGGAGTCAAGACCACTCTCTCCGCCTGGCAGCTGGCCCAGAAACTGGGGGTGGCGATGCCGATCACCGAGCAGATGTACCGCATCCTTTACGAGGACAAGCCGCCCCGCGAGGCAGTCAACGACTTGATGCTGCGCCACCGGCGTGCCGAGAATTCCGGCTGAGCCCCTGCCGTCAACCCTGATCCGGAGGTTTTTCCCATGACCCGATCCGTACGCTGTCTTTTCCCCGTTCTGTTTGCCCTGCTGCTGATCACCACTCCGGCTCTGGCCGGGACCAAAGTCGCCATCGAGACCACGCAGGGGACGATCACGGTCGAGCTGGATGACGAAAAGGCCCCGGCGACGGTGAAAAACTTCCTCGCCTATGTCGACCAGGGGTTCTACGACGGGACGATCTTCCACCGGGTGATCAAGGGCTTCATGATCCAGGGCGGAGGCTTCACCGGCGATCTGGTGCAGAAGGCGACCGCCGCTCCGATCAAAAACGAGGCGGCGAACGGTTTGAAAAACCGGCGCGGGACCATCGCCATGGCCCGCACCCAGATCGTCGACAGCGCCACCAGCCAGTTCTTCGTCAACCTGGAGGACAACGCCTTCCTCGATTATCGCGATCCTTTGCCGCAGGGCTTCGGTTATGCGGTTTTTGGCAAAGTGGTGGCCGGGCTGGAGGTGGTCGACAGGATCGGCAAGGTCCCGACCGGAACACGCAGCCGCTTCAGCGACGTTCCGCTGGAGACCGTGACGATCAAGAGCGTGCGCCGGGTCAAATAAAGAGGTTGCGCGAACCATCATGATGACAGCACGCATCATGACTTACAACGTCCAGGGCTGTCGCGGAGCGGACGGCGAATGCAATCCTGACCGCACCCTGAACGTGATCGCCGATGCGGCCCCCGACATCGTGGCCCTGCAGGAGGTTGTGCCGTCCGCAGCGGGCGACCCCCTCCCCTACCTGGCCGAACGGCTGGGAATGACCGCCTACCGGGATGCCTCCAAGGTGCCGGCCGCCTTCCTCTCCCACCTGCCGCTGCGCGGGCTGCAGGGTTTTGAACTGGGGGGCGGAGGCTATTGCCTGCGGGCGGATGTCGATCTCGGCGGCAAGCGCCTGCATATTCTCAACCTGCACCTCGATGCCGCGCCGCACCGGCGCAGCCAGCAGGTCAACCGTCTGCTCGGCCCCGAACTGCTCGGCAACCCGGCCCTGGTCTGCCCGGTCCTGGCCCTGGGGGACTTTGCCGACTATTTCTGGAGCGGCGCCAATCTCGGTCTGAGCTCCGCCCTGCGCCCCGCCCTGCGCCCGGTGTGGCGGGCAACCTACCCGGCCCGCTTTCCCCTCTTCGCCCGCGACCGCGCCTACCTGCGCGGCCCGGTGCGGGTCCTCGATGGGGCTGTCAGTCGCAGCTATCTGGCACGCCAGGCGTCCCGCCACCTGCCTCTGACTCTGACAGTACAGGTGACCGATCCGCGCCGCTTTCTGCGTATCCCCGAACTGGCCGGCCGGCGCATGGAGGCGGCCCCCGGCTGACATCTGTGGATAAGTCCGTGGATAACGTTGATAAAGCCCCTTCCAGGGGTGGGATAACCCGCCGGCACGCCCTGCTGACCCTGCAGCGGCTCGAGGCCAGCTACCCCGGGGCGCACTGCGCCCTCCATCACGATTCTCCCTGGCAGCTGCTGGTGGCCACCATCCTCTCCGCCCAGTGTACCGACCAGCGCGTCAACCTGGTCACGCCGAAGCTCTTCGCCCGTTTCCCCGACCCGGCCAGTCTGGCGGTGGCGGACCAGTGCGAAGTCGAGGCGCTGATTCGCTCCACGGGTTTTTTCCGCAATAAGGCGGCAAACCTGGTGGGCTGCGCCGCAGCCGTCAGTGCCCGCCATGGCGGACAGGTACCGCCGCGTCTGGAGGCGCTGGTCGCCCTCCCTGGGGTCGGGCGCAAGACTGCCAACGTCATTCTGGGCAATGCCTTCAGTATTCCGGGGATGGTCGTCGATACCCATGTGGGGAGGATTGCCCGGCGCCTCGGTTGGGCAAAAGGGCAGATGGCGGAGCAGGTCGAGCGAGAGCTGTGCGCCCTGCTTCCCCGCCAGCGCTGGACCCAGACCAGTCACGTACTGATCTGGCATGGCCGGCAGTGCTGCCGGGCTCAGACGGCATCCTGCTCGAAGTGTCCGGTGGCGGAGCGCTGTCCGCGAGTGGGCGTCGGGAGAACTAGATAAAAGCGGGCTACTGCTCGTCGCTGTCGCCCTGCTGGGGGCTGCGCAGGCCATCCTGCGTGTCGGAGTCGCCGGGGAGGAGCGGGCCGGTCCCCGGGGCAAAGGCTTCGACCATCGCTCCCGGGGCCGACTCGGGAACGGCAGAGCCGGTGAGGGCGTCGATGGTGTGGAATTCAATGCCGTCGGGGATCGGGAAATTTTCCGCGGGCATCCCCTCGGTGGCCTGCTGCATGAAATTAAGCCAGGCCGGCAGAGCGGCCTGCCCGCCGGTCTCCAGCCGCCCCAGGCTGCGCTCCTGATCGTAGCCGACCCAGGCCAGGGCCAGCAGTTGAGGGACGCTGCCGACGAACCAGGCGTCGCGCAGTTCGTTGGTGGTGCCGGTCTTGCCGGCGACCGGACGGCCCAGGGCCTTGGCGCGGCCACCGGTGCCGATGTCGATGACACTCTCCATCAGGCTGGTGATCAGGTAGGAGGTCTCCGCGCTGATCACTCGAGTCCGCGGCCGCTCCAACAGGATTTGGCCAGGACGCGGCCCGCCGGGAAAGTCGGCGGGATCGATCGACTCCAGGACGGTGCCGTCGCGGTCGCGCACCCGGGTGATGTAGGTGGGGGTGACGCGAATGCCGCCGTTGACCAGCACGGCGTAGGCGCCGGCCAGTTCCAGCGGGGTAACGGCGGAAGCGCCGAGCCCCAGGGCCAGATTCTCATCGAGCGGTGAGGTGATGCCGAGTTGGCGGGCGTACTCAGCGGCATAGCCGACGCCGATGTGCTGGAGCAGGCGGATGGTGACGATGTTGTTGGATTTGGCCAAGGCCTGGCGCACCGTGGTCAGCCCCCCGAATTCCCGCGAATAGTTCTGCGGCTCCCACTCCCTGGGGGTGCCGTCGGGCTGGCGGAAGCGAAACTTCAGCGGGGCATCGAGGACCAGGGTGGCCGGGGTGATGCCGCGGTCGAGGGCCGCCGCATAGATCAGCGGCTTCATGGCTGAGCCGGGCTGACGGCGGGCCTGCAGGACCCGGTTGAACTGGCTGCGGCGGAAATCGTAGCCGCCGACCAGGGCCTTGATCAGGCCGCTGCGGGGATCAATGGCGAGCAGCACTCCCTCGACCTGGGGATCCTGCTCCAGGGCTGCGGCCCAGGGACCTCCGTCCGCCTGCTGTTCCTTGAGGCGGATGAGGACGCGGCTGCCGACGGGCAGGCGCGAAGTCTGGGCGCCCTTGGCATTGCCGGCGGCGACGGCACCGCGCGGCGGGACCTGAAGCGTGCCGGCCCAGGCGCTGTCTTTACGGTCGATCCTCCCGGTCTGCGCGCCGAAGCGGACCAAGACTCCCCCCGCTCCATCCGCACCGCTGACCACTGCTTCGAGCAGGTCGCCGGCCGCCGGCAGGTTCTTGATGAACTCCTCCGCCTGTTGAGAGAGGAAGGCCTGCTCTGCGGCAGGATCAAAGGCGCCGAGAGGTCCGCGGTAACCGTGGCGCTTGTCGTATTCGCGCAGATTGTCACGCACGGCCTGCTCGGCCGCCAGTTGCTGACGGAGATTGAGGCTGGTGCGGACCTCCAGGCCGCCGCGATAGAGCAGTTCGCGCCCGTAGGCAGCCTCCAGGTCGCGACGCACCTGCTCGGTGAAGAAGGCTGCTGCGGTCAGGTTGCGGGTGCGGCGCGGGCGGATGGTGAGCGGCGCCCGGTATGCGGCCTCGGCTTCTTCGCGACTGATGTACTTTTCCTCGACCATTCGCCCGAGGACGTACTTCTGCCGTTCCTTGGCCAGTTTCAGGTTGAGGTAAGGGGAATAGCGGCTGGGGGCGCGCGGCAGGCCGGCGAGAAGGCTGCACTCGGCAAGGCTCAGCTGGTCGACATCCTTGGCGAAATAGTTTTCCGCTGCGGCCTGCACTCCGTAGGCACCGTGGCCGAGGAAGATCTGGTTGAGGTAGAGATAGAGGATCTCTTCCTTGGAGAGGTGGTTTTCGATGCGGTAGGCGAGGATTGCCTCTTTGAACTTACGCTCGAAGCTGCGTTCCGGGGAGAGGAGCAGCCCTTTGGTCACCTGCTGGGTGATGGTGCTCCCGCCCTGAACCACCCCGCCGGCCAGCAGGTTTTTGAGTGCGGCGCGGCCGACGGAGACCAGGTCGATACCGCGGTGGGAGAAGAAATTGGAGTCTTCCGCGGCGACGAAGGACTCGATGAGCCGGCGCGGGATGCGGCTGATCGGCACAACAATGCGCCGCTCGTCGTAGATCTCGCCGATCACCGTGCCGTCATCGCTGAGGATGCGGGTGACGACCGGAGGACGGTAGTCAGCCAGAGTCTCGACCTTCGGCAGCGAGCCGGCCACATAGAGGTAGCCGCATACCGGCACGATCAGGATGATCGCCAGCAGGACCACCCCGGCAATGAGCAGCTGGCGCCCCCGGCGACGGGGCGGAAGATCGGCGCGGCGTGGCGAATGAGTATCCATGGCGAGTTCCTTCGCTCTGGTAGCATACTCTCGGCATGACGGCAACGGTTTTGCCGGTGTCAAGGGTTGAGACGCTGTGGTATAAGGGCTGGACTGGGCCTCTGCCCGGCCGTGGAGGAAGAAATGTCAGAAGTGGGCTTTCGCCGCACCAAAATCGTCGCCACGGTGGGCCCGGCCAGTTCCGGGCGCGCTACGCTGAAAGCGCTGATGGAGTCCGGGGCGGATGTTTTCCGCCTCAACTTTTCCCATGGCAGCCATGAGGAGATGTCCGCCCTGGTCGAGACCATCCGCGAGTTGTCGCGTGAGCGACAGCGCGCCGTGGCGATCCTCGGCGACCTGCAGGGGCCGAAAATCCGCACCGGGCGCATGCGCGGCGGGCAGATGCTCCTTACCGCCGGGGAGTCGGTCACCATCACTACGGCCGAGGTCCCCGGTGCCGACGGAGTGATCCCGACGATCTACCGGGCTCTTCCCGGCGATGTCAGGCCCGGCGACCGCATTCTCATGGATGACGGGCTGCTGGAACTGGCGGTCGAGTCGGTGGCTGGCGAGGAGGTCTCCTGCCGGGTGGTGGTGGGCGGGGTGCTTAAGGATCGCAAGGGGATCAACCTCCCCGGAGTTTCGGTCTCCGCCCCGGCCATGACTGAAAAGGATCATGCCGACCTGCTCTTCTGCATCGACAGGCAGATCGACTACGTAGCGCTCTCCTTCGTCCGCTCGGCGGCCGATGTCGTCATGCTCAAGGAAATCCTCCACCAGCACGAATCGGCCCTGAAAGTGATCGCCAAGATCGAGAAGCCCGAGGCCGTGGAGAATTTCGCCGAGATCCTCGCCGTTACCGACGGGGTGATGGTGGCGCGCGGCGATCTCGGGGTCGAGATCGATCCCGAGCGGGTGCCGCTGATCCAGAAGCACATCATCCGCCTGTGCAACCGGGCGGGCAAGCCGGTGATCACTGCCACCCAGATGCTCGAGAGCATGATCGGCAGCCCGCGTCCGACCCGTGCCGAGACTTCGGATGTGGCCAACGCCATTATCGACGGCACCGACGCGGTAATGCTCTCGGCGGAGACGGCCAGCGGCCGCTACCCCTGCGAGGCGGTGGCGATGATGGTGCGCATCGCCGGCGACGTCGAGGCCGACCCCCTGCTCCGCGAACAGGCCCGTCGCCTGCCGCCGGCCGAGCGCGGCTACGCCAGTCTCCCCGAGGCCATCGGCCAGGCGGCCTGCCAGGTGGCGACGGCGGTCTCGGCGGCGGCGATCCTGGCTTTCACCCAGACCGGCAGCACTGCGGCGCTGGTCGCCAAGTACCGCCCGGGGATGCCGGTCTACGCGGTGACTCCGTCGCAGCCGGTCCGCCGGCGCATGGCTTTGTATGCCGGGGTTCGCTCGATCAGAGTCGACATCGAGGGGGATACCGAGGCCCAGATCCGCTCGGTGGAGACGGCGGTGCTGAGCGCCGGGGCCCTCAAAAAGGGGGACGTGGTGGTCATCACCATGGGCAGCCCGGTCTCCGATCCGGGGACCACCAATCTCCTCAAGATCCATCGCCTGGGGACCGGGCCGTACTTTGAAGTCCACTGAGCCATCAGGAAGCTGATCTCTCCATGAGCAAAAAAGCGGTCGTCCTCTACAGCGGCGGACTCGATTCGACCACCTGCCTGGCCTTGGCCCGCGAAGCGGGGTTCGCTCCATACGCTTTGAGCTTCGCCTACGGCCAGCGCCACGCCGTGGAGCTGGCACGGGCCCGGGAGTATGCACCGCAGGTGGGGGCCGTCGAGCACCTGGTGGTCGACTTCGACTACCGGCAGGTCGGCGGCAGCGCCCTGACCAGCGAACTGGCAGTGCCCAAGGACGGGGTGGGATCGGAGATTCCGGTGACCTACGTCCCGGCGCGCAACACCATCTTTCTGAGTTTCGCCCTCGGCTGGGCCGAGGTCCTCGGCGCCTTCGACATCTATATCGGGGTCAATGCCCTCGATTACTCGGGCTACCCCGACTGCCGGCCGGAGTACATCGCCGCCTTCGAACAGCTGGCCAACCTGGCCACCAAGGCCGGGGTGGAAGGGGCCGGGCGTTTTCGTATCCATGCCCCGCTGATCAGCCTGAGCAAGGGGGAGATCATCCGTCGCGGGCTGGAGCTGGGAGTCGACTACCGGCTGACCCACTCCTGCTACGATCCCGCTTCCGACGGCACGAGTTGCGGCCATTGC
>CAYQLP010000014.1:14602-28879 GCA_964418505.1 uncultured Geobacteraceae bacterium | reverse complement strand
CTCCTGCTACGACCCGACTCCGGAGGGGCTGGCCTGCGGACTGTGCGATTCCTGCCGACTGCGCCTCAAGGGTTTTGCCGAGGTGGGGGCCGACGATCCGGTCAGTTACGTGGTCCGTGAGCTGTAATCCCCGCTCAAACCCAATTCAAAGAACAGATAAGAGCCATGAGTCAGAGAGAAAAAGGCACAGCGCGGCACGGGTCACGGGTCACGAGTCACGGCGGCGCCATGCCGGATATGCAGAAGAGCCGTGATGAACGCAACATCGCCATCGACAAGGTCGGGGTGAAGGACATCCGCTATCCGATCGTGGTCCTCGACCGCAGCAAGGTCCGTCAGCAGACGGTGGCGCGCATCAACATGTACGTGGATCTTCCCCATCACTTCAAGGGGACCCACATGAGCCGCTTCATCGAGATCCTCAACCAGCATCACGGCGAGGTCAGCATCGAGGGAGTCGACCAGATCGTCCGCGACATGAAGGAGCATCTCGAGGCCAGCTGCGCTCACCTCGAGTTGGAATTCCCCTACTTCATCGAGAAGGCGGCGCCGGTTTCCGGGGCGCGCAGCCTCATGGAGTACCAGTGCCGCATGGCCGCCAGTCTCGGGGACAGCTTCGATTTCGTCCTCGGCGTCACCGTCCCGGTCACCACCCTCTGCCCCTGCTCCCGCGAGATCAGCGTGCACGGCGCGCATAACCAGCGTAGCGCCGTCAAGGTCGATATCCGCTACAGCGAGCATGTCTGGCTCGAGGAGCTGATCGGCTGGATCGAGGAGTGCGGCAGCGCCCCGGTCTACGCCCTGCTCAAGCGCGAGGACGAAAAGGCCCTCACCGAGCAGGCCTACGCCAACCCCCGTTTCGTCGAGGATGTCGTTCGGGCTGTGACCCAGATGCTCAGCGCTGTCCCGGCGATCACCTGGTTCCGTGTCGAGTGCGAAAACTTCGAGTCGATTCACAACCACTCGGCCTATGCCCTGGTGGAGCGCTCCACTCCCGCCACCTGTTGATAACTCTGTGGAGAAAGTGGACAACCCCACGGCGGGACATATTCTTCCCCTCGCCGGGCCCCTCCTGGCGATCTTTGCCAAGCAGCCCCGGGCCGGGCGGGTCAAGACCCGTCTCTCCCCTCCCCTGACCCCTGTGCAGGCCCGTGACTTTTACCGGATCGCCCTCGAGGAGACGGTGTTGCGGCTGGCGACTGCCCCGGCGACCCGAGTGCTCTGCCATGCCGGCCGGCAGGGCTGGTTTGCCCGGGCCTTCCCGGGGGTGCTGCGCCTAGCCCAGGGGCGGGGGGATCTCGGGACCCGCCTGGCGCGGGTCACGGCGGCCCTCTTTGCCGCCGGCGGCGGCCCGGTGGCGGTGGTCGGCAGCGATAGCCCCGATCTTCCCCTCGCCCTGGTGGAGGAGGCCTTTGCGGCCCTGGCCGGGGCCGATGCGGCGGTGGTCGCCAGCGGCGACGGCGGCTATGCCCTGCTGGCCCTCGCCGCCCCGCAGCCTGGGCTCTTTGCCGGCATTCCGTGGAGCACGGCGGGCGTCCTGGCGGCGACCTGGGAGCGGGCGGCCGCCCTCGGCCTGCGCCTGGAAAATGTCGGCAGCTGGGATGACGTCGACGATATCGCCTCGCTGCAACGCCTCGTGGCCCGTTCTCCGGCCAGTGCCACCGCTTGTCATGTACGCTGCTGCCTGGCGCCGGTGCTGGCCCGTGGCGGAGATTGACTCGCCGCCGGGGCTGAACGATAATTCCCCATTGACCTATCGTCACTCAAGGAGTCTGTCGTGGAACTGATCAGCAATGCCGGGACCGTGGTCAAACTGGTCCTGCTTGTCCTCTTGTATTTCTCGGTGACCTCCTGGGCGATCATCATCTACAAGACCCTGGTGATCCAGCGGGCGACCCGCGACTCCGCCCGTTTCCTCGAGTTTTTCTGGGCCAAGCGCAAGTTCGAGGCGATCAGCCAGGGGCTTGGCGAGTTCCGCCACTCGCCGCTGGCCGACCTCTTCCGCGAAGTCGTCCAGGAACTCTCCCAGGGCCGTCGTGGCAGCGAGAGCGCCGAAGCGGTCGATTCCGACCTCGGCGAGCAGGAGCGGGTGGCGCGGGTTCTGCGCCGGGCCACCACCTCGCAGACCCAGCGTCTCGAGAAGTACCTGGCCTTCCTGGCCACCACCGGCTCGGCGGCCCCCTTCATCGGCCTCTTCGGTACGGTCTGGGGAATCATGGATGCTTTCCACGGCATCGGCAAGAGCGGCTCAGCCTCCCTGGCCGTGGTCGCCCCGGGAATCTCCGAGGCCCTGGTGGCCACCGCCATCGGCCTGGTCGCGGCAATCCCCGCGGTCATCGCCTACAACCACTTTCTTAACAAGGTCAACGTGCTGATCGGCGAAATGGACAACTTCTGCCAGGAACTGCTCAACATCGTGCAGCGCCGCCCGCGTCCGCGCCAGGAGCGTGCGTGATGGAAATCGGCCAGCGTGACCTGCGCCGCCGCACGATGCTGGCGCAGATCAACGTCACCCCCTTCGTCGACGTTATGCTGGTGCTGCTGATCATCTTCATGGTCACCGCACCGATGCTCGAAAAAGGGGTCGACGTCGCCCTCCCCGAGGTCGACAACGCCCCCAACCTGGCGGCCGCCAAGGAGCCTCTGGTGGTCACGGTGACCGGCGACGGCAAAATCCGCCTTGATCGCCATCTCCTCGACAGCCCGGCGCAGCTGGCTCCGGTTCTGGGCCAGGCGCTCCTCGGCCGGGCCGACCAGACCGTCTATCTCGAGGCCGATCGCGCCGTCCCCTACGGCCGGGTGGTGCAGGTCATGGCGGCGCTCCGCCAGGCCGGCGTTACCAAGCTGGGAATGGTGGCCCAGGAACCGGAGCGCCCCGCGCAGCGATGAGTTCCGGCACTCCCGCAACCGTTCCCCGGGCGCGGCTCGAAGCCTTTCTCCCCGGCGCCTTCCTGGTCTCGCTGCTCCTGCATGCCCTGCTCTTTGTCGCAGTCACCGGCGGCTGGGCTCTCCGGGCGCGGGTGACGGAGAAGCCGCCGGTCTACTATGTCGACCTGCTGCAGGCACCGGTGGCCAATCCCCAGGCCGGCCTCCCCGAGCCGCGGGTCGCGGCCAGGGAGCAGCTAACGCCCCCGGCCCCTTCTGCCGTTCAGGCCCCGCCCTCGCCCCTCGCCACGCCGGCCAAACCGCTGCCGCCGGCCAAAAGCGCGGCTGCCGCCAAAGCCGCGGCCCAGGCCGAGGAGCGCGAACTTGAGAAAAAAATGGCGCAGCTGCAGGAGGCGGAGGAGCAGCGCGCCTACCAGGAGCGGCTGGCCAGGATGATTCAGCGCAGCACCCGGCAGGTTTTGCCCGCCGTGCCCGTCGGGATTCCCGAGGGGAAGGGGGCGGAGGCCGGGGCGCCATCGCTGGCCTATGCCCAGGCCTTCATTCAGCAGAACTGGGCCCTCTCCCCCTACCTGCTCGCCGACGAGCGGCAGATGGCGGGAATCGAGGCGAAGGTGCGTCTGACCTACGAAAAGAATGGTCGCCTGAAGAGCTTCCGCTTCGAAAAGGAATCAGGCGACAGCCGTTTCGACGAATCGGTCCGTCGCGCTCTGGCCAAATCCCAGCAGCTGCCGCAGCCGCTGCCGGAACGATTGGAGGATGTGCTGGTGACCTTCAACCTCAAAAGCATGGCGGAATCGCGATGATTCGACAATTCATATTGACGATGGCCCTCCTCGGCCTGGCCTGGAGTCCGGCACTGGGTGCCGAGATCGAGATCAGCGCCCCCGGCCAGCGGGCCATCCCCCTGGCGCTGACCCGCTTCCTCCCCCAAGGTGGGATCGCGACCCCGGCCGTGGCCGAGGAACTGGACGAGGTGCTGGCCGCCGACCTCGAACTCGCCGGGCTCTTCCGCTTCATCGACCGGGCCGCCTTCCTCAGCGATGCCGGCCGGCTCGGGCTGCACAGTACCGAGGTCGACTTCGAGCAGTGGCGGTTGCTCGGTGCCGAACTGCTGATCAAGGGGAGCTATGCCGTCCAGGGACTGGAGGTCACCGTCGAGGCCCGGCTCTTCGATGTCCCCAACCGCCGCCTGCTGACCGGCCGGCGCTTTGTCGCCCGCCTCAAGGACCTGCGCCGCATCCCCCACGGCTTCGCCGACCTGGTCCTCAAGGAGCTCACCGGCAAGGCCGGGGCCTTCGACGGCCGGCTGGCCTTCATCTCGACGCGCAGCGGGGCCAAGGAGCTGTGGCTGGCGGACATCGACGGGCGCAACCCGCTGCGCCTGACCGATCACCGCAACCTGGCGCTCAACCCCGATTTTTCTCCTACGGGGCGGGAACTGCTCTTTACCTCCTACCGGGCCGGCAACCCTGATCTCTACCGCAAGGAGATCTTCACCGGCCAGGAGGCGCGGGTCTCGAGCCAGAAGGGGCTGAATATCGCCGGCCGCTACTCTCCGGACGGCGGAACGATTGCCGCCACCCTCTCCCGCGACGGCGATCCCGAAATCTATCTTCTCGGTCGCGACGGGGCCTTGCGTCAGCGCTTGACCAACAGCTTCGGTATCGATGTCGACCCGAGCTGGAGCCCCGATGGCCGGCAGCTGGCTTTCGTTTCCAGCCGGCTGGGCTCGCCACAGATCTTCATCCTCGACCTGGCCGGCGGCTCACCGCGGCGGCTCACCGCCAACGGCAAGTACGACGCCACCCCGGCCTGGAGCCCGGACGGCGAGCGGATTGCCTTCACCCGTCAGGAGGGGGGGCGCTTCGACATCTACACGATCAGGCCCGACGGCAGCGATGAGCGGCGCCTGACCTTTGGGCCGGGGAGCCTCGAGCACCCGCGCTGGAGTCCGGACAGCCGCTTCCTGGTCTACTCCTCGGATGCCGGCGGCAGCCGCAAGCTTTACCTGATGCGCGCCGATGGCAGCGGCGCGCGCGCAGTCTCACCGACGGGTGGGGACGCCAGTCATCCGGCCTGGGCGCCGCCCTGGTAGGGGTACTGCTCCGAAAAGCGTTGCCTTGCCCCTATCCTCTGGTATAAGAATGAAAAAATAAACTCAACGCTGACGCTATAATCCAGGTAAACACCAACAAACATACGGAGGGCCCGATGGTTTCCCGAACAACCGCCGCTAAAACCGCCATTGCACTGCTTGCCGCTGTCACCCTGCTCTGTGCCTGCTCGACGAAGACCACCCTGCCCCCGGCCGTGACCCCGGCTTCGCCGTCATCGGCCCCGGTGGCGGCCCCTGATGCGACCATCGATTACAGCCGCCAGCCGGTGGCCCAGCCGGTGGTGGAGAGCCAGTCGGTACAGACTGGACTGGAGGTCAACCATAACGAGGTGTTCGGACTCAAGCGGGTCTTCTTCCCCTACAACCAGTTCACCCTCGACGGCGAAGCGCTGGCCACCATGGCCGCGAACGCCGCCTTCCTGAACAAGTATCCCGCCCTGCAGGTGATCATCGAGGGACACTGCGACGAACGCGGCTCGGATGAGTACAACCTGGCCCTGGGCGAGCGGCGGGCCGCGGCGGTCAGGAGCTACCTGCAGGCCCAGGGGATTGCCGCGGGGCGCCTGACGGTGATCTCCTATGGCGAGGAAAAACCGCTGGTGAGCGGTGCCGGCGAGGACGCCTGGGCGCAGAACCGCCGCGCCGAGTTCAAGGTTGCCCGTTAAGCGGAGCGGGGGCTCCAGCCCCCTTCGCCGGAGGAGAGTCATGCGCCTGCTGAAGTTGTCGCCGGTGATCGCCGCCGCCCTGCTGTCGGGCGGTTGCCTGGCGACCCAAAGCGATGTGCAGATGCAGCAGCAATCCGTTCTTGAACTGACCAGGCGGCTCGATAACGCCGAGCGCAGCCTGCAGGCTCTCCAGAGGGAGACGGCCTTGAAAACCCGGGTTGACGCCCTGGCCGCCAGCCAGGCCGAGCTGCAGTCGGCTGTCGACAGTCTGCGCGTGGATGTTCAGGGGCAGGCGGGGCGCTTCGACGATCTCGGCCGCGCCGACAAGACCCTGCGCCAGGATCTCTCCCTGATCAAGGATGAACTGTCCCTGCAGCTGACGGACCTTGCCCAGCGGCTGGCCAAGCTCGAACAGGCCCAGGCGGCGGCCGCCGCGGCTCCGGCCGCGCCGGCAGAGGATCTCTACGACAAGGCCCTGAAGACCATTCGCGAGCAGCAGGACCCGTCACTCGGCCGCGAGCAGATGGAAACCTTCCTGCGCAATCAGCCCAATGATCCCCGCGCAGCCAACGCGGTCTACTGGATCGGCGAAACCTTCTATGCGGAAAAGGCCTATGAGCGGGCGATCGTACAGTTCGAGGAGGTTGCCCGGCGTTATGGGGATAACCCCAAGGCCGCGGCCGCGCTCCTGAAGCAGGCGCTGGCTTTCGACGCGCTCAAAGACCGCAAGAGTGCCCGCGTGGTGCTGCGCAAGCTGAGCGAGCGCTTCCCCATGTCCGAAGAAGCCGGCAAGGCCAAGGAGAAGCTCAAGGAATGGGGCCCTTGACCCCGGAGCGTAGTTGACCAGGGGCGGCTGAGAAGCCGCCCCTTTTCGTTGCCGCGCCGCTGCCGGTCTATTCCGGCGCCGTTAATCACCGTTTCACGGTGGGAGGATGATGGAGAGTCTCAGCCATCCCGACATGACCGCGCTCTTCCTGGCTCTCGGCGTGCTGCTGGCCAGCGCCCGGCTGTGCGGCGAAATTGCCCGGCGCTGCAATCAGCCGGCGGTCCTCGGCGAAATTATCGCCGGGATTCTCCTCGGGCCGACAGTTCTGGGCACGCTGCTTCCTGCCTGGAGTCGTTACCTTTTCCCGGCCACGGGAGGGAGTGCCATCGTCCTCGACGGGCTGATGACCCTGGCCATCACCCTCTTCCTGCTGGTTGCCGGCCTGGAGGTCGACCTGTCGTCGATGTGGCGGCAGGGCAAGCTGGCCCTCAACGTCGGCATGGCCGGGATTATCGTCCCTTTTGCCGTCGGTTTCGGCGCCGCCTGGTTTTTCCCGGGACTGATGGGGCGCGAAGCCGGCAGCACCCCCCTGCTCTTTGCCCTCTTCATGGCCACTGCCCTGTCGATTTCCGCCCTGCCGGTGATCGTCAAGACGCTGATGGATCTCAACCTCTACCGCAGCGACCTGGGGATGCTGGTGGTGGCGGCAGCGGTCTTCAACGACCTGGTGGGCTGGATCATCTTCGCCGTGATCCTCGGCATGCTCGGCACGGGGCCCATGAACGGTATGGGGATTGCCCAGACCATCGGGTTGACCCTGCTCTTCGCCCTCTTCATGCTCACCGTGGCCCGCTGGCTGATCGACCGGGCTCTCCCCTGGATTCATGCCCATGCCAGCTGGCCCGGCGGGGTCCTCGGCTTTGCCCTGGCCCTGGCCCTGATCGCCGCCGCCTTCACCGAGTGGATCGGCATCCACGCCATCTTCGGGGCTTTTCTGGCCGGCGTCGCCCTGGGAGATTCCCGTCACCTGCGCGAGCGGACCCGGGCTACCATCGAACAGTTCGTCTCCTTCATCTTCGCGCCGCTCTTCTTTGCCAGCATCGGCCTGAAAGTCAACTTTGTCACCCAGTTCGACCTGCTGCTGGTGATCACGGTGCTGGTTATCGCCACTCTCGGCAAAGTCCTCGGCTGCGGGCTGGCCGGGCGCTTCAGCGGGCTGGCCCGGCGGGAAGCCTGGGCCCTGGGCTTCGGCATGAACGCCCGCGGAGCGATGGAGATTATTCTCGGCCTGCTGGCGCTCAAGTATGGGCTGATCGGCGAGCGCCTCTTCGTCGCCCTGGTGGTGATGGCCCTCTTCACCTCGCTGATCTGCGGCCCCCTCCTGCAACAGCTGCTGCGTCTCAAGAAACCCCGTCGTTTCAGCGACTTTCTCTCCCCGCGAGCCTTCGTCAACCCCCTGCGCGGCGGCAGTCGCGGCGAGGTGATCAGCGAACTGGCCCAGACCGCGGCGTCAGTCGCCGGGCTCAATGCCGCGGAGGTGGCCGACGGGGTGATGATCCGCGAAGAGATGATGGCCACCGGCATCGGCTATGGCCTGGCCGTGCCCCACGCTCGCCTGCGCGGCCTGGACCGACCGGTGATCGCTGTCGGCCTGTCGCCGCACGGGGTCGATTTCGATGCCCCGGACGGGCGGCCGGCACGCCTGATCTTCCTGCTTTTGACGCCGATTCACGACGATGGGGCGCACCTCGAGCTGCTCGCCGACATCGCCACGGTCTTCAAGGGGGAGGAAGCGCGGCTCCGGGTCGGGCAGGTGGCGAACTATACCGAGTTTCTCGCCCTGGTCCGGAGCGGTTGAGGGGGCAGGTCAGCCGGGGGTGGAGAAAAGCCGTGCGGCGGCCTTAAGCTGTTCCGGGGTGCCCAGGACCAGGACCACGTCGCCGCCGGCCAACTCCCAGATCGGATCGGGGTTGGGGCATACCTCGGCGCCGCGCTTGATGGCCAGGACCGTGGCCCCGGAGAAGTTGCGCAGCAGCCCTTCACTCAACCGGCTGCCGGCGAGGCGGGCTCCCGGGTGGAGCTGGAAGGTGGTGATTTCCGCCCCGGACAAATAGGCCGCGATCCCCTGGGCATGCCCATGCCGGGTACTCGCGCGGCGTAGCATGGCGTAGCCGTCCTTCCTGACTTCGGCGATCCGGTCGTCGATCACATCCTGCGGCAGCATAAAGATCCGCAGCGATCTGGCTAAAATTTCCACTGACGTCTCAAATTCCTCGGGGACCACCTCGCTGGCACCCAGCCGGTAGAGTGGCTCGACCTCGGCCAGGTACCTGGTGCGCACGATGATGTGCAGCACCTGGTTCAAGCGCCGTGCCTGACCGACGATGCGCCGCGTCGCCGCGGCGTCGGAGATCGCCACCACCAGAATGCGCGCGTTTTCGATCTGCAGGTGGCCAAGGACCTCGGCCTGGGTTGCATCGCCGAGGATGATCTTCTCTCCCCGGCGACGTTCCCTGTCGACGTTGTGCGGGTTGCTGTCGACGGCGACGTGGGGGATGCCGAGATGGCGAAGGGTGGTGGCCAGGTTTCGGCCGTTGAGCCCGTAGCCGGCGATGATCACATGATCGGTCAAGGCGCGCAGGTTCTGGCGCCCGGCAATCCGGGTCCGTCCCCGGGTCAGGCGGGCCGGAGCCAGGCGGGCGAGGCGCTCGGACAGGGGGGTGGCCAGGCGCAGCCACAGCGGGGTCAGGACCATGGTCGCCACGGAAGCAGCGAGGAACAGCTGGTAGGAGGAGGCATCCAGCAGCCCGTGAGTCAGGCCGGTCTGCGAGAGGACGAAGGAGAACTCCCCGACCTGGGCGGTCGCCATGGCCACGATCACTGCAATGCGCAGGGGGATGCCGAGGATCAGGGCCGCGATCAGCGTCACCAGAGTCTTGATGACGACGATCGCCACGGTCACGCCACCGACCAGCAGCGGGCGGTCGAAGATCAGCGAGACATCGAGCAGCATCCCCACCGAGATGAAGAAGAGGCTCAAAAAGGCGTCGCGGAAGGGGATCAGGTCCCCCATCACCTGGTGGCTGTATTCCGACTCGGAGATCGCCAGTCCGGCGATGAAAGCCCCCAGGGCCAGGGAGAGGCCCGCCGCCGCCGTCAGCCAGGCGGTGCCGAAGCCGATAAAGATGATGGTGAGGACGAAGAGCTCGCGGCTGCGGGTCTTGACCACCAGGGCGAAGATTTGCGGCACCAGGCGTCGCGCCAGCAATTGGGCGCCGATGATCACCAGGGCCGCTTTGACCACGACCCAGGCAGTCCCGCCGACTCCGTCCCCGGCACCGGCGAGCAGCGGGGTGAAGAGCATCAGCGGGACGATGCACAGATCCTGGAAGATCAGGATGCCGACAATCGTCTTCCCCTGGGGCGTCTCCATCTCGCCGGCATCCATGAGCAGCTTGATCAGCAGGGCGGTGCTGCTCAGCGCCACCAGGAAGCCGCAGAAGACCGCCTGGGCCAGCGGCAGGCCAAGAACCCCGCCAAGCAGGGCAACAATCCCGATGGTGATGCCGACCTGCAGGCCGCCGCCGACCACCAGGACGTAAAAGATCCGCCGCAGCTCCGGCAGCGACATCTCGATGCCGATGGTGAAGAGGAGGAGGATGACGCCGACCTCCGCCGCCTGTTCGATGCTGTGCGGATTTGCGATCAGGCCGAGGCCGTGGGGCCCGGCCAGAATGCCGGCGAGGAGGAAGCCGATCAGTGACGGCAGGTTGAGGCGGCGGAAGAGCAGGACCGTCGCCACCGCCGCGCCGAAGAGGATGACCAGGTCGGTCAGAATGTTCATGCCTTGTCGCTCAACTCCCGGCGCCGCCGCCGAGAACCTTGTAGAGAGTCACCTGGTTGTCCAGCCGCGCCAGGCGCGTGCCGATCAGCCCCTGCTGGGCCAGGTAGAGTGAGCGCTGCGAGATCAGCACTGCCAGGTAGCTGTCGATCCCCTTTTCGAAGCGCAGCTGGGCCAGCCGGTAGCTTGCCCCGGTCGCTTCGCTGAGCGCCTGCTGCGCCGCCAGCTGCTCATCGATCGTCCCGCGTCGGGCCAGAGCATCGGCCACTTCGCGGAAGGCCTTTTGAATGGCCTGCTCGTAGCGGGCCACGGCGATGTCGCGATCGGCCTGGGCTACCTGCAGGTTGGCGCGGTTGCGCCCGGCATCGAAGATCGGCAGAGAGATGGAGGGGGCGAAACTCCAGGCCAGCGAGCCGTCCTTGAAGAGCCCGGAGAGCTCGCTGCTGCCGGTGCCCAGGGAGGAGACCAGGGTGATGCGCGGGAAGAAGGCCGCACGGGCGGCGCCGATGTTGGCGTTATAGCCCTTGAGCAGGTGTTCGGCCTGGACAATGTCGGGACGCTCGAGCAGCGTTTCCGACGGGAGCCCCGGCGGCAGGTCGCCGACGGCGCTGAGCTGCGCCGAGAGGGCCGTCGGCAGCAGGTCGGCCGGAACCGGCGCCCCGGCCAGCAGGTCCAGGGCGTTCTGGTCCTGAGCCACCAGGTTGGTGTAGCGGGCGATTTCCACCCGGGCCGCCTCGACGCTGGTCCGGGCTTCGTTGAGGTCGAGAGCCGAGGCCACCCCCGCTTCGAAGCGGCGGCGGGTCAGCTGGTAGGAGGTCTCGTGGCTGGCCAGCGTCTCCCTGGCCAGCTGCAGGCGCTCGCGGTCGGCGGCCAGGGTCAGCCAGGCAGAGGCGATCTCGCCGACCAGGCTGAGTTGGGCGCTGCGCCGCGCCTCCGCGGTGGCCAGGTAGCTCTCCAGCGCCTGGTCCTTGAGGCTGCGCACGCGGCCGAAGAGGTCCAGTTCATAGGCGCTCACCGCCAGATCGGCATGGTACTGGTGGAGAGTGACCGCCTCGCCGCTCCCCGAGAGATCGGCGGGGAGGCGCTGTCCGCTCCCCTTGCCGAGCGCATCGACCTGCGGCAGAAGGTCGGCGCGGCGGATCTGGTAGAGGGCCCGGGCCCGTTCGATGTTGAGCACGGCGACGCGCAGGTCGCGGTTGTTCTCCAGGGCGAGGGCGATAACCTGGCGCAGCTGCGGATCGACGAAGAACTCCTGCCAGGGGATCTCGGCGGCGCCCTGGCAGGCTGTGGCTTCCTGGGTGCGGTAGGCTGGCCCCTCCGGCCAGCTGCCCGGCACCGGCGCTTCAGGCCGGGAATAGCCCGGCGCGAGGGTGCAGGCGGAGAGGGTGAGCAGCGCGAGGGCGGCAGCCGTCAGGAGCTTCCCCCGGCGGGCCGGGGTGTACGGGATGCGGGCGGTTCCGTTCATGTCGCGGTTACTCCGTGGCGGCGGCAGTCCCGCCGCCGGCTGCAGTGGCTCGCTTCCGGCCGAAGAGGCGGGAGACCAGCACGAAGAAGAAGGGGATGAAGAGCAGGTCGATAAAGGTCGCCGAGAGCAGCCCGCCGGTCACCGCGGTGCCGATGGCGTTCTGAGCGGCCGCCCCGGCCCCCTTGGTGAGGGCCAGCGGCAGGGTGCCGAAAAAGAAGGCCAGCGAGGTCATGATCACCGGGCGCAGCCTGATCCTGACCGCGGTCAGGGTGGCCTCGACCAGTTCCTGCCCTTGCTGGAGCTGCTCCTTGATGAACTGGATGATCAGGATGGCGTTCTTGGTCGACAGCCCCACGGTGGTCAGCAGGCCGATCTGCAGGTAGATGTCGTCGGGGAGCCCGCGCAGGGTCACGGCCGCCACCGCCCCGACCAGTCCCAGGGGGAGCATCAGCAGGTTGACGAAGGGAATCGTCCAACTTTCGTAGAGGGCCGCCACGGCGAGGAAGACCACCAGCAGGGAGATGGCGTAGAGCGCGGGGGCCTGGGCGCCGGCCCGCTTCTCCTCGTAGGAGAGCCCGGTCCACTCGTAGCCGATTCCCGGGGGCAGCTTGGCGATCATCTGCTCGATCTCCTTCATCGCCTCGCCGGTGCTCGCCCCGGGGGCGGCCTGGCCGAGGATCTCCACCGCAGGGATGCCGTTGTAACGCTCCAGGCGCGGCGAGCCGTATTCCCAGTGGGCGGTGGCGAAGGCCGAGAAGGGGACCATCTCGCCCTGGGCGTTGCGCACGTACCAGCGACCGATGTCCTCGGGGAGCATGCGGTAGCGGGCATCGGCCTGCAGGTAGACTTTCTTGACCCGTCCGTTCTGGATGAAGTCGTTGACGTAGGTGCTCCCCCAGGCGGTGGAGAGCACGCTGTTGATGTCGGCCAGCGACACCCCCAGCGCCCCGGCCCGCACGTCGTCGATGTCGAGGCGGAACTGCGGCGAGTCGTCCTGGCCGTTGGGCCGAACCGCGACCAGCCGGGGGTTCTGGCGCGCCATCCCCAACAGCTGGTTGCGCGCCTCCATCAGCTTCTCGTGCCCCACCCCGCCGCGGTCCTGCAGTTGCAGGTCGAAGCCGTTGGCCACCCCCAGCTCGAGGACCGCCGGCGGTGCGAAGGCGAAGACCATGCCGTCGCGAACCTGCGCGAAGGCCCGCATGGCCCGCCCGGCGATCGCCGGGGCCTTGAGGTCCGGAGTGCCGCGCAGCTTCCAGTCTTTGAGCTTGACGAAGGCCAGCCCCATGTTCTGGCCGCGGCCGGCGAAGCTGAAACCGGCGACGGTGATCACCCCCTCCACCGTGGCTTTTTCCTGCTCGAGAAAGTGCTGCTCCAGTTGGCGGATCACCGCCAGAGTCCGCTCCTGGGTCGCGCCGGCCGGCAGCTGCAGCTGGCAGATAATGAAGCCCTGATCCTCGTCGGGCAAGTAGGCGGTCGGCAGGCGCATGGCCAGGACTACCATGGCGGCAACAATCCCCCCGTAGACCACCAGGTAGCGGACCGGCCGGGAAAAGGAGCGGCCGACGATCCGCTCGTAGAGGCCCCTGCAGGCTTCGAAGGTCTTGTTGAACCAGCGGAAGAAGCCCTTGAACCAGCCGGTCTCGCCGTAGTGGTGGCCTTTTTCGATCGGTTTGAGGAGGGTCGCGCAGAGCGCCGGGGTGAGGATCATCGCCACCAGAACCGAGAGAATCATGGCGGTGATGATAGTCACCGAGAACTGCCGGTAGATGACGCCGGTGGAGCCGCCGAAGAAAGCCATCGGCAGGAAGACCGCGGTGAGCACCGTGGCGATCCCCCACAGTGCGCTGGTAATCTGCCCCATCGACTTGATGGTCGCCTCGCGGGGCGGGAGCCCCTCCTCGGTCATGATCCGCTCGACGTTCTCGACCACGACGATGGCGTCGTCGACCAGCAGGCCGATGACGATGACCAGGGCGAACATGGTCAGGGTGTTGATCGAGAAGCCTCCCGCCGCCAGCACCCCCATGGTGCCGAGGAGCACCACCGGGACGGCGATGGTGGGAATCAGGGTGGCGCGGATGTTCTGCAGGAAGAGGAACATGATGATGAAGACGAGGAAGACCGCCTCGATGAGGGTCTTGACCACTTCTTCAATGGAGATGCGCACGAAAGGTGTGGTGTCGTAAGGGTAGACCACCTTCATGCCGGGGGGGAAATACTGGGAAAGCTCGGCCATCTTGGCCTTGACCCGCTCGCCGGTCTCCAGGGCGTTGGCGCCGGCGGCCAGGCGGATGGCCATGCCGCCCACCGGCTTGCCGTTGAAGAAGGAGAGAGCCTCGTAGTTTTCCGTGCCGATTCGGCAGTCGGCGACGTCCCGCAGGTGCACGGTCGAGCCGTCCGGGTTGGTGCGCAGGATGATCGCCCCGAACTGTTCGGGGGTCTGCAGCAGGGTGCGGGCGGTGATGGTGGCGTTGAGCTGCTGCCCCTGTGCGGCCGGCGTCCCGCCCAGTTGGCCGGCGGAGACCTGGGCGTTCTGCG
>CAYQLP010000014.1:0-14592 GCA_964418505.1 uncultured Geobacteraceae bacterium | reverse complement strand
AGGGCGGCGATCACGTCGTTGGTGGTCAGCCGGTAGTTGTTCAGGCGCGCCGGGTCGAGCCAGATGCGCATGGCGTTCTGAGTGCCGAAGAGGAGCAACTCGCCGACCCCGTCCAGGCGGCTGACGATATCCTGGACGTTCGACACCATGTAGTCGGTCAGGGCATTGCGGTCCATCGACCCGTCTTCCGAGGCCAGGCCGACGATCATCAGGAAGTTGCGGGTCGACTTGACCACCGAGATCCCCTGGCGCTGCACGATCTGGGGGAGGAGCGGCACGGCGAGCTGCAACTTGTTCTGCACTTGGACCTGGGCGATGTTCGGGTCGGTGCCGGCCTTGAAGGTCAGGGTGATGCTTACCGCGCCGCTCGAATCGCTGGTCGAGGCCATGTAGATCAGGTTGTCGATGCCGTTGAGTTTCTGCTCGATGACCTGGGTGACGGTATCCTGCACGGTCTGCGCCGAGGCCCCCGGATAGACCGCGTTGATGGCAATCTGCGGCGGGGCGATCGGCGGGTACTGGGAGACCGGCAGGGTCTTGATCGCCAGCAGGCCGCCCAGCATGACCAGGATGGCGATGACCCAGGCGAAGATCGGGCGATTGATGAAAAATCCGGGCATGGGTGGGATCCTTTACTTGGCGGGGGCAGCCGGCTGGGGTGCCGCGGCGGCCGGGGCGGCGAAGGGGACCGCCTTGACCACCGTCCCGGGGCGGGCACGCTGGAAGCCTTCGAGAATTACCCGCTCGCCGGGCTGGAGCCCCTCGCTGACCAGCCAGCGGTCGCCGAGCGTCCGCAACGCCTTGATCGGACGGGCTTCGACCTTCTCCTCGGCGCCGACCACCATGACCAGCGGCTGGCCGGCCGGGTTGCGCGAGACGCCGCGCTGCGGGACCAGCAGTGCCCCCTCGCTGACCCCTTCCTCGACGATGGCGCGGACGAACATCCCCGGCAGAAGCAGCTGGTCGGGGTTGGGGAAGAGGGTACGCAAGGTCACCGAGCCGGTCCCCTGGTCGACGGTCACTTCGGCAAAGCGCAGGGTGCCGGGGCTCTCATAGGTGGAGCCGTCCTCCAGGACCAGCCTGACCGACGCCTGGGCGGCGCCGCTCCCCTTGAGCTGGCCGCTGGCCAGACGCTGTTTGAGGCTGAGCAGGTCGGCGGCGGTCTGGGTGATGTCGACATAGACCGGGTCGAGCTGCTGGATGGTGGCCAGGGACTCGTCCTGGCTGGCCTTGACCAGGGCGCCGGTGGTCACCGCCGAGCGGCCGATGCGCCCGGCGATCGGTGCCTTGACCGTGGTGTAGTCGAGGTTGATGCGCGCGCTCTCCACCGCCGCCCGGGCACTGGCGACTTCGGCGGCCGTCTGCTGCAGGGTGGCCTCGGCGTCATCGAACTCCTGATGGCTGACCGCCCTGCTGTCGATCAGTTCCCGATAGCGCTCGGCCTTGAGGCGCGCCGGGGTCAGGTTGGCCTCGGCCCTGGCCAGCGCCGCCTGGGCGCGGGCCAGCTCGGCCTGGTAGGCCGCCGGATCGATCTGGTAGAGGACCTGGCCGGCCTTGACCTCGTTCCCCTCGGTGAAGAGCCGTTTCTGGATGATGCCGCCGACCTGGGGACGGACCTCGGCAATCAGGTGCGGCGTCACCCGGCCGGGGAGTTCGCTGGTCAGTACCACCCGTTCGGGCTGAAGGGTGATGATGCCGACTTCCGGCGGCGCCGGCGGCGGCGCGGCGGGGGGCTGCTTCTGGCAGCCGGCGGCGAGGAGCAGGGGGGCAAGCAGGAGAGCGGTGGCGATAGGGCGGTGGCAGAGTCTGGGCAGCATGGCAACCTCTGGGGTGAGAGTGGGGGGCATCAGCAGCTGATGCCGTCCCAGCAGGCGGCGACGACCCGGGCGATGAGCCGGTCATCAAGGGCGATGAAATCGAGAATGTGGTCGCGACAGATATCCACCAGCGGGCCGAAGGTCAGGGCCAGCAGGATCGGCAGCGGCAGCTGCTTGACCAGCCCCTCGGCCAGGGCCTCCCTGAGCAGGCCGAGCACCAGATTCTGCTCGCCGGCGCCGAGGAGTTTTTCACGACGGTGGTCAACCCCGTAAGGGGAGTCGTAAAACTGGGAGAGAAAGCGGAATTCGCGCGGGGCACTGATGAAGTAGCCGACCAGCGCGGTCCCGAGGTGCAGGAAGCGTTCACGCACCGGAGCGGCAGCGGGGTAGCCGGCGTGCAGGACGGCGAGGAGCTGGGCTTCGACGTGGGCGTGGGTGGCGCGGATCAGGTCGTCCTTGCTCTCGAAGTAGCGATAGATCGTCCCCGCCGCCACCCCGGCCTCGGCGGCCACCTTGGCCATCGGCGCCCCGTGGAAGCCGTGCTCGGCAATCAGTTCCTTCGCCGCGCGGATGATTTCATCGCGTTTGTCCATAGAACTCCCTGTGCGATGTGAATGAATGTTCATTCAGGATAAAAACATACCTGCACAGGTGTCAAGCCGAAATGAATGAATATTGCTGCGTCTCCACCCCCGTAAGGCGGTATTCCCCTTGACTCCAAGAGCCCGCGTCTTTTAACTGAGGGCTGACAAAGACGAGTTTTTTCATTTCCTTAACTCTGGGGCTGGAGGTTGTATGTGGCGAAATGCTGTAACTGAAAATACTGAAAAAAAGCTCAAGGTTTTACCTCATGGCCCCTTCCGCGGCACGTTGTCGGGCCATTTTGCCTGTCGGTTGTCTGGACGGGTCCTGCTGTCGGCGGTTTTGCTTTTTGCCGGCCTCCAATCCCAGGCTTGGGGAGGAGCGGTCTCCTGCTGGCTTGAAGAAAATACAGAGACTGAGACGACCTATCTGCTGCGCTGCGGACTCCCTGGCACCGATACCTACGGAGAAAATAGTACATCCTACGGCAACTACAGCTTGGCCTCTAATCTCCAATCGACAGCTTTCGGTTACCGCAGCTTTAGCTCGGGAGCCTACGGCACGGCGGTTGGTGCTTACAGCAGCGCCAGCGGGAGTCGTAGCCTAGCCATGGGCTCCAGCAGTGGTTCCTCGGCATTTGGCAGCGTGGCTTTAGGTTATGCGAGTCGCGCAACCGGAAATGGCAGTATTGCCATCGGCGGCGCTGATATTTCCTTGGAAGGCTTACGGTCCATCAATGCAGAGCCTTCTTATGCATTAGGGACCAACGCTTGGGCCTCTGGATATCAGTCAATCGCGGTGGGACGCGGTGCGGTATCGAGCGGGGCAAATTCCATCTCCCTGGGGGCGTACAGTACCGATTCCGGATTGGCCAATGTCATCTCGGTCGGCTCGCCGAGCCAATTGCGCAGGATTATTCATGTCGCTCCCGGCAGCCTGAGCGCTGACTCGACGGATGCCATCAACGGCGGGCAGTTGGTGGGGGAGTTGCAAGCGAGGTTCGATGAGTTGGAAGGGGTGACGACCAACGGCAACATCGCGATCGGCGGAATGGGGCCGAGAAACTGGAATTTGCGCCCGGGGGAGGTGCCGATCGTCATAATTGACGAAGATCCCAATACGCCGGCCGTCGCCACCGGCGGCAACGGCATCGCCCTCGGTGCGGGCGCGCAGTCTCTGGGCGCCTACTCTCTCGCACTGGGGGGCTCGACCTATGCGAGCGGCAGCCATTCCATGGCGTTTGGCAGGGAAGCGCGCTCTGTTGGGGGCAGCTCCCTGGCCCTTGGCCACTACGCTTATTCCTTGGGAACGGACTCCATCGCTACCGGTAAATACAGCCTAGCCGGCGGCCTTGGAGATATTGCTCTGGGCTCACGCTCTTCAACCCTGGTCGCCCCTGGCCAAACACAAACCAAAGGCAACCTTGCCATTGGTGCGGAGAGCACCAGATGGTTCAGTACCCCTGCCGCCCCGGGGGAGATCCCACTGGTTTTTGAGCTAACGGCTGTGACCTTGGCCACAGGGGGGGACTCGGTGGCCCTGGGTGCCGCGGCATCCTCACGAGGGTTCAACTCCGTGGCGCTGGGGGCCTTCAGCAGCGACGCAGGGTTGGCCAACGTCGTCTCCGTAGGCTCAGCCTACCAGCAGCGCCGGATCATCTACGTTGCACCCGGTACACTCAGCGCCACCTCAACTGATGCGGTCAACGGTAGCCAGCTTTACGCCACCAACGAGAGAGTTGGCGACCTTGAGACGGCCGTTACTAAACTAGAGGCCGGTCTTGCCGATCCGCTGCAAGCCCTGACGGCTCTGCAGGATAGCTATAGTGGCGATATCGCTGCCCTCCGCACGGCCAATCTGGACCAGGATACAGCCATTGCGGCCAACACGGCCAAGATAGACGCGCTCAGAACCAGTCTGGACGCGCCGCTGCTGGCTCTTACAGAGGTTCAGGATCAGCAAAAGATCAACACCGAGGCGATCGCCGGTAACACGGCGGCGATTACGGCCAACGCCACGCAAATCAGCAGCCTGGATGGACGTTTGGGAACGGCCGAAGGAGACATTGCCGCACTTCAGAGCTTGCAGGGCCAGACAGATGGGGATGGCGCCATAGCCATTGGCAAAGATAGCAAGGCTGACGGCGAGGGGACGGTTGCCCAGGGTGCGGGGGCGGTTGCCCGGTTTTCCGGCTCGGTGGCCATCGGCGCCGGGGCCAAGGCCCTGGCCGATCCGACCACGGCCGTCGGCAATAATGCGGTGGCCAGCGGCAACAACAGTGTCGCCTTGGGAGCCAACACGCTGGCCAGCGGTGACAACGCAGTGGCTCTGGGGCAGGGGTCAGTCGCCACCGGGGCCAACACGGTCAGCGTCGGCGATGCAGAAAGTGGGCTGACCCGCAAGATCACCAACGTCGCTCCGGGCACTGCGCCCACCGACGCAGTCAACGTCGGCCAACTGGATGCCGCAGTATCACGACTGGAGGACAAAATTGACCGAACCGGCGCCATCGCCATGGCTGCCAGCCAGATCCACCTCCCGGCGGGCTTCGCCAATGGTCTCGGGGTCGGGGCCGGTGGCCAGGGGGGGCAGAGCGCCCTGGCGCTTGGCTACGTCGGCACTCTGCGTGACAACGTGACCGTCCGGCTCACCGCCGGGGTCTCCGGCAGCACCAGGAGCTATGGCGGCGGCCTGGCCATCGGCTGGTAATCATAGGTTCGATCCAGAGTACACGAAGGCAAGCGGGTCGCTCCTCAACGGGGCGGCCCATTTCTTTTTCTGCCTCCTCCCCTCACGCTACCCTGCGGTCCAGGCTGCGGTACTGCACGGCCTCGGCCAGATGGCTGACGCTGATCTGCTCGCTGCCGGCCAGGTCGGCGATGGTCCGGGCCACCTTGAGGATCCGCGTGTAGCTGCGCGCCGACAGGCCTAGGCGGGCGGTGACCTTCTCGAGCAGGGTCCGCCCGGCCTCGTCCGGTCGGCAGTAGCGGCTGAGGTGGCGGGGGCGCATGCGCGCATTGCAGTGCACCCCCTCGGCGGCGTAGCGTGCCCGCTGGAGCTGGCGGGCCGCCTCGACGCGCGCCCGGATCGCAGCGCTGCTTTCGCCGGGGAGCGGTTCGGCCAGTTCGTGATGGGCCAGGCGCGGCACTTCGACCTGCAGGTCGAGGCGGTCGAGGAGCGGGCCGGAAAGTCGTCCCCGGTAGCGCTGGACGGCCAGCGGCGTGCAGGTGCAGGCATGCTGGGGGTCGCCGAGGAAGCCGCAGGGGCAGGGGTTCATCGCCGCCACCAGCATGAAGGAGGCCGGGTAGGTCAGGCTGCGGGCGGCGCGACTGATGCAGACCTGGCCGTCCTCGAGGGGCTGGCGGAGCATTTCGAGTAGGTTTTTTTTAAACTCGCTCAGTTCGTCCAAAAACAAGACCCCCTGGTTTGCTAGTGAGATTTCCCCCGGGCGGGGCTGAGCGCCGCCGCCGATCAGCCCGGCGTCGGAGATGGTGTGGTGGGGGGAGCGAAAGACCCGGCGGATGAGCAGGGCCCGGTCGGCGCTGAGCAGCCCGGCGATCGAGTGGATCTTGGTGGTCTCGAGGGCCTCGGCCAGGCTCGGCTCGGGGAGGATGGTGGGCAGGCGGCGCGCCAGCATGGTCTTGCCGCTGCCGGGGACCCCGATCATCAGCAGGTTGTGCCCGCCTGCCGCGGCGACCTCGAGGGCGCGCTTGACGTGCTGCTGGCCGCAGACCTCGGCGAAGTCCAGATCGTCCCCGGGCGCCGCGCGGAAGAGGGCGGGGATGTCGACCCGGCAGGGGGTGATGCTGCGCTCCCCGGCGAGGAATTCGACGACCTCGGCGAGGCTGGCGACCGGATAGACCGGCTGGCCGTCCGCCAGGGCTGCCTCCTCGGCATTGGCCGACGGCACCACCAGCCCTTCCACCGGCCAGCCGGCCGCAGCGGCGGCCACTGGCAGCAGGCCGTGCACCGGCTTGACCCGGCCGTCCAGCGACAGTTCGCCCATGAACAGATAGCGGGCCGCCCGGGCGGGATCGATCTGCCCGGTGGCGGTGAGCAGGCCGATGGCCATGGGCAGGTCGTAGGCGGTGCCGTCCTTGCGGATATCGGCGGGGGCGAGGTTGATGGTGATACGGCGGACGGGGAAGTCGTAGCCGGAGTTCTTGACCGCCGACTTGATGCGGTCCTTGCTTTCCTTGACCGCCCCTTCCGGGAGGCCGACGGTGGCGAACTGCGGCAGCCCCTGGGCGATGTCGACTTCGACTTCGACCGGGTAGGCGTCGATGCCGAGCGGCGCCCCGGCCAGTACTTTGGCGAGCATGGGAATCCCTCCTGTCAACAGCAGGCCGGCAGGGCGCCGGCACAATTCAATCAATGGAAGTATTCTCTCCGTCTTGCCGCGGAGAGGTCAACAGAATTCGCCACCCCGGTGGAAAAGCCATGGTTGCGTAACCCCGTCGCCGCCCCTAGAATGAAGACAGGACTCCCGACCGCCATGACCGCCGCCTCTCACCCGGAACCCGCCGGGCCCACCGATCTCGACCGCAGCTTAAGCCGCGGCTTCGTGCTGGCGATCCTCCTGACCGCGGTGACACTGGTCGCCGAGGTGGCCGGCGGGCTGTGGACCAACTCCCTGGCCCTGCTCTCTGACGCCGCCCACGTCTTCATGGACCTCTTCGCCCTGCTGCTGTCGCTGGCGGCGATCTGGCTGGCGCGCTTTCCGGCCACCGACCGGCGCACCTACGGCTGGCACCGGGCGGAGATCTTCGCTTCCCTGATCAACGGCGCCACCCTGCTGCTGATCGCCGTGGGGATCACCGCCGAAGCCTGGCAGCGCCTGCTCCACCCCGAGGCGGTCAAGAGCCGCGAGATGTTCATCATCGCCGTGGTCGGCCTGGCCATGAACCTCCTCGCCGCCCTGCGCCTGCACCGCCACGCCAGCGACGACCTCAACGTGCGCAGCGCCTTCCTGCACGTGCTCGGCGACGCCCTCGCCTCCCTGGGGGTGATCCTCGGCGGGGTGATCATGCTCTTCACCGGCTGGTTTGTCCTCGACGCCCTGGTCTCCCTGGGGATCGTCGTCATCCTGGCGGTGGGCGCCCTGCGCCTGCTGCGCGAGGCCGGCCACATCCTCCTCGAGGGGGTGCCGCGCCATCTCGATCTCAACCGGGTCCTGGCCGCCATGCAGGGGGTGGCCGGAGTCTCCGCCATCCACCACCTGCATCTCTGGTCGATCTGTTCGCACATCACCGCCCTGTCGGCCCACGTCGAGGTCGAGCCGGAGCATCGGCACCGCCAGACGGAACTCATCGGCGAACTCGAGACCCTGCTCGAGCACGACTTTCACATCGTCCACACCACCCTGCAGGCCGACTGCGCCAACTGTGCGCCCACCCCGGTCCTCCGTCAGCTCCGCCACCGCCCCCGCTCCGGTGACGGCCACGAGGGCCACAACCACTCACACTGACCTATGCGAAAACTTCTCTCGTTCCTGATCTGGACCCTGGCTTTTCTGCTCCTCCTGGTGGTCCTCGACCAACTGCTGGTGCGCCTGCCGGCCCCGCAGGCCCTGGCCACCTTCTATCGCGACCTGCGGACGCGGGTGGTCGAACTCGCTCGCGGCACGCCGCCGGCAGCGCTCCCCGCGCCGAAAGTGCCGGCGCCGCCGGAGCGCCCTGTTCTGCCCGCTGCTCCGCAGGCCCCGCCCGCGGTCGAAGGACTGGTCGAACCGCCGCGCCCGGCCCCCAAGGCCCCGGCCGCGGCGTTGTCGAAAAAAGCCACGGCGGCGCCGGCCCTGCGTTACGTCTACGCCGATGGCGAGGGGAACCTGCACTTTGCTGCGACGCTCGCGGAGATCCCTGCGGCCTATCGCGGCGGGGCGAAGCAGTTGGGAGAGTAAGGAGAGTACGGCGGGGGGAGTGCCCGACCCGGGTCAGTTGGGACCGGCGACCCCTTCGGCCTGGGTCAGCTGGTCGGCGAGGAGGAGGATGGTCAGGGCAAAATAGGTGGAGCGGTTCCACTGCTTGAGACGGTCGAAGCCGGCGCCGACCAGGAAGCAGCCGCCGGCGCCGTCGTCGGCGCAGACCAGCTTGAGCGCGCCATGGTCAGGCGCAGTGCCTGCCGGCAGCAGGCCGGCCTGGTGCCAGTAGGCCGGCGGGTGTGCCGCGGGCTTTCCTTTGGTGCGCCGTAGCAACTTCGATCCCCTGGCCTGGTCAACCTCGATAATCCGCCCGTCGCCGGGGCGCCAGCCCAGTGCCTTGAGGTAGTTGCCGGCCGAGGCCAGGGCGTCGGGGTAGGAGCCGCACAGATCGACGCGGCCGTCGCCGTCGCCGTCGACACAGAAGCGCCGGGCGGTGCTGGGGATGAACTGGTAGTGACCCATGGCCCCGGCCCACGAACCCGCCAGCTGTCCGGCCGGCAGTCCCCTCTCTTCGGCCAGGCGCAGCAGGGCCAGCAGTTCCCCCTCGAAGAAGTCCCGGCGTTTGCCGCCATAGGCCAGGGTCGCCAGGGAGGCGATCAGCGGATTCCCGCCCATCCCCTTGCCGTAATTGCTCTCCACCCCCCACAGAGCAGCGAGGATCTCCCGTTCGATGCCGTATTCGGCCGCGGCGGCGGAGAGCAGCGGCCCCTGCTCGCGCAGGGCCTGGCGGCCGCCGTCAATCCGCTGCGGCGTCAGCAGGTAGCGCCGGTAGGAGGCGAAGGTGATGGTCTTCTCCGGCTGGCGGGCCTGGGCGCGCAGCGGCTTTTCGAGGTAGACCGCGTTGGCGCGGAAGAGGGCGATGGTCTCGGCCCGGAAGCCCTGCTGAGCGAGCCTGGCGGCGAAGGACTCCTTCCAGCGCGCGAAGCCGCTCTCGGCCCGGCTGTCGGCCGGCAGGAGCAGCAGGAGCAGCAGGATGACCGGGAGAAGCGGGCGGCGCATCAAGGGAGGGTGCCGTAGACGTCGGGGCGGCGGTCGGCGAAGCAGGTGATCTGGGCGCGGTAGTCGGCCAGTTCGCGGAAGTCGCAGGGGGCGACCAGCTCGGTGGCGAAGTCGTCGGCCTCGGCGAGGAGCTCGCCGCGCGGGGCGATGATCAGGCTCATGCCGAAGAAGTCGAGCTTCCCCTGGCGGCCGCAGCAGTTGGCGGCGATGACGAAGCACTGGTTCTCGATGGCCCGGGCGCGCAGCAGGGTGCGCCAGTGCAGCTGGCGGGGCGCCGGCCATTCCCCGGGGAGGCAGACGATCTCCGCGCCGTCGAGGGCCATCTTGCGGAAGAGCTCGGGGAAGCGCAGGTCGTAGCAGACCGCCAGGCCGAGCCTGCCGACCGAGGTCTCGACCACTGCGCTGCGCTCGCCGGCGGCGATGTGCTCGTTCTCGTTCATCAGCGAGAAGAGGTGCAGCTTGCGATAGCTCCCGGCCAGGGTGCCGCGGTCGACGACGTAGGAAGTGTTGCTGACCTTGCCGTCCACCGCCTCGGGGAGGCTGCCGACCACGGTCAGGCCGAGTTCGCCGCTCAGGGCGGCGATGGAGTCGAGGACCCGCGGCGTTTCAGCAGCCAGTGCGGCCATCTTCTTGTAGGCGAAGCCGCCGCTCCACATCTCGGGGAGGACAGCGAGTTGCGCGCCGCGGGCGGCGGCCCGGCGCAGGGCGGCCTCGGCCTTGGCCAGGTTGCGGTCGATCTCGCCGAGGGTGATGTTGAACTGGATGGCGGCGGCGGTGACGGTGCGGTTCATGCGGGGCCTCTCGCTGCAGGATGTGCCAAGTATAAGCCACCGGCGGTGGGGCGGCAATCGCCTTGACACCCTCCCCCCGCGGCGCTACACAGGGACATGTCCGGCCTCTACCTGCACATCCCCTTCTGCACCGGCAAGTGCCCCTACTGCGACTTCTTCTCGATCGGCGGCGACAGCCCGCACCTCGCCGGCTACCCCGAGCTTCTGGTTAAACAGCTCCACCTGGCGGCCGGGCAGGGCTGGACCGGCCCCTTCGAGACCATTTACTTCGGCGGCGGGACCCCGTCGCTGCTCTCCCCGGCGGCGATTTCCACCCTGCTCGAGACCGTCGCCGTCCGCTTCGGCCTGGCCGCCGACGCC
This sequence comes from uncultured Geobacteraceae bacterium, assembly GCA_964418505.1. Lineage (GTDB taxonomy): Bacteria > Desulfobacterota > Desulfuromonadia > Desulfuromonadales > BM103 > VAUL01. Next base: position 4,123 of record CAYQLP010000014.1, on the reverse strand, counting down.
GAGATCACCCTCGAGGCCAATCCCGGCACGGTGACGGCGGCAAGCCTGGCCGGCTACCGGGCCGCCGGGGTCAACCGCCTGTCGCTGGGGCTGCAGCGCCTCGACGCTGCCGGGCTGGCGCTCCTCGGCCGCCGCCACACTGCCGCCGCGGGGGCGCAGGCCGTGGCCCTGGCCCGGGCCGCTGGCTTCGCCGACCTCTCCGTCGACCTGATCTTCGCGCTCCCCGGCGAGACCCTCGCTGACCTCGCCGCCGAGCTCGACCGCTACCTCGCCCTCGCTCCCGAGCATCTTTCCTGCTACGGTCTGACCGCCGAGCCCGGCACCCCTTTCGGCACGCGGGCCGCCGCCGGAGAACTGGAACTCCCCGACGGCGAACACTACGCCGAGGCCTTCCTGCTCCTCCACGAGCGGCTGGCGGCGGCCGGCTACCGTCACTACGAGATCGCCAACTACGCCCGGCCGGGGCGCGAGTGCCGCCACAACCTCGGCTACTGGCGGCGCCGGCCGTACCTCGGTATCGGCGCCGGCGCCCACTCCTTCCACGACTGCAGTTGGGGGGAGCGCCGCGAGGTACCGGCCGACCTCGACCGCTACGCTGCGCTGCTCACGTCCGGCCGCGACCCCTCCGCAGAGCTGGAAACGTTCGACTGTGCCGCGGCCATGAGCGAAACCCTCTACCTCGGCCTGCGCACCGCCGACGGGGTCGACGACGCGGCCTTCTGCGCCCGCTTCGGCCAGGGGGTCGCCGCAGCCTATCCGCAGGCGGTCGAGCGGCTGCGCCCCTGGCTGGCATTCAGCGCCGGGCACTGGCGAATGAGCGTCGAGGGGTGGCTGCTTTATGATCGGCTGGTGCAGGAGTTTTTGTAAGATTTTCCTCCTGTTCCACCCTTGACAAGGGGGGTACCCGTTGTTATGTTGCCCCTGAATTTGGCACTCAGATGGATGGAGTGCCAAATGGGCAGCAGGAGTCGCTCGGGCCGGGTTCGCCGGCTTGAGTTTTTTCACGGAGCGGATAGATGGCTGAACTGTTGAGCGAACGTGGGCGGCGCATCCTCGAGTCGGTTATCGAGGAGCATATCGCCTCGGCGCAGCCGATCGGCTCGAAGACGCTGATTCGCCTGCAGGGGATCAGCCTCTCCCCGGCGTCGGTGCGCAACGTCATGGCCGAGCTCGAGGAGCTGGGCTTCCTCCACTCGCCGCACACTTCGGCGGGGCGGGTGCCGACCGAGAAGGCCTACCGCTACTACATCGACAGCCTGCTGCGGGTCGACTGCATCGACCGCGCCCGCCGCGACCAGATCGAGCTGCACTACCAGCGCCGCGGCCTGGAGATGAGCGAGCTGCTCCGTGAGGCCAGCCGCACCCTCTCCAGCGTCGCCCACTACACCGGCCTGGTAATGGTGCCACGCCTGCAGAGCACGGTCTTCCGCCGCATCGAGTTCGTTCGTCTCTCCCCGCGCCAAGTGCTGGCGGTCTTCATCACCCAGTCAGGGATGATCCAGAACCGCCTCCTTGACACCGACGAGGAGTTCACCGCCGGGGAACTCGAGCAGATCACCAACTACCTCAATCAGGCCATGAGCGGCCTGAGCATCCGCGAGGCGCGGGCCCTGATCCTCGCCGAGATGACCGAGGAGAAGGCCCTCTACGATCGCCTGTTGCAGCGGGCCTTCCGCCTCTCCGAGGAGGCCCTGGCCGAAGTCGCCGACGGCGAGGTGATCATCGAGGGGACCAGCCACCTCCTCGACCAGCCGGAGTTCTGCGACTTCGAGCGGATGAAGCGGCTCTTCCGCGCCTTCGAGCAGAAGAGCCTGCTGTTGAGCCTGCTCGACCGCGGCCTGCAGTCCAAGGGGGTGCAGGTGATCATCGGCGGCGAGACCGACTGCCCGGAACTGGCCGGCTGCAGCCTGATCACCGCCAGCTACTCGGGGCGGCGCGGCACCCTGGGCTCGCTCGGCGTGATCGGCCCGAGCCGCATGCCCTACTCGACGCTGATCCCGATTGTCGACTACACCGCCGGCATGCTCTCGCGCATGCTCGACGAAGACCTGGAATAGGAAAGTCATGCTGAGAAAGTCACGCAAACCGGAAAAGGAAGAGCTCAAGCCGGCCGAAGAGGCCGGTGCGGCGGCTGAAGCGGCGCCGCCTGCCGACCCGCTCGAAGAGGCCCGCCAGGCACTGGCCGAGGCCCAGGCCGAGGCGGCCAAAAACTGGGACCTCTACCTGCGCGAACGCGCCGAGATGGAGAACTTCCGCAAGCGCGCCCAGCGCGACAAGGAGGAGAGCCGCTTCTTCGACCGCAAGGAGCTGCTCCTCGAGGTCCTGCCGGTCCTCGACAACCTCGAGCGGGCCCTCGAGCACGCCGCCCAGGGGAGCGAGGGGCAGGTGCTGCGCGAAGGGGTGACGATGATCGCCGCCCAGTTCCGCAAGGCGGTGGAGAATCTCGGCGCCCGCCCGATCGAGGCCCTCGGCACCCCTTTCGACGCCAATCTCCACCAGGCCATGGCCCAGGCGGAGACCGCCGAGCAGGCCCCGGGGACAGTCGTCAGTGAATTCCAGCGCGGCTACCTGCTGCAGGAGCGCCTGCTGCGCCCGGCGCTGGTCGTGGTCGCCAAGGCCCCGGCCGCGCCAGCGGCCGACACCAACAATTAATCATCCGAAGGAGGATCGAAAGTCATGAGCAAAGTCATCGGTATCGACCTGGGGACCACCAACTCCTGCGTCGCCATCATGGAAGGCGGCGAGCCGGTGGTCATCGCCAACTCGGAAGGGGCACGCACCACTCCGTCGGTCATCGCCTTCACCGAGAGCGGTGAGCGGCTGGTCGGCCAGCAGGCCAAGCGCCAGGCGGTAACCAACCCCGAAAACACCCTCTTCGCCATCAAGCGCCTGATCGGCCGCAAGTTCGACAGCGAGCCGGTGCGCAAGGACATCTCGCTGGTCCCCTACAAGATCGTCAAGGCCGACAACGGCGACGCCTGGGTCGAGGCGCGCGGCAAGAAGTACAGCCCGCCGGAGATCTCGGCGATGGTCCTGCAGAAGATGAAGCAGACCGCCGAGGACTACCTCGGCCAGCCGGTCACCGACGCAGTGATCACCGTCCCGGCCTACTTCAACGACTCGCAGCGCCAGGCCACCAAGGACGCCGGCAAGATCGCCGGCCTCAACGTCCTGCGCATCATCAACGAGCCGACCGCGGCGGCACTGGCATACGGGCTGGACAAGAAGCACGAGCAGAAGATCGCCGTCTTCGACCTCGGCGGCGGCACCTTCGACATCTCGATCCTCGAACTGGGCGACGGCGTCTTCGAGGTCAAGTCGACCAACGGCGACACCTTCCTCGGCGGCGAGGACTTCGACCAGCGCATCATCGACTACGTCGCCGACGAGTTCAAAAAGGACCAGGGGATCGACCTGCGCACAGACAAAATGGCCCTGCAGCGCCTCAAGGAGGCTTCTGAAAAGGCCAAGTGCGAGCTCTCCTCGTCGATGGAGACCGACATCAACCTCCCCTTCATCACCGCCGACCAGAGCGGGCCGAAGCACCTCAACCTCAAGCTGAGCCGCGCAAAGCTCGAGAGCATCTGCGGCGACCTGCTCGCCAGGCTGGTCGAGCCGTGCCGCACCGCGCTCAAGGACGCCGGGCTGGCACCGAGCGAGATCGACGAAGTCATCCTGGTCGGCGGCATGACCCGCATGCCGGCGGTGCAGAAGAAGGTCGAGGAGATCTTCGCCAAGGTGCCGAGCAAGGGGGTCAACCCCGACGAGGTGGTGGCGGTCGGCGCCGGCATCCAGGGCGGCGTCCTCAAGGGCGAGGTCAAGGACGTCCTGCTCCTCGACGTGACCCCGCTGTCGCTGGGGATCGAGACTCTTGGCGGCGTGCTGACCAAGCTCATCGACAAGAACACCACCATCCCCTGCAAGAAGAGCCAGGTCTTCTCGACTGCGGCCGACAACCAGCCGGCGGTCTCGGTGCACGTCCTCCAGGGGGAGCGCGAGATGGCCGCCGACAACAAGACCCTTGGCCGCTTCGACCTCACCGGCATCCCGCCGGCCCCGCGCGGCGTGCCCCAGATCGAGGTGAGCTTCGACATCGACGCCAACGGCATCGTCCACGTCTCGG
>CAYQLP010000013.1:35235-40907 GCA_964418505.1 uncultured Geobacteraceae bacterium | reverse complement strand
CCGGCATCCCGCCGGCCCCGCGCGGCGTGCCGCAGATCGAGGTGGGCTTCGACATCGACGCCAACGGCATCGTCCACGTCTCGGCCAAGGACCTCGGCACCGGCAAGGAGCAGTCGATCCGCATCACCGCCTCCTCGGGGCTCTCCAAGGAGGAGATCGAGAAGATGGTCAAGGATGCCGAATCCCACGCCGCCGAGGACAAGCGCAAGCGCGAGGTCATCGAGGCGCGCAATCAGGCCGACGGGCTGGTCTACTCCACTGAGAAGGCCCTCAAGGAGCACGGCGACAAGGTCGACGAAGAGACCCGCAAGGGGATCGAGAGCGCCATGGAGGGGCTGAAAAAGGCCATGGAGGGTGATGACGCCGAGGCGATCCGCAAGGAGACCGAGGCGCTGGCCACCGCCTCGCACAAGCTCGCCGAGGTCATGTACCAGCAGGCCCAGGGTGCGGCCGGGGAAGGCTCTGAAGGCGAAGCGGCGGCCGGCGGCGGCAAGCAGGACGACGTGGTCGACGCCGAGTTCGAGGAAGTCGACGACAAGAAGAAATAACCTTAAGGATTCACTTTGGCCAAGCGCGACTATTACGAGGTCCTCGGCGTCAACCGCAACGCCAGCGAGACCGAGATCAAGAAGGCCTACCGCAAGCTGGCCATCCAGTGCCATCCGGACAAGAACCCGGGTGACAAAGAGGCCGAGGAGCGCTTCAAGGAGCTCTCCGAGGCCTACGCCGTCCTCTCCGATGCCCAGAAGCGCGCGGTCTACGACCAGTACGGCCACGCCGGCGTGGAGCAGGGGGGCGGCTTCTCCTCCGGCGGCTTCGGCGGTACCCCCTTCGAGGATCTGTTCGGAGATATCTTCGGCGACATCTTCGGCGGCGGGCGGCGTGGCGGCCGGGGGCGGCGCGGCGATGACCTGCGCTACAACCTGACAATCAGCTTCGAAGAAGCGGCCTTCGGCCTGGAGACCAAGATCCAGGTGCCGCGCAGCCAGAGCTGCGAGCACTGCCACGGCAGCGGCGCGCGCCCCGGCACCTCGGCGCAGACCTGCGGCACCTGCCGGGGGAGCGGCCAGGTGCGCTTCCAGCAGGGCTTCTTCTCCCTGAGCCGCCCCTGCCCCGACTGCGGCGGCGAGGGGAAGGTGATCAAGGACCCCTGCCCGGAGTGTCGCGGCAGCGGCCTGACGCGCAGCAAGAAGACCCTGTCGCTGAAAATCCCCGCCGGGGTCGAGAACGGCAACCGCCTCAAGCTCTCCAGCGAAGGGGAAGCCGGGGCCCATGGTGCTCCCCCCGGCGACCTCTACGTGGTGATCAGCGTCAAGGATCACCCGATCTTCCAGCGCGATGGGCAGAACGTGGTCTGCGAGGTGCCGATCTCCTTCCCCCAGGCGGCCCTCGGCTGCGAGGTTGACGTGCCGACCCTTGACGGCAAGGTGCGCATGAAGATCCCCGCCGGGATCCAGGCCGGCAAGATCCTCAAGCTGGCCGGCAAGGGGATCCCGGTGCTGCAGGGCTACGGGCGTGGCGACCAGCTGGTGGTCATCCGCGTCGAGACGCCGACCAGGCTGAACCCCCGCCAGCGTGAGCTCCTCGAGGAGTTTTCCCGCGAGGGGGGTGCCGAAGCCCATCCGATGGGCAAGGGATTTTTCGACAAGGTGCGCGAGCTGTTCGGCTGAGAGTTGACCGATTTGGTTGGCAAATATTTGAATTATCGTCGCTTTCTTGACACCCCCGGTGCAGCTGTGCTACCTTTAAATCTCCCCGCTGCACCTGGGAGGTAAGGTATGTTCAAAGTTGGTGATCAAGCGGTTTACCCGGCCCAGGGGGTCGGGGTTGTCGAAGCGATCGAAAGCCGCCAGCACGGCGGCGGCTCCCAAGATTTCTACATTGTCCGCATCATCGATAACGACATGACTATCATGGTCCCGGTGGCCAACGCCGGCCAGGTCGGCCTGCGCCGCCTGATCAGCCGCGACAAGGTCCCCTCGGTTTACGACCTTCTCGGTGCCAAGCCGGGGGGCCAGTTGACCATCTCCTCGTGGAGCCGCCGCCAGCGCGAGTACAACGAGCGGATCAAGACCAACAACCTGCTCGAGGTTGCCCAGGTCCTGCGCGAACTCTACCTGATCCGCGGCGCCAAGGAACTCTCCTACGGGGAGAAGAAGGTTCTCGACCTGGCCCGGCGCCTGCTGGTCAAGGAACTGGCCCTCGCCGAGGGGATCAGCGAGACCGACGTGCGCTGTCGCGTCGAGACCATGGTCAACTGAACGACCCGTCCCGCCCGGCACAACTGATCAGTCCGTGAAAACCGGCCGCCCTGGGCAGCCGGTTTTCCTTTTGCGCTTTGTTTCAGCGATTTCAGCCTTTATAATGCCCAGCGCCGCACTTCGCCGGCAAAATCGCCACGAACGAGATCTCCGCATGGCCGTGCACGTCCTCGTCCCCGCTGCCGGCTGCGGGCGCCGCATGGGTGCCGGCGGCAACAAGCAATACCTGCCCCTCGGCGACCGGCCGATCCTCGCCCGGACCCTGGCGCGCTTGGCGCGGCTGCCGATGGTGACGGCCCTGCAGGTGATCGTCCCCGAAGAGGAGCGCGACTTCTGCCGCCGCGAGATCGTCGAGCGCTACGGGCTGGCCAAGGTGGCCGGGATCGTCGCCGGCGGCGCCGAGCGCCAGGACTCGGTGCGCAACGGACTGGCTGCCTGCGGCGCTGCGGCCGACGACCTGGTGCTGATCCACGACGGGGTGCGCCCCTTCTTCCCGGCCGGGCAGATCGCCCCGCTGCTGGCCGCTGCGGCGGCCGAGGGGGCGGCGCTGCTGGCCATCCCCGCCCAGGACACCGTCAAGGAGGTCGTCGCCGGACGGGTGGTGCGCACCCTCGAGCGGCGGACCCTCTGGCAGGTGCAGACCCCGCAGGCGTTCCGCTTCGCGGTGATCGACGCAGCCCACCGCAAGGCGGCCGCCGCCGGCCACGCCGGCACCGACGATGCCGCCCTGGTCGAATGGTGCGGCGGGACGGTGGTGGTGCTCCCCGGCGACCCGCTCAATCTCAAACTGACCACGCCGGCCGACCTCGCCCTGGCCGGGGCGCTGCTCGCCGCCGGTCTGGTGGAGGACGAATGATGCGCATCGGTCACGGATTCGACGTCCACCGCCTGGTGGCGGAGCGACCGCTGGTCATCGGCGGGGTGACCATCCCCTGGCACCTCGGCCTGCTCGGCCACTCCGACGCCGACGTCCTCCTCCACGCCGTCTGCGACGCCATCCTCGGCGCCATCGGCGAGGGGGACATCGGCCGGCATTTCCCCGACAGCGACCCGGCCTACCGGGGGATCGACAGCATGCGCCTCCTCGAGCACGTCGCCGTGCTCGCCGCCCGGCGCGGCTGGCGGGTCGGCAACCTCGACGCCACGGTGGTTGCCCAGCGCCCCAAGCTTGCCCCGCACATCCCGGCGATGGTCGAGCGGATCGCCGCCGGCTGCGGCGTAACCGCCGGCTGCGTCAACGTCAAGGCGACCACCACCGAGGAACTCGGCTACACCGGGCGCGGCGAGGGGATCGCCGCCTACGCCGTGGTGCTGATGGAAACGCTGTCCCCCCGCCCTTGATGGGAGGGGATGAAGGGGAGGGTGATCTGCCGGCCACCCCCTCCCCAGCCCTCCCCCATCGAGGGGGAGGGGGATCTATTGAGGAGGCTTCAAGAATGACCACCCCCGAGCCGTCCGCCGGGACCAACTTCATCCGCACCCTGATCGACGCCGACCTCGCCGCCGGCAAGCACCAGACGGTGGTCACCCGCTTCCCCCCGGAGCCCAACGGCTACCTGCACATCGGCCACGCCAAGTCGATCTGCCTCAATTTCGGCCTCGCCGCCCATTACGGCGGGCGCTGCCACCTGCGCTTCGACGACACCAACCCGGTCAGGGAGGAGCAGGAGTACATCGACGCCATCAAGGCCGACGTGCGCTGGCTCGGTTTCGACTGGGGCGGGCACGAGTACTACGCCTCCGACTACTTCCCGCGCCTCTACGCCTTTGCCGAGCAGCTGGTCGAAGAGGGGCTGGCCTACGTCTGCGACCTGAATGCCGAGGAGATCCGCGCCTATCGCGGCACCCTCACCGAGCCCGGGCGGGAAAGTCCCTACCGTGACCGCTCGGTGGCGGAAAACCTCGACCTGCTGCGGCGCATGAAGGCCGGCGAGTTTGCCGACGGCACGCGGGTGCTGCGGGCGAAGATCGACATGGCCGCGCCGAACCTCAACCTGCGCGACCCGGTCCTCTACCGCATCCTCCACGCCCACCATCACCGCACCGGCGACGCCTGGTGCCTCTACCCGATGTACGACTTCGCCCACGGCCAGTCAGACTCCATCGAGGGGATCACCCACTCGATCTGCACCCTCGAGTTCGAGGCCCATCGCCCGCTCTACGACTGGCTCTGCCAGGCGCTGGGGATCTACAACCCCCGGCAGATCGAGTTCGCCCGCCTCAACCTGACCTACACGGTGATGAGCAAGCGCCGGCTTCTCGAGCTGGTCGGCGAAGGGCGGGTGGCCGGCTGGGACGACCCGCGCATGCCGACGCTGTCGGGGATGCGCCGGCGCGGCTTCCCGGCGGCGGCGCTGCGGACTTTCTGCGAGCGGATCGGGGTGGGCAAGAGCGACAGCATCATCGACATGAGCGTCCTCGAGGACTGCGTCCGCGAGGAGCTCGACGGCAGCGCGCCGCGGGCCATGGCGGTCCTGCGCCCCCTCAAGGTAACCATCACCAACTACCCGGAGGGGCAGAGCGAGCGCTTCACCGTCCCCAACCACCCCAAGGAGCCGGCCTTCGGCAGCCGCGAACTCCCCTTCGGCCGCGAGCTGTACATCGAGCGCGACGATTTCATGGAGGATCCGCCGGGGAAATTCTTCCGGCTCGCCCCGGGGCGTGAGGTGCGCCTGCGCTACGCCTACCTGATCCGCTGCGACGAGGTGGTCAAGGATGCGGCCGGCGAGGTGGTCGAGCTGCGCTGCAGCTACGATCCGGCCAGCGGCGGCGGGGCCACCCCGGACGGCCGCAAGGTCAAGGGGATCATCCACTGGCTCTCCGCGGCGGTGGCAGTCCCCGCCGAGGTGCGCCTCTACGACCGGCTCTTCAGCGTCGCCAACCCGACTGGCGACAAGGCGGTCGATTACCGCACCCTGCTCAACCCCGGCTCCCTCGAGATCCTCCCCGGGGCGCTGGTCGAGCCGGCCCTGGCCGACGCGCCGGCGGGGCAGGCGTTCCAGTTCGAGCGGCTCGGCTACTTCTGCGCCGACCGGCGGGACCCGGCCGGCCCGCCGGGCTTCAACCGGACCGTGACCCTGCGCGACAGCTGGGCCAAGGTGGCCGGCGACGCCTGAAGCGCGCGGCCCTGACAATCATCCCCGAACGAGGTCTGCCATGGCGCTGCGCCTGTACAATACCCTGACCGCCCAGAAAGAAGACTTCCAGCCCCTGGTCCCCGGCCAGGTCGGCATGTACGTCTGCGGGGTGACCGTCTACGACTTCTGCCACCTCGGCCATGCCCGGGCCAACATCGTCTTCGACGTGGTCTACCGCTACCTGCAGTTCTCCGGCTACAAGGTCGTCTACGTGCCCTTCGGCGCACGCGGCATGCCCGCATGGTGGAGCGAATGATTGGCAGGCGTACAGGCA
>CAYQLP010000013.1:0-35225 GCA_964418505.1 uncultured Geobacteraceae bacterium | reverse complement strand
CGATAGTCGTTTTTGATACCTTAAGAAGAGTATTTGAAGCCAACGGCTACAAGGTAAAATACGTTTCCAACTACACCGACGTCGATGACAAGATCATCAACCGCGCCAACGAGCGGGGGATCTCCAGCCAGGAACTCGCCGAGACCTACATCCGCGCCTTCGACCAGGATATGGCCGCCCTCGGCCTGGCCCTGCCGACCCACCAGCCGAAGGCCACCGAGTTCATCCCGCAGATCGTCGCCATGGTCGAGCGCCTGGTCGACCGCGGCCTGGCCTACGAGTCGGCGGGGGACGTCTACTACCGGGTCGACCGCTTCGCCGGCTACCTCAAGCTCTCCAAGCGCAACATGGAGGAGATGCAGGCCGGGGCGCGCATCGCCCCCGGCGAGCAGAAGGAAAACCCCATGGACTTCGCCCTGTGGAAGGCGGCCAAGCCCGGCGAGCCGAGCTGGCCCTCCCCCTGGGGACCGGGGCGCCCCGGCTGGCACATCGAGTGCTCGGCGATGAGCTCGAGCCTGCTCGGCGACAGCTTCGACATCCACGGCGGCGGGCGCGACCTGATCTTCCCCCACCACGAGAACGAGATCGCCCAGTCGGAGGGGGCCTCCGGCAGGCCCTTCGTGCGCTACTGGCTGCACAACGGCTTCGTCAACGTCAACCAGGAGAAGATGAGCAAGTCGCTGGGCAATTTCTTCACCATCCGCGACATCCTCGCCCGCTACGACGCCCAGGTGGTGCGCTTCTTCATCCTCACCGCCCACTACCGTTCGCCGATCGACTTCTCCGACCAGCAGCTCGACGAGGCCGGCGCCGGGCTGAGCCGCTGCTACGAGGCGCTGGTCCAGGCCGACCAGCTGCTCGCCGCCCCGGCTCCCGCCGGGACCGACACGCTCCCCGCCGAACTGGCGGATCCGGCCCAACGCCTGAGCGAGCTCGAAGTGCGCTTCCGCGAGGCGATGGACGACGACTTCAACACCGCCCTGGCCATCGGCCACCTCTTCGACGGCGTTCGCGCCCTCAACCGCCTGCTGGCTTCCGCCGATGCGCCGGGCAACCCGGCGGTGCGCGCGGCGGTGCGCGCGGCGGTGGCCGGCGGCCGCGCGACCCTGCAGCGCCTCGGCGGGGTCCTCGGCCTCTTTGTCTCGCCCCCGACGGAGTGGCTGGCCCGCCAGGCCGAGCGGGCTCTGGGCGGCAGCGGCCTGGATGCGGCGGCCATCGAAGGGCTGATTGCCGAGCGTCAGGCGGCGCGCAAAAATCGCGACTTCGCCCGCGCCGACCAGATCCGCGACGAACTGGCCGCCCAAGGGATCGAACTCCTCGACGGCAAGGACGGCACCTCCTGGAAGGCGAAGTGACCCCCGCCACCGGGCTCTTCCAGCTTACCTCCGCATTCCAGCCGCGCGGCGACCAGCCGCGGGCCATCGCCGAACTGGTCGCCGGCCTGCAGCGCGGCGACCCCCACCAGGTCCTCCTCGGCGTCACCGGCTCGGGGAAGACCTTCACGGTGGCCAACGTGGTCGCCGCCGTCAACCGGCCGACCCTGGTGCTGGCCCCCAACAAGACGCTGGCCGCCCAGCTCTACGGCGAGTTCAAGGAGCTCTTCCCCGACAACGCCGTCGAGTACTTCGTCTCCTACTACGACTACTACCAGCCGGAAGCCTACCTTCCCTCCACCGACACCTTCATCGAGAAGGACTCCTCGATCAACGAGGAGATCGACAAGCTGCGCCACAGCGCCACGCGCAGCCTGCTGTCGCGCCATGACGTGCTGATCGTCGCCTCGGTCTCCTGCATCTACGGCCTCGGCTCGCCGGAAGCCTACTTCGGTCTCCTCGTCCACCTGCGCGTCGGCCTGGAGCTCGACCGCAACACCCTGCTGCGCCGTCTGATCGAGATCCAGTACCAGCGCAACGACGTCGATTTCCACCGGGGCACCTTCCGGGTGCGCGGCGACACCGTGGAGATTTTCCCCGCCTACGAGGGGGAGAAGGCCCTGCGGGTCAGCTTCTTCGGCGACGAGATCGAGGAGCTCTGCGAGATCGACCCGCTGCGCGGGCGGATTCTCGGCCGCCTGCCGGCCACGGCGATCTTCCCGGCCAGCCACTACGTCGCCGGTCGCCCCGCCCTCGACCGGGCGATCCGCGCCATCCAGGACGAGCTCGGCGAGCGCCTGCGCGAGCTGCGCGCCGCCAACCGCCTGGTCGAGGCCCAGCGCCTGGAGCAGCGCACCATGTTCGACCTCGAGATGATCGAGGAGATGGGCTACTGCCAGGGGATCGAGAACTACTCGCGCCATTTCGACGGCCGCTCCGCCGGCTCGCCGCCGGCCACCCTCTTCGACTACTTCCCCGACGACGCCCTGCTGGTCATCGACGAGAGCCACGTCACCGTGCCGCAGCTCGGCGGCATGTATCGCGGCGATCGCAGCCGCAAGGAGACCCTGGTCGACTACGGTTTCCGCCTCCCCTCGGCGCTCGACAACCGGCCGCTGACCTTCGCCGAGTTCGAAACCAAGGGGATTCAGACCGTCTACGTCTCGGCGACCCCCGGCGACTATGAGCTGGCCAAAGCCCGGGGGGTGGTGGTCGAGCAGATCGTCCGCCCCACCGGGCTGCTCGACCCGCCGATCGAAATCCGCCCGGCCCGCCACCAGGTCGACGACCTGCTCGGTGAGATCCGCGCCACGGTGGCCGCCGGCCATCGGGTGCTGGTCACCACTCTGACCAAGCGCATGGCCGAGGAGCTGACCCGCTACCTGGAGGAGCTGGCCGTCCGCGTCCGCTATCTCCATTCGGACATCGACACCGTCGAGCGCATGCGCCTGATCCGCGACCTCCGCCAGGGGGTCTTCGACGTGCTGGTCGGCATCAACCTGCTGCGTGAGGGACTCGACCTCCCCGAGGTGGCGCTGGTGGCGATCCTCGATGCCGACAAGGAGGGCTTCCTGCGCAGCACCCGCTCGCTGATCCAGACCTGCGGGCGGGCGGCGCGCAACGTCGATGGCCGGGTGCTGATGTATGCCGACCAGGAGACCGGCTCGATCCGCGCCACCCTGGCCGAGACCGCCCGTCGGCGGGAGGCCCAGCTAGCCTACAACAACGAGCACGGCATCACCCCGGAGACGGTGCGCAAGTCGCTGCGCACCATCCTCGACGACATCGCCGAGCAGGACTACGCCGAGCTGCCGGTGGCGGCCGAGACCCTCGCCGAGTACGCCGGCCCCGCCGCGCTGCACGCTGAGATCGCCCGTCTGCGCGAGGAGATGCTCAAGGCCGCCGCCGCCCTCGAGTTCGAAGAGGCGGCCCGCCTGCGCGACCGCATCCTGCTCCTCGAGAAGCAGGGACTGCTGCTTGGCGGCTGACAGCCGGCCGCGAGCCTGCTATTGTTAAGCTTTATTTCTTAAGGAGTTTTTGATGAACCGTTACCGCCGCCCCTCGCGGGCTTCCCGCCAGCGCAATGCCGTCGCTCCGGCTGCCCCGTGGCGTCCCGCCGGGGTGGTTGCGCCGCTGTTTGCCGGGGACCTGCCGGTGGAGCGCTTCTTTCCCTGCCCCGCCCAGTCGCCGGTCGAGCGCGTGGCCGGTGACCAGCTGTTGGCTAAGGTCGCTGCCTTCCTCGCCGCCCACGTCGATGCCGAGCAAATTGCCGCCGATGGCGAGATCCCCCCGGCCATCCTCGCCGGCCTCGGCGACCTTGGCCTCTTCGGCATCACTATCCCCGCCGAATACGGCGGCCTGGGGCTCTCGCAGAGCAATGCCCTGCGCCTCATTCAATTGGTTGCCACCCACAGCCCGCCCCTGGCGGCCCTGGTCATGACCTCCTACAGCCTCGATCTGCCGGGGATCCTGCGGGCCGGCGGCAATGCCGGCCAGTGCGAGCAGTTCCTGCCGAGGCTTGCCGCCGGGGCCATCTGCGCTTTGGCCTGCAACGAGGCCCCGGCGGGGCTCCTGCCGCAGCCGCTGGCGACCACGGCCCGCCCCGACGATGCGGGAGCCGGCTGGCTGCTCGAGGGGGAAAAGGTCTGGGTCTGCAACGGGGCCCCCGCCGAGCTTCTGGTGGTGATTGCCCGCACCAACGGCACAGAGGAAGAGCACGAGGAACTCTCCGCCTTCCTGGTCGATACCACGGCGGCAGCCTTCGCCGAGGGGGCCGAGTGTCGCTTCATGGCCCTCAAAGAGGTGCCGATCGGCGTGGCCCGTTTCCGTGACCTGGCCCTCCCCGCGGCGGCCCTCCTTGGTCAGCGCGGCGAGGGGCTCTCCGTGCTGCGCCAGGCTCTGCGCAGCGCCCGCCTGGCCATGGCCGCGGCCAGCTGCGGAGCCCTGAAGCTGGCCCTGACGGAGTCCACCGACTGGGCCCGGCGGCAGCCGGCGGCGGGGAGTGAAAGCGTGGCGGAGCTGCTGGCCGTCAGCGCCGCCGACCTTTATGCGGCCGAGAGCCTGACCTGGATGAGCGTGGCGCTGGCCGAGGGCAGCCGCGACGGGTATCGACTCGAGGCGGCCATGGCCCGGCTCTTCTGCGGGGCCGCCCTGCGCCGCAGTACCGATGCCATCGAGCGCCTGCGCGGCGGGTTTTCCCTGGCCGGCGGACACCTGCTCCCCTCCCAGCCGCTCTCCCCGCTGCTCGATGAAACCACCGACGGTCTGGGCCAGCTGGTGGCCCGGGAGGTCCTCGGCCAGCTCCGCCAAGGCAAGGCGCCGAGCCTCTCCCGCCGCAATCTGCGCGCCGCGCTCGGACGCTACCTGGAGTGGTCCCGGCGACTCTACTGGCCCAACTTCAAACTTGACGCCCAGGTCCAGCTCCCGGAGGCGCTGCGCCCGCATCTGCATCACCTGGAGCGCGATGTGCGCCGCCTCGGCCGGGACCTGCTCTTTGCCCGGCTGCGCTACCGTCAGCGTCTGCCCGAGCACCAGCTCCTCCTCGGCCGCCTGGTTGACTGCGCCACCGAACTCTTTGCTATCGGCGCAGTTCTGGGGCGGGCGGCACTGCCGACCTCGCCCGGGGAGGCTGCGGTGCTGGCCGAGCTCTTCTGCCGCCAGGCGCGCCGGCGGGTCGGCGAACTGCGCCGGCGCCTTTCCCTCCGCGAGGACGGCGACAGCCTGCACTTCAGCCAGGAACTCCTCGACGGTTACTACGCCTGGCTGAGCGACGGCAGTATCGGCAGCTGGCAGAACAAGGGTCGCTCGTGAGGCGGGAGAGCTGTAATCTGGTCATCCTCGGGGCCGGCAGTACCGCCCTGGCCGCCGCGGAACGGGCCGTCGAACTGGGCGCCCGGGTCACGCTGGTCGAGCAGGCAGTCCCCGGCGGCACCTATATCAACTGGGGATGCGTGCCGAGCAAGACGCTGATCCACAAGGCGGCCCTCTACCGGGCCAGCCACCGCGGCGCCCCCGCCGGGCTCAACCTGACCTCGGGGCCGATCGACTGCCGGGCGCTGATGGCCGCCAAGCAGCAGGCCATTGACCGGGTCCGTGCCCAGCGCTGCGCTGCCCTGCTGGAGGGGAACCCGGCGGTGACGCTGCTCCGTGGCCACGGCCGCTTCATCGCTCCCGGGGAACTCGAGGTCGGCCCGCAGGTGCTCAACTGTGAGCGTTTTCTGTTGGCCTGCGGTGGCCAGCCCCGCCATCTCGACCTGCCGGGGATCCGCGAGGCACGTCCCCTCAACAGCTACTCGGTGCTCAACCTCGAGGAGATCCCGCGTTCCCTGATCATCCTCGGCGGCGGGGTGATCGCCCTGGAGATCGGCCAGATGATGCAGCGCTTCGGCTGCCAGGTGACCATTCTGGAACGCGGCGAACGCCCCCTGGCCGAATTCGACCCGCGCCTGACCGGCCCGCTCTGCGCCCTGCTGGCCGCCGAAGGGTTGCACCAGCACTTCGGCGTCGACACTCAGCAGGTGGAAACGAGCGCTGACGGCATTACCGTGCATACCGCCATCCATGGCCACCAGGCCACCTTCAGCGCCGAACGCCTGATGTTGGCGGTCGGCACCGTCCCGGCCACCGCCGGGATCGGCCTGGAGACGGTCGGGGTAGCGGTCGACCGGGCGGGCTTCGTGGTCATCGACGCCGAATGCCGTACCAGCGTCCCGGGGATCTGGGCCGCCGGGGATGTGACCGGTCCGCCGCTGCTGGCCCCCGCCGGCGAGATCGAGGCGCGGGTGGCGGTGGAAAACATGTTCAGCGATCGCCACTGCACCGTCGATCATCGCGGTACGCCGATGGCGGTCTTCATTGATCCGGAGATCGCCCTGGTCGGCCAGACCGGCGACCAGGCCCGGACCGCCGGACACGAGGTGGCCGAAGTCTTCCTCGACCTGATGGCGGTCGACAAGGCCCACGTGGTCGGCGCCCCCGGCGGCGGGATCCTGCTTTGGGCCGACCGCATCGACGGGCGCATCCTCGGCGGGCAGATCCTCGCCCCGCGGGCCGCGGACATGATCCACGAGCTGGCCCTGGCGGTACGCACCTGCCTGAAAGTGGCCGATCTGGCCGAGATGGTACACGTCTACCCGACCCTCAGCGACGGCTGGCGCCTGGCCGCCCGTCGCCTGCTGCACGACTACCCCGAACTGCGGGACAAGCGCTGAGGCGCGGCCCGCCGGCACCAGGAGCACACTGTCACCATGGGTTACCGCAACCTGCAGCAGGCCGTCAGCGATCTCGAGCGCAGCGGCCGGCTCAAGCGCATCGCCGTCGAAGTCGACCCCCACCTGGAAGTCGGCGCCATCCAGCGCCGCGTCTACCGCAACGGCGGGCCGGCCCTGCTCTTCGAGCGGGTCAGGGGAAGTGCCTTCCCCCTGCTCGGCAATCTCTTCGGCACCCTCGAGCGGGCCCGCTACCTCTTCCGCGACACTCTGCCGGCGATCCGCGCCCTGGCCGAGGCCAAGAGCGACCCCGCCGCGCTGCTGCGCTCCCCGGGCCGGGCCCTCGGGCTGGCCGGCCATCTCTGGCACCTGCGCCCGCGGCGGGTCGGCCGCGCCCCGCTCCTGCAGCGGAGCATTACTGTCGGCGGCCTCCCGCAGCTGGTCTCCTGGCCGCAGGACGGCGGCGCCTTCATCACCCTCCCCCAGGTCTACAGCGAGGCTCCCGGCCGCTCCGGCTGGCAGCACGGCAACCTCGGCATGTACCGCGTGCAGCTCTCCGGCAACCGCTATGCCGCCGACCGCGAGGTCGGCCTGCACTACCAGCTGCACCGCGGCCTCGGCGTCCACCACGCCGCCGCCGTGGCGCGGGGGGAGCGGCTGCCGGTCAACGTCTTCGTCGGCGGCCCGCCGAGCATGACCCTGGCCGCGGTGATGCCCCTTCCCGAGGGGATGAGCGAGCTGGCCTTCGCCGGCCTGCTCGGCGGCCACCGCCTGCCGGTGGTCGCCACCGGCAACGGCCTGCTTGCGCCTGCCGAGGCCGACTTCTGCCTGGTCGGCCACATCGATCCGCGCCGCACCCTCCCCGAGGGGCCCTTCGGCGACCATCTCGGCTACTACAGCCTGGTCCACGACTTCCCGGTGATGACCGTCGAACGGGTCTACCATCGCCCAGGGGCGATCTGGCCCTTCACCACCGTCGGCCGTCCTCCCCAGGAGGACACCACCTTCGGTGAGCTGATCCACGAGATGACCGGCCCGCTGGTCCCCGACCTGGTCCCAGGGGTACGGGCCATCCACGCGGTCGATGCCGCCGGCGTCCATCCCCTGCTCCTGGCGGTGGGCAGCGAACGCTACGTCCCCTACGAGGAGGAGCGCCAGCCGCGCGAACTGCTCACCCAGGCTAACGCGCTTCTCGGCCAGGGGCAGCTGTCGCTGGCCAAGTACCTGCTGATCGCCGACGGCAGTGATCCGCACACCCCCGACCTTCATGATGCCGGAGCGTTCTTCGTCCACCTCCTCGAACGGGCCGACTGGCGGCGCGATCTGCACTTCCAGACCCGCACCACCATCGATACCCTCGACTACTCGGGCACCGGCTTCAACCAGGGCTCCAAGGTGGTGATCGCCGCTGCCGGCGCCCCCCGCCGCCAGCTGCCGCACGAGCTGCCGGCCGGGCTGACACTGCCGCCCGGCTTCAGCGCCCCGCACCTGGCCCTCCCCGGCGTACTGGTCGTCCAGGCCCCCCCCTGGGCGGGGCGGCGCGGCCTGCCGGCGGCGGACCTGGGCGAATTCTGCCGGGCCTTCACCGCAACTGCCTCGCTCAACGCCTGCCCGCTGGTGGTTTTGGCCGACGACAGCGAGTTCACCGCCCGCACCCTGGCCAACTTCCTCTGGGTCACCTTCACCCGCTCCGACCCGGCCGCCGATCTCGACGGCATCGAGGCCGCGGTGGTCGCCAAGCACTGGGGCTGCGCCGGGGCCCTGGTCATCGACGCCCGCCGCAAGGCTCATCACCCTGATCCCCTGCTCGACGATCCGGCCCTGGAACGCCGCGTCGACCATCTCGGTGCCCCGGGAGGACCGCTGCATGGCCTGGTCTGATCTTCACGCTGCCTCCGGCGAGGAGGCCTTCAGCCTGCCGGCGGCGATCGGCAACACTCCGCTGGTGGCGCTCCACCACCTCAACCCGAACCCGGCGGTGCTCCTCCTCGCCAAGCTCGAGGGGAACAATCCCGGGGGCTCGGTCAAGGACCGCACCGCCTGGTGGATGATCCGTCACGCCGAGGCCGCCGGCCTGCTCACTCCAGAGAAGACCATCCTCGAGCCGACCTCCGGCAACACCGGCATCGCTCTGGCCATGCTGGCGGCGGCGCGCGGCTACCGCATCCGCCTGGTCATGCCGGCCTGCGTCAGTCTCGAGCGGCGGGCGGTTCTCGAGGCCTACGGGGCGGAGCTGGTCCTCTCCCCCGCCGGCGAGGGGACCGACGGGGCGATCCGCCTGGCCCACCAGATCCTCGCCGGCGATCCGCAGCGCTATTTCATGCCCAACCAGTACGAGAACGAGGCCAATCCGCAGGTCCATTTCGAGACCACCGGCCCCGAGATCTGGCGGCAGACCGGCGGGCGGGTCGACGCCTTCGTCGCCGGGATGGGGACCTCGGGGACGCTGATGGGGGTCGGCCGCTACCTGCGCAGCCAAAAGCCCGGGGTGCGCATCGTCGCTGTCGAGCCGCGGCTCGGCCACAAGGTGCAGGGACTGAAAAACATGCGCGAGGCGATCGTCCCCGGCATCTACCGGGAAGTCGAGCTCGACGCCAAGCTGACTGTCGATGACGAGGAGGCTTTCGAGGTCGCCCGCCTGCTGGCCGCGCGCGAGGGGATCTTCGCCGGGATGTCGAGCGGGGCGGCGGTGGCCGGAGCGCTCCAGGTGGCGAAGCAAATGAGCGGCGGGACGATCGTCGTGCTCCTCCCCGACCGCGGGGACCGCTATCTGAGCACCGCCCTCTTCCGCTCGGTGTGCGCCGACTGCCGGCCATGACCTCCGCCGGGCTCAAGGAGGCAGTTCGCGCCGAAGTGGCGCGGCTGGTTGCGACCCTCCCCGAAAATCGCCACGACGATCTCGACGGCCCGATTTTTACTGCCCCGCTGGTCGGCTGCGCGGCGGCGGACGACCCGCTTTTCCTGCACTACCGGGACGAGCAGGTCATCGGCCCCTTTCACCGGACGCCGGCGGAGTGGCTCCCCGGGGCGATGACGGTGATCAGCTGGATCCTGCCGGCCGCGCCGGCAACCCGGGCTGCCAACCGCGCCGAAAAGAGCGAGCCGGCCCGTGCCTGGGCGATCACCCGGACCTTTGGCGAAAAGCTCAACAACCGCCTGCGCGCGGAGCTGGTTGCCTGGCTGCGGGCGCAAGGGGCTGAAGCGCTGGCCCCGGTGCTTGACCGGGAGTGGGGCCCGGTCGAGGCTGACAGCGGTCCCTCCTCCAACTGGTCGGAGCGGCACGCCGCCTACGCCGCCGGCCTCGGCACCTTCAGCCTCAACGACGGCCTGATCACAGCCGCCGGCATGGCCCACCGCTGCGGCAGCGTCATTACCACTCTCGCTCTGCCCGCCGATCCCCGCCCCTACGACGGGGTACGCGACTGGTGCCTCTTCCATGCCCGTGAGAGCTGCGGGGCCTGCATGCGCCGCTGCCCGGTCGGTGCCATCAGCCAAACCGGCCACGACAAGCAGCGCTGTCGGGACTACACCTACGGCGTGCTGCAGCCGCGCCTCGCCGAGCGCTACGGGGTGCCGATCGCCGGCTGCGGCCTGTGCCAGACCGGCGTCCCCTGCGAGGCGCGCAACCCCTGCGCCTGATTCGGCAACGTCTTTTCAGAAAATGAAAACGGCCCGCTGCGTTGGCAGCGGGCCGTAGTTTTTCCGGTGCAGTGGAGCTTATTCGCCGCGCAGGGTCTTGAGGATAGCCGGATCGGCTTCCTCCTGGGCGAGCAGGGTATGACAGGTGTTGCAGTCGCCGGAGATGACCTTGCCGTCGGCGCTCTTGTGCTGGTCGTCGTGGCAGCGGAAGCAGCCGTGGTCGAACTCCTCGCCATGGCCGATCTGGGTAATGTAGGTTCCCCAGTCGATGTTCATCTCCGGGAAGACGTTCTGGGCATAAGCCTCCTGGACCCCGGCAATGGCCTTGGCCAGCAGTTCGGGTTTGGCGGCGACCAGCGCAGCCTGGTTGGCCTGATACCAGGAGGTCAGGCTGGCGGCGATCGATTCTTTGGCAGTCTTGCTGTCCGGATACTTGGCGGAAACCACTTCAACGGCCTGGCGCTTGATGAAGGGGAGCTCGCGGGGGATCGTCCCCTCGACGATCTTGCGGTTCAGGGCATCCTCCATGGAGAGGTAGACGTGCGAGGGCCGGTTGTGGCAGTCGATACAGTCCATGGTGCGGGTTTCGATCTTTTCCCCGGCGGCCTTCAGCTTCTCGTCGGCATCGTCGGTGCGGAAGACCACTTCCTTGCCGTCGGCGGTCTTGAGGGTAACCTCGGGAATGACCATGCGCTTCGGGTCGACGGTCCGGTAGGTGACGGCATTCTGCGGTGCGACGTGCCAGTGGATGCCATGGGAGCTCTGGGCACGGTCGCCGGCGCTGCCGATCTTCATCAGCAGGATGTTGTGCACTTCGCTGTTTTGCTCGTCGGGGAGGAAGTGGTTTTTCACGTAGAGTTTGTCACCGTGGAAGAGTTCAGGGCGGTGACATTTCTCACAGGTATCGCGGGCCGGGCGGAGGCCGTGGACCGGAGTAGGAATCGGGCGCGGATAGGTGTTGGCAGCAACAGCCAGCAGCTGGCGGGCCCCGGAAATCTTCGATTTGACGAACCAGTCGGCCCCGGCGCCGATATGGCATTCAACGCAGCTGACCTGGGAGTGGGGACCGTTCTGGTAGGCGGTGTATTCGGGGCTCATTACCGTATGACAGAACTGGCCGCAGAAGGCGGTCGATTCCATGTAATGATAGGCCCGGTAGAGGAAGAGGCTGAAGACGGTGAAGTTCACCGAGGTCAGCACGACGATCAGGAAGACGTTGCGGCGCAGGCGGCCGAAAAGTTTCGGGTCTGTGAAGTACTTGCGCATGTACTCCAGGGTGAACAGATGGACATCGCGGGTGCCGCGGAAGAAGAAGGCCCCGGCGAAGATCATTCCCAGGCCGGTCAGGAAGACCGGGCCGAGGAGGAGGTAGACTGCGCCACCGAAGTACGGGTTCTTCACATGGAAGACTGAGTCGATGATCATGTAGCCGAAGAGCAGCGGCGTGACCACCGTTACGATCATCGCCCCGACCAGCGAGATCCGGCTGCGGCTGATGCCGAGGAAGAAGTCCTTCACCATGTCAAACTGTCCCATAAATCGTATCCTCCCGAAAAAGCCCGTGGCGCGGGAATGCGCCTGTCCAGATGTTTACTGTAGTTAACCGGGTAGTCTCTAGCAAAGGTCACGGAAAAATACAAGGATTAAATACCCGGCAAAAAGACGAACAAATGCGAATCAATTGATCTTTTTTAATTGTAGGTGGGATAAGGCCCCTCTTTCCCGCAGTCCGAGGCCGTCTCGGCGGCCTTGCATATAAGGAAAGAAAACGGGCCGCCCCCAGAGAGGCGACCCGCGGAGAGTGATTGCGAACGAATCGCTGTCAGTGTGCGTCTTTATCCTCCATGAAGGCCGGTACGATCATGTTGAGGAAGTAGAAGATCACGAAGGGCGTCGCAGCCACCATCAGCGCCCCCATCAGACCCTCCTTGAAGGTCTCGAGATCATGGGGAATGATCGGCAGGTGGTAGTGCATGAAGCCGTCGAAGGTCAGTGAGAAAGCCTGGCCGCCGACAACCACGTTCCAGCGCATCATCAGCACGCCGAAGAGTACGCAGATACAGGCCAGCGCGGTTCGCCTCACGGTTGCCCCAGGGGCCAGAAGCAGGATGAAGGGAAGCAGGTTGCCGATGCCGTACTGGAGAATGAAAATCTTGACGAAATCGTGCTCGTAGATCACCTGGCGGAGGGCGTCCCACGATTTGACCGCCGTGTAGCCGCGAAAAATCATGTCGAGAAGTTCCAGGGTGATCGCCAGGGTCATGAAAATCAGCAGGTACTTCGAGGTCATGGTCACTTCGTGCTGCTGGACGCTGCGCAGATGTTCTGCATCGACGGCATGCTCGCCGTGAGCGAGGGCATCGGGAAGCAGGAAGTTTTTGCCCCGGCGCGCTGCCCACTTGCGCAGCTCCATGAAGATCGCGTAGCTGATGATGCACAGAGCGATCCCCGAGACGACCGCCGAGCAGATGAAGATCACTGGCATCAGCGGGGTCATCCACAGGGCGTTGGCCTTCACCGAGCCGAAGATGAAGCCGGCATAGCCATGTAGAAAGCAGGCGACCGGGATGCCGATTCCGGCCAGCAGTTTGACCGCCTTGTGATCGGCCTCAAGGGCGGCCGGGCTGAGGTCGCGAGCACCGAGGGCCACGGCGCGGTAGATGATCATCAACAGGCTCTCGAGGGGCCGGCGACTGCTCTTCGCCTCCAGGCGCAGCAGTGACTGGACGAAGAAGTGCCGGTAGACGAACCAGATTTCGGCGGCTACGATGCAGGCGTAGGTCATGAAGACGATGCCGAAGGCCGAGATCGCCGAGGTGAAGTGCGGGGTCATCATGACGTGGATGCCCCGAAAAGGCTGCTGCAGGTGGAGGAGCAGCGGCATCATTGCCACCGGCAGCAGTGCGAAGGAGAAGACCAGGGCGTAGCGGGCGATCTCCTTGAGTTTCTCCACGCCGAAAACATGGTAAAGCGAGGAGAGCACGAAGGCCCCGGCGACCAGGCCGGTCATGTACGGGTACATGACGATCTGGATCGACCAGTAGACATACTCGTTGGGGAGGACGAAGAGGTCCTTGACGGTCCAGGCCTCACCGTGGACGATCATCTGGGCTGCTTGCTCGAGCATGGCTAGCGCACCTCCTCGTTGAGACCGATGTAATAGACATTGGGCTTGGTGCCGTACTCGCTGCGCAGCACCCCGAGCCGTTGAGTGAGGACAGCCTTGGCAACCGGATCATTGGGGTCGCGCAGGTTGCCGATGCGTCGGGCTCCGAAGGCGCAGGCCTGGGCACAGGCGGTATTCCCGCCTTTGCTGATGCGGTGGTAGCAGAAGGTGCACTTGTCGGCAACGTGGGCGGTGGGATGGAAGAAGCGCACCCCGTAAGGACAGCCCATAATGCAGTAGCCGCAACCGATACACCACTTGCGGTCGACCAGGACTGCCCCGTCGCCGGTCTGGTAGGTCGCCCCGACCGGGCAGACCTGGACGCAGGCAGGTGTCGTGCAATGATTGCACAGTTTGGGGACGAAAAAGGCCTGGGCCACATCCTCATCGGCGACCGCCTTCATCCCCGAGGCATTCTGGTCGATCAGTTTGTTGGTATAGCCATCAAGGGCACCCTTGGGGCAGTCGCGCAGGGTCTCGCCGTTTTTGGTCATCACGTAGCGCTCGACCCAGGTCCTGGTGACATTGGCCTCGAGCGGGATGTCGTTCTCGATTTTGCAGGCCTTGACGCAGAAGCCGCAGCCGACGCACTTGTGGGTATCGACCAGGAATCCCCAGCGCAGCGTGGGGTTGGCCGCCAGGAGTTTTGCGGGGTCGATCAACTCGAGGGCCGACAGGGAGAGTGAGGCCCCGGAAACGAACACCGCGGTATTCTTGAGGAAGGCGCGCCGATTCATGGTCACATATCCTCCAGGTTCGGTTTGTGCGGGTTGTGGCAGCTGACGCACTCGGTTCCGGGATTGTGCTCCACGGGGTCGATGCCGGGGATGGCATTGCGTCCGCTCGACGGCATGACCAGCTTGCTGTGGCAGCGAATGCACAACTCGCGGCTGCGGTCGATGGCCAGTTTTTCCGGTTTTTCCGGATGGCCGAGTGCCGGGCCGTGACAGTTTTCGCAGGGGAAGCCCTGATGCTTACCTGCGCTCTGGGCAGCAACCTTGTCCTCATGACACTCGCTGCAGTAGCCGCTGTCGCGGTACTTGGCCGGGAATTCCTTCCACTCCTGCTCGTTGCCAAGGCGGTGGAAGCCGAAGGTATAGCCGCGTTCATGAGATCCGAAATCGGCCGGGACATAGAGGGACCTGAAGAGCAGGATGCCGCAGACCAGGGCGATGACGACGAACAGGGGGCGCCAGACGTGGTTTTTCACCATGGACCTCCTTCCTTTTGGCAGCTAATAAAACATAGTTTTTTAGTATCATGGCGTTATCGTGAAGTCAATTTGCAAATGGTATGATTAAGTCCTTTCCAGGGCGAATTTAATCCCTCTCCCAGAGTCTTGATTAAATTAGGCCAATCGTCTTTTCCCTAAAGAACTTATCTTTATTGTTCTCCCTCTCGTAAGCGGTTTTTTTGTGAGCACGACGCAAGGGGATTGGTTGACAACTGGCGCGCTATAAAATAGTGTTCTATGTGATTCTTCGGTGCCTGCGGAAGGGCGGCTTGGCAGTATCGAAACAGGGCGGGAGGCTCCCCATGACAGAACAGGCAAGCCTGGAGTTGAGGGTCGTGCAGCTTGAAGCGCAGGTCGGCAGGTTGACGGCAGAGGTGACAGCCCTGCGCGGGGCGACTTTCCTTCCCGCGGAGCAGGCGGAGGCGGGCCCCGCTCCTGCGCCGGGTCATGGAGGCGACACCGAAGAACTCCTGTCGATGGTCGGGCACTCACATATCCTGACGCGCATGGCTTCGACCAGTTTCATACTGGTTGTCGCCCTGGCCCTGCGCGAACTGGCTAAGAGCGGAGTCATTGAGACGCAGCTCGGCACTCTGCTGGGGATGGTTTATGCATTTGTCCTGATCGCTTACGGCTGGTCCTCCTACAGCCGGGGGAATCACCAGGCCCCGGTCTTTTCCCTGTGGGGGACGGTGGTCATGTGCTCGGTGATCGTTGAAACGCACCGCGTCTTCGAATCCCTGCCAACCATCGTCGCCTACCTGCTGCTGGCGGGAGTCGGCCTGGCCACCCTGCTCATGAGCCGACAGTACCGGGTCGCCCTGCCGGTCTTTGTCGGGACCATCGGCATGAGTATCGGCTCCTTCGCCATCAATTACCCGACCCCGGTATTCCCTTTGCAGGCAGGAATCATGGCCCTGGCAAACATCTTTGCTGCCTACGCCTCAGGTCTGCTGCGAGCATCCTGGCTGCGCTGGATCATGCTTGGATTCACGGCCCTGTCCATAGAATTCTGGGCGTTCAAACTGAATTCGTTCTACGAGCGCAATCCGGGGGGCACCCCTGACCTGTCACTCCAGGGGCTCCTGCCGGCGCTGGCGGTTCTGGGCCTGTTTCTGACGGCGATTGCCCTGGCTGGATCGCTGGGGAAAATCCAGGCGAAGGTTGCCAAGTTCGACCGCGTCCTGCCACTCCTCAACGTACTGTGGATCTTTGCCACCCTGCGCCTTATCGTCGCCGGCGGGCAGGCCGAAGCCGGCCCGGCCGGTGTGGCTGCGATCCTGGGCGGCGCGGCGTACCTTGCCGTGGCCTGGTGGCTGGTGCGCCGCACCGGCTCGGCGGCAGAGGGCACGACCTCATTCACCCTGGCCGGCAGCGTAATGGTCGCCCTGGCCCTGCCGCTAGCGACTGGGAATGCCCTGGCCGGTTCCGCCCTCACTGCGGGAACGGCCCTGGCCCTGGCAATCGTATCGGGGCGTATCGGCAGCGGAGGGATGAGGCTGGTCTCCTACCTGGTTCAGGCCTATGCGGGGGGGACGCTGATCGCGCTACTGTGGACGACGGAGAAGACAGAACCGTCGATGATCGGTGCCGTGGCTTCCGGGCTTCTGGCCGTGCTGGCCGGCTGCCACTACCGGTGGGCAAGACAGGTTCTCCCCCCCTCCGGCGGGCTATGGACCGGAAAGGACGGCACCCGGGACCGCTGGGCCGGGATTCTGCTGGTGACGACCATGCTGTGTGCATTCTTCACCCTGCGCATGGGGCTGTATCAGGGCCTGGGGGCCATGGGAACCTTGAGCGAAGAGGCTTTTATGGGCGGACAGTCCCTGATGATCAACCTTGCCGCAGTAGCTCTGCTGCTGGCCAGCCTGCGTGTAAGGGACATAGAGGTGCGCAATGTCGGCTTGCTGATCACCACCGTGGCTATCGCCAAGGTTTTGCTTGATGTGGTCGATCTCAAGGGTATGGCGCTGCTGGTGAGCATCTTCTCCTTTGGCGTAGCGGCCACTGTCGCCTCGCTGGTCCTCGGACGCTGGAACAAGGGGGCGGCCGCAGGCCAGCCTGAGGGGTGATGCGGGGGAATAACCCGAGACTGAAAAAAAGAGAGAGGGCTCCGACCGGGGCCCTCTCTCTTTTACTGTGTGGTCGTTACTGATTGGCTAATGAGCGCCGGCCAGGAAGGCCAGGACCATCAGGACCAGGCAGCCGATACCGGTGAAGACCGCCACATAGCCGAAGGCCTTGAAGCAGAAGTCCCACAGCGGACCGCTGACCTTCTTGCAGGCGAACTGCTCGGTGATCCCGGCTTCCTCATAACGTTTCCATTGGTCGCCGCGCTCCTCGATGAACTCCTCCTTAGCCATCTGACCGTTGAAGATGACGAAGTCCATGGGGAACTTCTCGGGCCGGCCGTGGGTATTGTAGAAGTGCACGGTGAAAATGAAGCCGGTGGCGAGCAGCGCCTCATCGGAGTGGACGATGGTTGCCACGTTGAACATCCAGCCCGGCAGGAAGGTGCCGAAGAACTCGGGGAACCACAGCATCAGGCCGGAGCCGCCGATGGCGAACATACCCCAGAAGACCGCGATGAAGTCGAACTTCTCCCAATAGGTCCAGCGCTCGAAGGTCGGCTTGGGGCCCATGAAGAGGAACCAGCGGACCATGCCGACCACGTCCTTGATGTCACGCAGGTTCGGGCACAGCGAATCCGGCCCGAAGAGGCGCTGCAGCCAGCCCCCCTTAATGTCCTTACGGATGAAGAGGAAGTGGATGCTCATGGCGATCGCCGAGACGAAGTAGCCGAAGGTCAGCACCGCGCAGGCCCGGTGGATCAGGCCGGCGTTGTATGTGCCGCCGTAGAAGTCCATCATCACCTGGGCCCAGTGCTGGCTGCTGAACTTCAGCGGCAGGCCGGTCAGGGTCAGGCCAAGGAAGCTGACGATGACGGTGAAATGCAGGAAAACATGCCGTTTGGTGAAGCGCCGATACTGCTTGTGCGGTTCAGTGATGCCGTGACCGTGATGGTGGCCGGAGTGCATCTTGGCCAGTTTCTCACGATTCTCGATGAAGCCGCGGATCATCCACATCAGCGAGTGGAGCCAGAAAACGGCGAAGGTGCCGAGGAGCAGCCCGGTCATGCTGATGAAGGTGTAGTACATGATCGGGTAGTTCTGGCGGTCGGTCATGTCGCCATGGGAGTAGAACTGGGCGAACAGCGCAGTCGACTCCTTGTGGCACTGGGCGCATGTGTTGACCAGGTTCGCCGGGTTGACGCTTGACTTGGGATCGTCCTTGGGGAGGACCGTGTGCGAGGTGTGACAGTCGGCGCAGCCGGCAACCCGGTCCGGGTAGCCGAGCCGGTAGTTTTTGCCGTGGTAACTCTCAAGGTAGGTGTCTGCGGCAACGTTGAAGACGCCGTTGCGATCCATCATCTCCTTGTCGGCGTGGCACTTAAGGCAGACCTTGGTGTGGAACTCGCGATTGAGGTGACTCTTGGGGTCGCCGAGTTGCTGGATCTGGTGCAGGTTGTGGCAGTCATGGCAGGCAGCCGAGTCCTTGTTGCCGGCGGCCACCGCCTTGCCGTGCGAGGACTCCAGGTAGTCCTGGTGATCGTCATGACAGGTGGTGCAGACGGCGACAACGCGGTTCTTGTCCCCCTTCCAGGGGCGCATCTTGTGGATATCGCTGTGGCAGTCCGCACAGCCGATCTCGTTGAGTTGGTGCACGCTGGAGAAATGCTCGGCGGACTGCACCTTATGGCAGCGGACGCATTTGGGTTTCTCCGGCATGACCTCGCCGGCCATGTGCTTCTCCAGGGCGGCGGCCTCGACATGGCAGCTGGTGCAGCCATTCTGGCCGTGAACCGAGGCGCCGTACTCGACGGGGGATACCACGTCGCTGTGGCACTTGAGGCAGGCCTCCGGGGCTATGGCCATGCCATTCTGGGCCAAAGCCAGGGACGGGGCCATCGCCAGGATGGCAAGAAGGGTGAAAAGCAACCGATGACAACTCATGCGGACGTCCTCCATTGACAGGGTGGTACAAACAGAACCCGCGGAGGGCGCTATCCGCCCGCGGGGAGTTGACAAAAAACGTGTTATTTCCAGATGTTCGGATGTATGAAAAAAGTATGCGGCAAAGATTAGAGGCTGTTTATCACAGGGGGGCGTGAAAAGTCAATTGTGAATCGAATCTTATTTCCTTTGTTTCACCGGCCGACTAGAATGCCCTGGGTTGGACAGACGATGCGGCTCGGAGGTTTAAGGATGAATTTTGCAGGATGGCGGGGTTGGGTGCTGGCCGGGCTGGCCCTGGCGGTCTATGTCATCGGCGGGCTCGGCGTGCTGGTCGGAATGGTGCTGATCGGCATCGTCGGCGAGCGCGACCTGTGGGGGCTGGGGACTGCCAACTCCTTCGGCTACCTGCTCTTCGGTGTGGGGCTGGGGATGACTATTCTGGGCGTGCTGATCATGCGGATCATGCGCAATCGCGGCTTCAACTGAGCCGCGGGGTGACCGGTAAACGACGAGGGGGACGGCAGCTGCCGTCCCCCTCGTCGTTTTTGAGCCGTCTGCGGACTGCTTAGTGGGCGGCGGTGCCGGCCAACTGCAGGACCTGAGCGGTGAAGGGGTTGGCAAAGAGGATGATCATGGCGACAACGAAGACGTAGATCGCCAGGGACTCGATCATGGCCAGACCGATCAGCATGATCGTCATGATCTTGCCGCTGGCGCCGGGGTTACGGGCGACGCCTTCGACGGCGCTCTTGACAGCGAGACCCTGACCGAGACCGGTCCCGAAGGACCCGATGGCCATACCGAAGCCGGCCGCAATCATACACCACGCGAAAAACTGCATTGTACTGCTCCTTTCCTGTTACTGCCTGGTTGATGGATTCCTATACGGTATAGGACGCAAGGCCTGACGGCCTAGTGGGCTTCCTCGAGAGCCCCGGCGATGTAGATCATCGCCAGCAGCATGAAGACGAAGGTCTGGATGAAGGCAACCATCACCCCCATCAGCATCATCGGCAGGGGCACCAGGAACGGCACGAGAGTGAAGAAGATCATCAGCACGATCTCGTGACCGTACATGTTGCCGAAGAGACGCAGGGTCAACGACAGGGGGCGGGCCAGGTGGCCGATCAGTTCGATCGGCAGGATCAGCGGGGCCAGCCAGATCACCGGGCCGCAGAAGTGCTTGAGATAGGCCAGGCCGTGCTCCTTGAGACCGATGATGTGGGTCATGGCGAAGACCGTCAGGGCGATGGCGGCGTTGGTGTTGAGATTGGCGGTCGGCGGGTAGAAGCCGGGGATCAGCGCAATCAGGTTCGAGGTCAGGATGAAGAAGGCGATGGCGGCGATCAGCGGGAAGTAAGCCTTGCCGTGGGGGCCCATGTTCTCCTCGACCATCCCCTCGATGCCGGCGACGATCGGCTCGAAGAAGTTCTGCAGGCCACTGGGAACCGTCTGGATGCTGCTTTTGACCATCAGCGCGACAACGATCAGCAGGATCATCACGAGCCAGGTGTAGAGAACGTGTTCACCGATATGCAGCTGCTCGGCAAGTGATTGCAGGAAAAGAAATGGATGGATCATGCCGTAGGGGCCTCCTCTACTGCAGGGCGCGCTGCAAGGCGAGCCAGAGCAGGTTGATGACAACGACTGACAGACCGATGGCCAGGCCAATCGGGTTGATTTTAACGACTGCGATCAGCAGGGCCAGCATTCCGCCCAGGGCCAGCAGGCGCAGGGCGTAGCCGAACTGGTAACGGGCGCGGGAGCCGCCCACCGGGTCGGACAGCAGGCGTCGCAGGGCGCGCTGCAGCCAACTGAAACCGCCGATGGCCACCAGTCCGCCAGCGAGAATCCCCGCACTCACCTCCCAGGCGGCGAAGGGGAGGCTGGCGGCCACCAGTATCCCCAGGACCAGCCAGTTGCGACGGCCGAGGGCCGCCGGCAGCTGCTCAAGGGGTGTGGTCATCGGCACCGGGTTGGTCCTGGTCACGCAGAGCGCGCCGGGTCAGGATGAAGATGTTGCGGAATCCAGCGGCGATGCCGAAGCCGAGCCACAACAGGGTCATCCAAGGGGACGTTCCCCACCAGCCGTCCAGAGTGTAGCCGATAAACAGGCCGATGAACGACGCGGCCACCATCGAGATCCCCAGGCTGGAAACGAAGCCGAGGGAGCGAAAGAGCTGACGGCGATCGTCAGCCACGACCCGCTCCTCCTGCGGAGTCCGGAGGGCAAAGCGGCTTTTGATAGCACAACCAGTGCAGGGCTGTCAACCGCCAGCGGCTAGAGGGCACGGAAGGCCTGACGTGCGGCGGCGATGGTGCGATCGAGATCCTCCTGCGAATGAGCGATGCTCATGAAACCGGCCTCGAACTGGCTGGGGGCGAGGTTGACCCCCTGTTCGAGGAGCAGGCGGAAGAAGCGGCCAAAGGCAGCAGTATCGCTCTTGGCCGCCGTGGCGAAACTGTCGACCGGCCCGGCCTGGAAGTAGGTGCAGAACATGCCGCCCACCCGCTGCAGGCAGGTCGGTGCGGCGCACTCCCGGGCCGCATCGCGCAGCCCCGCTTCCAGATAGGCGCTCTTCTCCTCGATCTGCGCGTAGAAGCCCTCTTCCTGCAGCAGGGTGAGGGTGGCGATGCCGGCGGCCATGGCCAGGGGGTTTCCGGAGAGCGTTCCGGCCTGGTAGACCCCGCCCAGGGGGGAGAGCTTCTCCATGATCGCGCGCCGGCCGCCGAAGGCCCCGACCGGCAGTCCGCCGCCGATGATCTTGCCCAGGCAGACCAGGTCGCCGTAGACCCGGTAGCGCTCCTGGGCGCCGCCGTAGGCGACGCGGAAACCGGTCATCACCTCGTCGACAACGAGAAGAATGCCCTCGGCGTCGCACAGGGCGCGCAGCCCTTCGAGGAAGCCGGGGGCCGGCGGGACGCAGCCCATGTTGCCGGCGATCGGTTCGAGGATGATGCAGGCGATTTCGCCGCGGTTGGCGGCGGCCATCGCCTGGACTTCGGCGAGGTCGTTGTAGGTGGCGGTCAGGGTATGGCGGGCGAAGTCCGCCGGCACCCCGGGGGAGGTCGGCACGCCGAAGGTGGCGGCGCCGCTGCCGGCCTTGACCAGCAGGGAGTCGGCGTGCCCGTGGTAGCAGCCGTCGAACTTGAGGATCTTGTCGCGCCCGGTGTAGCCGCGGGCCAGGCGGATGGCACTCATGGTCGCCTCGGTCCCCGACGAGACCATGCGCACCATCTCAATGTTCGGGTAGGCCGCGCAGACCATCTCGGCGAGGATGATCTCCTTCTCGGTGGGGGCCCCGTAGGAGGCGCCGTCGCGGGCGGCCTGCTGGATGGCTTCGACCACCTTGGGATGGCAGTGGCCGAGGATCATCGGCCCCCAGGAGCC
The DNA here is from genome assembly GCA_964418505.1 of uncultured Geobacteraceae bacterium. GTDB lineage: Bacteria > Desulfobacterota > Desulfuromonadia > Desulfuromonadales > BM103 > VAUL01. The sequence goes on along the minus strand of CAYQLP010000013.1, from coordinate 13,199 downwards.
GACATAATCAATATAGGCGTTGCCATCGACATCGTAGATTTTGGAGCCGGCGGCGCGGGCGATGAAGAGCGGATCGCGCCCTACCGACTTGAAGGCGCGCACCGGGCTGTTGACCCCGCCGGGGATCAGGGTCTGGGCCTTGGCAAAAAGGGCGCTGGAGGTCTGGTCGTTCATGCACTTCTCCGGGCTGGGGAATAAGAGTTGATCGCCCCGCCGGCTGGCAGGGCTAGCCTCGAGTGGTTAGCATAGCCGGGGGGGAGAGTCAAGCCGCGCAGGCGGCCATGAGAGGTGAAAAACTTTGACTTTCCAGATTCATCTGAACTATATAACGCCGGTCAGGCCACTTGCCCGCGGATCTCGATGACAGACTACCTCCTCATTCTGGTCGGCGCGATTTTCGTCAACAATTTCGTGCTGGCGCGCTTTCTGGGCATCTGTCCCTTTCTCGGCGTTTCCCGCTCGGTGGAAACCGCTGCGGGGATGGGGATGGCGGTCACCTTCGTCATGGCCGCGGCCACCGCGGTGACCTGGTTGCTGCAGGAACTGGTGCTGGGCCCCTTTCGCATCGAATACCTGCAGACCATCGTCTTCATTCTGGTCATCGCCTCCCTGGTCCAGCTGGTCGAAATGGTCATCCAGAAGGTCAGCCCGGTCCTCTACCAGTCCCTCGGCATCTATCTCCCCCTGATTACCACCAACTGCGCGGTCCTTGGCCTGGCAGTGCTGGCCGTCCAGAAGGGCTACTCCTTCGTCGAGTCGATCATCTTCGCCGTCGGGGCCGCCCTGGGCTTCACCCTCGCCCTGATCCTCTTCGCCGGGCTGCGTGAACGCCTCGAATTCGCCCCGGTGCCGGCGAGCATGCGCGGCGCGGCCATCGCCCTGGTGACGGCCGGGCTCCTCTCGCTGGCCTTCATGGGCTTTGCCGGGATGGTCAAAGGTTAGGCCCGGGCACCGTGCTGATTGCGATCCTCAGTCTCGGTCTCCTTGGTCTGCTGGCAGCTGTGTCTCTCGGCTATGCCGCACGACGCTTCGCCGTGGAAGTCGATCCCCGCGAGACCGCCGTGCTCGAACTGCTGCCCGGCGCCAACTGCGGGGCCTGCGGGTTCCCCGGCTGCGGCGGATATGCCCGGGCTTTAGCCAAAGGGGATGTCGGCGCGGATCTCTGCCCCCCGGGAGGCGCCACCGTGGCCCGCCAGGTGGCCCAGGTTCTCGGCGTGACCGTGACCCTCAGTGAGCCACAGGTTGCGGTGGTCTTCTGTCAAGGGGATACGGACAGGGCGCGCAGCAAGTACCGCTATCTCGGTCTGGCTGACTGCTCCGCCGCCCAGCGCCTGGCCGACGGCCCCAAGGCCTGCCCGGGCGGCTGTTTGGGGCTGGCCTCCTGTCAGCGGGCCTGTCCCTTTGGCGCCATTGCCATGACCCCGACCGGCCTGGCGGTGATCGACCGCGAACGCTGCACCGCCTGCCGCAAGTGCGTGGCGGTCTGCCCCCGCGAGGTGATCCGCATGATCCCGCGCTCGGCATCGATCCAGGTCCTGTGCAACAGCCACGATCCCGGGGCAATGGTGCGCAAGTACTGTACGATCGGCTGCATCGCCTGCCAGATCTGTGTCAAGACCGCCCCCGAGGCCTACCGGGTCGAAGAACGCCTGGCCCGTGTCCTGGAGGGCTGCCAGGAAGAGGCCTCCGAGGCCCTCGCCAAGTGCCCGACGCACTGCATCGTCGACCTGGACGGCCGCGGTGAGGAAGAGGAACCCGCCGGTGCCGAAACGATCACGATCAGGTCTTCCGCGCCGGGGGCGGCCTGACCCATGGCGCTGAGAAACCTCTTTCTGCCGACCTTCCCGGGGGGGCTACACCCGCCCGAACACAAGCTGACAGCACATCTCCCCAGTGTCCCCTGTCCGCTCCCCGCTGAACTGGTTGTCCCCCTCAGCCAGCACATCGGCGCCCCGGCCGTGGCCTGCGTGGCCAAAGGGGCGCTGGTCGACAAGGGGGCGGTGATCGGCGAGGCCAAGGGCTTTGTCTCCGTGCCGGTGCATGCACCGACCTCCGGGGAGGTGGTCGCCGTGGAGCCCCGTCCGCATCCCTCCGGCCGCTCCCTGCCGGCGGTGGTTATCCGTGCCGACGGCGAGGACCGCTGGTGCCCGCTGACCCCCGCCGATCCGGCGTCACTCAGCGCCGAGCAACTGCTGGAGCGGATCCGTGCCGCCGGGGTGGTCGGCATGGGGGGGGCGGCTTTCCCGACCCACGTCAAGCTCAGCCCTCCCGCCGACAAGCCGATCGATACCCTGCTGGTCAACGGGGTCGAGTGCGAGCCCTACCTGACCGCCGATCACCGCTTGATGCTCGAAGAAGCTGAGCGGCTTCTGGCGGGGATCGCCATCGTGCGGAGGATGCTCGGTGCCGGGCGAACGGTCATCGGCATCGAGGCCAACAAGCCGGATGCCATCGCCCTGCTTAAGGAGCGCTGTGCCGGCACCGGCATCGAAGTTACGGCCCTGCAGGTCAAGTATCCGCAGGGCTCGGAAAAGCAGCTGATCCAGGCTCTTGCCGGTCGTCAGGTCCCCTCCGGCGGCCTGCCCATGGATGTGGCCGTGGTGGTGCAGAACGTCGCTACACTGGTGGCAGTCGCCGACGCGGTAATCGACGGGCGGCCGCTGATCGAGCGCCTGTGCACGGTAACCGGGCCGGCGGTCATCTCTCCCCGGAACCTGCGCATTCGCATCGGTACGCCGCTGCGTCACCTGGTCGAGTGCTGCGGGGGGCTCGGCGAGGCGCCCGGCAAGATCATCATGGGCGGGCCGATGATGGGGTTGGCACAGTTAAGCCTGGAGGTCCCGGCGACGCGCGGCACTTCGGGAGTCCTGCTCCTGCGCACAGGCGACGTGGCGCGGTCTTCCGAGGGCCCCTGCATCCGCTGCGCCCGCTGCGTGCAGGGCTGCCCGATCCACCTTTCACCGACGACCATCGCCGCCTGCGCGCGCCTGGACCGCTTTGCCGCGGCCGAAGAGTGGCGAGCGATGGACTGCATCGAGTGCGGCGGCTGCAGCTACGCCTGCCCGGCCCACCTGCCCCTGGTCCAATCGATCCGCCACGCCAAGGCGGCCATCCTGGCCGCCCGCCGGAGATAACGTGGAGCCTCAACCCTACCTCTCCTCATCGCCGCATCTGCATGCTGCGCAGGATACCGCGCGGATCATGCGCAGCGTTGCCCTAAGTCTGCTGCCGGCCTGCGCCGCCGCAGTCTACTTCTTCGGGCTCTCCGCGCTCGGGGTGCTGCTCCTTGCCACTCTTGGCTGTCTGGCCGTCGAGGTCCTCTGCCAGCGTCTGATGGGCCGACCGCACTCCCTCGCCGACGGCAGCGCCCTGGTCACCGGTCTGCTGCTGGCCCTTAACCTGCCGCCGACCAGCCCCTGGTGGCTGACCCTGCTCGGCGCAGTCATCGCCATCGGCATCGGCAAGCAGGCCTACGGCGGACTGGGTGCCAATCCATTCAATCCGGCGCTGGTCGCCCGTGTCGCCCTGCTGATTTCCTTCCCGGTGCAGATGACCACTTGGTCGGCGCCCGCCCCCCTGGGGTTGGGTCAGGACCTGGTCACCACGGCCACCCCCCTGGGCGAGTGGAAGAGCGCGGTTATGCTCACCGGTCAACTGCCGGCCGGTGGCCACGGCAGCACCCTCGACTACCTGCTGGGCAACATGCCCGGCTGCATCGGCGAGGTCTCGGCGCTTGCCGTGCTCATCGGGGCCGGCTGGCTCTTCTGGCGGCGCATCCTGACCTGGCACATCCCGGTGGCCTATCTCGGCAGCGTGGTGGTGCTGGCGGGGGTCTTCTGGCTGGCCGCACCCCAGCGCTATCCCGACCCGCTCTTTCACCTGCTCACCGGCGGACTGCTGCTGGGGGCCTTTTACATGGCTACCGACATGGTCACCTCGCCGGTGACTCCCCCGGGGATGATTCTCTTCGGCGTCGGCTGCGGCGTGCTGACCGTCCTGATCCGCCTCTTTGGCGGCTATCCGGAAGGCGTTTCCTTCGCCATCCTGCTGATGAACGCGGCTACGCCGTTGATCGACCGCTACGTGCGGCCCCGCTGCTACGGTGTGACGCGGGGGAGGGGGGCGCGTGGTTGACATGAAGCGCCTGATTCTCGTGCTGACCCTGGTGACGGCGGCGGCAGGCCTGGTGCTGGCCCTTGTCGAGGGGGCTACGCGGGCGCCGATCGCCGAACAGCGCCGCCAGCAGATGGTCAAGGCCCTGAGAGCGGTTCTCCCCCCGGGCGACAACGATCCTGGCAGCGATACCGTGCACCTGGTCTCCGGACGCGACCGCAAGGGGCAGGAGCAACAGCGGATTTTCTACCGTAGCCGGAGCCGCGGCGAAGTGTCAGGGGTTGCCTTCCAGGTTACTGCTCCCGATGGCTACAGCGGGGGCATTGACATCATGGTCGGCACTGATTCGCAGGGCGTGGTGACCGGTGTCGCCATCCTCCACCATGCCGAGACTCCGGGGTTGGGGGACAAAATCACCGCCCCTGCCTTTCTGGGGCAGTTCCGCGGTCAGGGCCTGGAGGGGAAGGATTGGCGGGTGAAAAAGGACGGCGGCGAATTCGACCAACTGACCGGGGCGACAATTTCGCCGCGCGCCGTGGTCGGCGCGGTCCGGAACGGCCTGGAGTTCTTCCGTGCCCACCGTGAAGAGATTGTCACCGGGGCGGCCGGAGCGGCTAAGCCATGAATCTCCTTCGTCAGTTTGCCAACGGTCTGTGGCGGGACAACCCCGCGTTCCGCCTCCTGCTCGGCATGTGTCCGATCCTGGCGGTGACCACCAGCGCAAAGAACGGCCTGGGGATGGGGCTGGCCACCACCTTCGTCCTGATCTGCTCGAACCTGGCGGTTTCGCTGCTGCGCAAAGCTATCCCCCCCCAGGTGCGCATCCCCTGCTATGTCGTCCTCATCGCCGCCTTTGTCACGGTTGTCCAGCTCTCCATGGAGGCCTGGTTTTACGACCTCTACCGAGCCCTGGGCATCTTCATCCCGCTGATTGTGGTCAACTGTATCATCCTCGGTCGGGCCGAGGCCTTTGCCTCGCGTCAGTCGCTGCTCCCGGCGCTGGCCGACGGCGCAGGGATGGGGGTCGGCTTCAGCCTGGCGCTCTTCGTTCTCGGTGCCGTGCGCGAGGTGCTGGGCAGTGGCGCGCTGCTGGGAATTTCGCTCTTCGGCAGCAGCTTTCAGCCGGTGCTGCTGCTGATTCTCCCGCCCGGGGCATTCATTGCCCTTGGCCTCCTTCTGGCCGCCATGAACCGATGGGAAGAACATCGGAAGAGCCTGGCGACACGCCGTTCGGATTCTGATTAAACTCTTCCAACTCTTTGCCCCGCCAATGGCTCGCCAGAGCTGCCAGCGAAGCCGAAAAAATTTCGTAAAGCCGCATGAAAAGGGGCTTCAAGGGGTATCACCCTGTATACAGTATGCGGTATTTTTCGCTTGACAACCCCCCCCGATTATCCTAACGTGCACACGGCCAAGGTGCCTCAGACGCTAATCTTGTGCCTTCCGAACGCTGTAGTCAGTCCGTCGACCAGGAGGCCTTCTCGATGCTGGACAGTTATCTGCCAATTCTCACTCTGATCGTTATTGCTCTGGCTTTTGCCTGCGGCTCGGTCATCTTCTCCGGCCTGATCGGGCAGAAAAAGCCCAGTGTGGTCAAGCTCGCCCCTTACGAGTGCGGCATGCCGCCGGTCGGTTCGGCGCGCGAGCGTTTCTCGGTCAAGTTTTACATCATCGCGATGCTCTTCATCGTCTTCGATATCGAGGTAGTCTTCATGTACCCCTGGGCGGTGATGTTCAAGCGTCTCGGTCTGTTTGGTTTTCTCGAGATGGGCGTATTCATCCTGATCCTGCTGGTCGGCTACGTCTACGTCTGGAAAAAAGGAGCGCTGGAATGGGAGTAGAGCAAACCCTCGGCAATAACGTCATCACCACGAGCCTCGACAAGGTCGTCAACTGGTCGAGGTCCCGTTCCCTGTGGCCGATGACCTTCGGTCTGGCCTGCTGCGCCATTGAAATGATGGCCACCGGCGCCGCCCGCTTCGACCTCGACCGTTTTGGCGTGCTCTTTCGTGCCTCCCCCCGCCAGGCCGACCTGATCGTCATTGCCGGTACCGTCACCAAAAAGATGCTGCCGGTCATCAAGACTGTTTATGAGCAGATGCCCGAGCCCCGTTACGTGATCGCCATGGGCGCCTGCGCCTGCTCCGGTGGAATCTTCGACACCTACAGCACTGTGCAGGGCGTCGATGAAGCTCTGCCGGTCGACGTCTACGTCCCCGGTTGCCCGCCGCGCCCCGAAGGGCTGCTCTACGGGATCATGAAGCTGCAGGAAAAGATCATGATGGAGCGTAACTCCTTCGGCTCGGCCATCGGTATCGGCGAGCGGATCAGCGGCATCTGAACGTAGCCCCATCCTACAGACCAGAGAGACAGTTATGAGCGTACAGGTTGCGGTTGACCAGTTGAAAGTCAAGTTCGGCGCCTCGGTGCTGAGTGTGGCCGAGTTCCGCGGCGAGACCACCGTGGTGTTCAAAAAAGAGGAGATCGTGGCTATCTGCACGTACCTCAAGCACGATCTCGGCTTCAATTTCCTGACCGATCTCTGTGCCGTTGACTACCTCGGCCAGGCTCCGCGCTTCATGATGGTGTATCAGCTCTACAATATCGGTACCCACCAGCGCCTGCGCATCAAGGCGGCGGTCGAGGAGGGTGACGAGCGCATCGATACCGTCAGCGGCGTCTGGGCCACGGCCAACTGGCTGGAGCGCGAATGCTACGACCTGATGGGGATCGTCTTCAACAATCATCCCGATCCGCGGCGCATCCTCATGCCGGACGACTGGGTCGGGCACCCGCTGCGCAAGGACTATCCGGTTCAGGGCCCCGATCGCGAGCCCTATCAGGGGCGGCTGCAGTAACGCCGGCAGCAGAGTTTTCCCAATCGACACGAGGCGGATCTAATATGGCGAATTTCGAAACCATGACCATCAACATGGGGCCCCAGCATCCCTCGACTCACGGGGTGTTGCGGCTGGTTCTGGAGCTCGATGGCGAACTCGTGGTCAAGGCCACCCCGCACATCGGCTTCCTGCACCGCGGGGTGGAAAAGCTTTCCGAGCACCGCACCTATCACCAGGTGCTCCCCCTGACCGACAGGCTCGACTACCTGGCTCCGATGCACAACAACCTCGGCTACGTGCTGGCGGTTGAGAAGCTGCTCGGCCTGACCGACGCCATCCCCGAGCGGGCCAATGTGGTTCGCGTCATGATGGCCGAGTTGACCCGCATCAAGAGCCATCTGGTCTGGCTGGCCTGCCATGCGCTGGACATCGGCGCCATGACGGTCTTCATCTACTGCTTCCGCGAGCGCGAGCACATCATGAACTTCTATGAGAAGCTCTCGGGTGCGCGCATGACCTCCAACTACTTCCGGGTTGGCGGCCTCTCCGCGGATCTGCCGGATGGCATCGAAAAGGAAATCCGTGCGTTCATCGATGAGATGCCCGCTCATATCGAGACCTACGAAGGGCTGCTGACCGGCAACAAGATCTGGCAGAAGCGTATTCAGGGCGTCGGTGTGATCAGTGCCGAGGACGCCATCGATCTGGGCGTTTCCGGGCCGTCGCTCCGCGGCTCCGGGGTCGACTGGGACCTGCGCCGTGACCAGCCCTACAGCGGCTACGAGGGTTACGACTTCGAAGTGGTGGTGGGCCAGGAGTGCGACACATGGTCGCGCTACCACGTGCGTCTCAAGGAGATGCGCGAGTCGATCAAGATCGTCCGTCAGGCTCTGGACAAGCTCAAGCCCGGCCCGATCCTCGCCGATGCCCCGAAAATCTGCCTGCCGCCGAAGAAGGATGTGGTCAATAGCATCGAGGGGTTGATCCATCACTTCAAGATCATCACCGAAGGCTTCAAGCCGGAGCCCGGCGAAGTCTATGTCGGCGTTGAGAACCCCAAGGGCGAGGTCGGCTACTACCTGGTTTCCGACGGCTCGCCGCGCCCCTACCGGATGAAAATCCGCCCGGCGTCGTTCATCAACCTGCAGGCCCTGCCCAAGATGGTCGAGGGCTCCCTGATCGCCGATGTCGTGGCGGTCATCGGGACGCTCGATATCGTCCTAGGCGAAATTGACCGCTAACCAAGCGTTCTGTGCAGAGCGAGGTGGAATAACTATGAGTGAAGCCGTGGCGAGCCAGGTAGCGGAAGAGGAAATCGACCTCACCGCCGCCAATGAAATTCTCGATCACTATGTCGACATGCCCGGTGCGCTGATGCCGGTGCTGCAGGCGATCCAGGAGCATTACGGCTACATCCCCGAGCCGACCGTCCACCTGACCGCCGAGCGCCTGAACGTCTACACCAGCCAGATCTACGGCGTGTTGACCTTTTACGCGCAGTTCCACCTCGAGCCGCGCGGCAAGTACATTGTCCGCATCTGCAAGGGGACGGCCTGCCACGTCAAGGGCGCCAACCGTATCGGCGATACCCTCAAGGAGCGCCTGGGTATCGGCCACGCGGAGACCACCGAAGACCTCAAGTTCACTGCTGAATACGTCGCCTGCATCGGCGCCTGCGGAATGGCGCCGGTCATCATGGTCAACGATGCCACATATGGCAGCATGACCGTGCAGAAGATGGACGAAGTTATTCAGAAGTACGTGAAGATGGATTAATCGGATAACGGATCGAGGACCAGATATGGCCGAAACCGCGGAAAACATCCAAGTACTGATCTGCACCGGAACCGGCGGCATCGCCTCGGGTTCCCTGGAGGTCGCCCAGGCTTTCGAGGATGAGTTCACTCGCCTCGGCGTGCCGGCCAAGGTCGGCAAGCGCTGTGAAGTCAAGAAGACCGGTTGCCGCGGTCTGTGCGCCAACGACGTGCTGGTCGACATCATTCTCCCTGGGCAGGAAGCCGTCACCTACGACTTCGTCACCCCCGAACTGGTGCCGCAGATTGTCGAAGAGCATGTGCTGACTGCCCAGAAGGTCGAGAAGAAGGTGGCCGGCAAGTACTACACGGACTTCCTTGCCAAGCAGCAGCGCATCATCTTCTCCCGCTGTGGGACCATCGACGCCGAAAGCATCGACGACTTCATCTCCCACAACGGCTTCACCGGCATCGCCAAGGCGGTGACCATGACGCCGGAGCAGGTGATCGAGGAAGTCAAGCGCTCCGGCCTGCGCGGCCGCGGGGGCGGGGGCTTCCCCACCGGGGTCAAATGGTCCTTCTGCAAGGCTTCGCCAGGTGACAAGAAGTACTTGATCTGCAACGCCGACGAAGGCGACCCGGGCGCCTTCATGGACCGCTCGGTTCTCGAGGGGGACCCCTACGGGCTGATCGAAGGAATGATGATCGGCGCCTACGCGATCGGTTGCACCTTTGGCTACGTTTATTGCCGCGCCGAGTACCCGCTGGCGATCAAGCGTCTCCAGAAAGCCATCGACACCTGCTATGAGCGGGGGATTCTCGGCAAGAACTGCATGGGCTTCGGCTTTGACTTCGATATGAAGATCAAGGCTGGCGCCGGGGCCTTTGTCTGCGGCGAGGAAACCGCGCTGATGGCCTCCATCGAGGGCCAACGCGGGATGTCGCGTCCCCGTCCGCCCTTCCCCGCCGTTCGCGGCCTGTGGGGTAAGCCGACCAACATCAATAACGTCGAGACCTTCGCCAACGTCTCCTACATTTTCTATAACGGCGCAGACTGGTTCGCCTCGATCGGCACCGAGGGGACCAAAGGCACCAAGATCTTCGCCCTCACTGGCAAGATCAAGCACACCGGTCTGGTCGAAGTCCCCGCCGGCACCAGCATGCGCGAAGTCATCTACGACGTGTGCGGCGGCATCTTCAAAAACCGTAAATTCAAGGCGGTTCAGGCCGGCGGCCCCTCTGGCGGCTGCCTCCCAGCTGAAGCCCTTGACGCGCAGGTCGACTACGACTCGCTGATCAAGGCCGGGGCGATGATGGGCTCCGGCGGCCTGGTGGTCATGGACGAAACCACCTGCATGGTCGACGTGGCCCGCTTCTTCCTTAACTTTACCCGCGTCGAGTCCTGCGGCAAGTGCATCCCCTGCCGCATCGGCCTGAAGATCATGCTTGAGATCCTCGAGCGGATCTGCTCCGGCGAAGGGAAGGAGGGCGACATCGAACTCCTGCAGGACATGGCCTACGATATCAAGAAGAGCTCGCTGTGCGGTCTCGGTCAGACGGCTCCCAACCCGATCCTCTCGACTATCCGCTACTTCCGCGACGAGTATGAGGCGCACATCAAGGACAAGTACTGCCCGTCCCATGTGTGCAAGCCGCTCCTCAAGTTCGCGGTCATCGAGCAGGGCTGCAAGAAGTGCGGTCTGTGCGTCAAGGCCTGCCCGGTCGACGCCATCCGCTGGGAGAAGGGCACCACCGCCTTCATCGAGCTCGACAAGTGCACGCAGTGTACATCCTGTTACGACGCCTGCCCGTTCATGGCGATCGAATAGTCGCACAGTCCGGCAAAGGGGATAAGTGACTCCATGGTTAACCTGACGATCGACGGCAAACAGATTACGGTCCCGCGGACCGCGACCATTTACGAGGCGGCTCTCGAGGCCGGGATCAATATCCCTGTCCTGTGCTACGCCAAGAAGCTCCTTCCTTTCGGCGCCTGCCGTGTCTGCCTGGTGGAAGTCGAGCAGATGAAGGGTCGCCTGATCCCGTCCTGTACGACGCCGGTCAGCGAGGGGATGGTGGTGAGAACCATGTCTGACGAGATCCTCAAGGTCCGTAAAACGGTCCTCGAGTTCCTGCTCGTCAATCATGTGGTCGACTGTCCGGTTTGTGACAAGGGCGGCGAGTGTGACCTGCAGGAGTTGACCTACTCCCACGAGGTGGTGTGCAACCGCTTCCAGGGAGAAAAGTTCAACCTCGAGACCGATGAGGTCAACCCGCTGATCGAGCGCAACATGAACCGCTGCGTCCTCTGCGGCCGCTGCGTTCGAGTCTGCGATGAGGTCGTGGCCTACGGTTCCTACTCCTTCATCAACCGCGGCTTTGAAACCAAGATTGCCACCGCCTACGATCGCGGCCTGAATTGCGAGTTCTGCGGCCAGTGCGTATCGATGTGCCCGGTGGGCGCGATCCTCCCGCGCCCCTTCAAGTTCAAGGCCCGCCCCTGGCAGCTCAAGGAAGTCGATACGGTCTGCGGCTACTGCGGCAACGGCTGCACCCTGACCCTTGGTGTCCTTAACAACCAGGTCGAGACGATCCGCTTTAACGACAAGAACGGTGTCAATGACGGCAACCTGTGCATTCGTGGGCGGTTTGGCTACTCCTATGTGAACAGTAGCGAGCGGCTGACCAAGCCGCTCGTCCGTAAGGACGGCGAACTGGTCGAGACCACCTGGGACGAAGCCCTCAAGACCGTGGCCGACGGCTTCAAGCAGGCCGGATCGGCGCTGGGCGTTCTTTCCGGGGCTCGCCTGACCAACGAGGAGCTCTTCCTCCTCAAGAACCTGGCCAAGGCGGCTGGCACCGCCAATCTCGACCACTCGGGCGGCGAATGCTACAAGGGCGTCACCGAAGGTGTGGGCGCTGCCCTCGGTGTCGCGGCCTCCACCGGGACTTTCCCTCAGGTCGAGGAGTGCGACTACATCCTCTCGATCCGTTCCGACTTCTACGAAACCCACCCGGTCTTCGGCATGGTCGTCAACCAGGCGGTCAAGCGCAACGATGCCCAGCTATGGATCGTCGCCGACAAGACCGGCAAGTTCGCAAAGCTCCCCAACGCCAAGAGCCTGCTGCATCGTCCCGGGATGGAACTCGACGTTCTCAACGGAATGGCTCGGGTCATCCTCGATGAGGGATTGGCGCAAACCGATGGACTCGACGGCCTCACCGAATTCACCCAGGGTCTGTCTGCCTTCTCCCCCGAAGCGGTGGCCGAGCGCACCGGTGTTGACGCCGAAGTGCTGCGGAGCGCGGCCCGCCAACTGGCCGGCGCGAAGAAAAGTGCCATTCTTCTCGCCTATGGGCTCCCCTACACGGCCTACAGTCGTGAGCTCGGCGCTGCCGCCGCAAATCTGGCACTGCTCGCCGGGATCCCTGGCCGCGATGGCAGTGGCATCTACCTGTGCGGCGAGAAAGCCAACAGTCAAGGAGCGATCGATCTGGGCATCGTTCCGCAAAACGGTGGGCTAGGCGCGCAGTCCATGCTCGACGCCGCAGCGGCCGGAAAGCTCGCAGCCCTGTACGTGGTTGGCGAGGACCTGCTGACCTCCTATCCCGATCGCGGGCGGGTGGAAAAGGCCCTGTCGGCCGTCCCCTTCCTGGTGGTCCAGGATATCTTCCTCTCCCCCACGGCGGCCAAGGCCAGCGTTGTCCTGCCGGCGGCCAGCTTTGCCGAAAAGGACGGGACCTTTACCAACGCCGAGAGGCGCATCCAGCGCGTGCGTCCCGGGATCGCCAAGCCTGGTCAGGCCCGCACCGATGCAGCCATCATCGCCGCGCTGAGCGAGCTCCTCGGCGACAAGCTGACCTTCACCGGGCCGGCAGCAATCTTCGCCGAGATCAGCCGGACAGTACCTGCCTACGCCGGGATCAACTTCAATACCATTGGTGCCCAGGGTGTAGTCTGGGGCGGCGAGATCCTCGCCCCGCAAAAACGCCGGCTGCAGCCGGTCGCGGCTGCAGCTCCGGTGGCCGGCGCCTTCAAACTGCTTACTGGCAGCGCCCTCTATCACAGCGGTACGGTTTCGACCCACGCCAAGGGGCCTCTGGCGGTGGTTGATGAAGCCTATGTCGAACTTGGCCGCGCCGATGCCAAGGCCCTGCAGATCAAGGATGGCGACATGGTGAAAGTGAGCGGTAACGGTGTCGAGCTCAAGCTCAAGGCCAAGGTTGGTAACCGTCTCCCCCAAGGCGTGCTCTTTGCCCCTTATCATTTCGCTGCTGCGGGTATCAACCGTCTGTACAAAGGGGAGGCTGCTGTACCGGTAACGGTCAGCAAGTAGGAGTGCTTCGATGCAGTGTCCGAGCTGTCAGTCGCGGGTAGCGACAACCGCCAAATATTGTGACCAGTGCGGATTTGCGCTGGTTGGCGATGTGGATTTCATGCATCGCAAGGCGGTCGAGCCCCACGACTTCAAGGAGCCCCAATCGGTGGCCG
>CAYQLP010000012.1:24409-40928 GCA_964418505.1 uncultured Geobacteraceae bacterium | reverse complement strand
TCTCCAGGGCCTGCTCGCCGGTATCCGGCTGGGAGATCAGCAGGTCGTCGGTCTTCACCCCGAGCTTGCGGGCGTAGCCGACATCGAGGGCGTGCTCGGCATCGACGAAGGCGGCGATCCCCCCGCTCTTCTGGGCCTCGGCGACGATGTGCAGGGCCAGGGTGGTCTTGCCGGAGGACTCCGGGCCGTAGATCTCGATAATCCGCCCGCGCGGCACGCCGCCGACGCCCAGGGCGATGTCCAGGCTTATGGAGCCGGTGGAGATGGTGCGCACGTCCGGCAGCGGAGCATCCTCGCCGAGGCGCATGATACTCCCCTTGCCGAACTGCTTCTCGATTTGCCCCATTGCCAGGGCGATAGCGCGGTCGCGGTCGTTGTTCTCTGCCATGGTCTCTACCCTCCGTTGATGTGAGTTGCTGCAGTTAATCGTCTCCGCTGCTGAGCGGGACGGCAAATAATTCGGTATGTGTCGCTCCCGCGGGGCCCAGTTCGCTCCGGTAGAGGACCAGGCGCTCGACCGGAAGCGTGCCGATCGGCCGGGCCGACTCGCGGTCGAGCAGCGCCTCCAGTCCGGGGGCGGGGCCCTCGCGAAAGCGGCCGATGGTCAGGTGCGGCCGGAAGGGCCGGGACTCGACCGGCAGGCCGATGGCGGCCAGCCCTTCGGCGCAGTCCCGGTAGAACTGCGCCAGCCCCGGGCCGGCATCCAGCCCCGCCCACAGGACCCGTGGCCGCTGCGGAGCGGGGAAGACTCCGAGGCCGCGGACATCGACGCCAAACGGTTTAGAACCAATGGTTACGGATAGCACAGAAGTGCGCAACTTATCAAGCACTTCGATGGGGAGTCCGGCGAAGAACTGCAGGGTCAGGTGTATAGAGGCAGGCGGGGTCCAGCGCACTCCGCGCAGGGCCGGAGCCAGCTCCCGCTGCAGTGCGGCGAGGGCGTCGCGCAGGGGGACGGAGAGGGGGACGGCCAGGAAGGCGCGGATGGTCGGGGCGGAGCCGCCGCTCACGGCAGAGCCGCTTGACGCTCGAGGTCGGCCAGGGCGCAGCGGCGCAGCCAGTCGAGGGCGGTGGCGGCGCTGCGCAGGCGGACCTGGCCGCGGTCGCCGCCGCAACGCAAAAGTTCGACGCGGGTGCCGGCCCCGTCGGCGAGGGCGAGGAAGACCGTGCCGACCGGCTTCTCCGCGCTGCCGCCTTCCGGGCCGGCGATCCCGGTCACCGCCAGCCCCAGCGCGGTGCCGGCCGCCCGGCAGATCCCCGCGGCCATCGCCGCAGCGCACTCGGCGCTGACTGCGCCGTGGGCGGCGAGGAGTTCTTCAGGGACCCCCAGCCAGTCGCTCTTGGCGCGGTTGGCGTAGGTGACCGCGCCGCGCTCGAGGACCGCCGAGGAGCCGGGGACGTCGGTGAGCAGCTTGGCGATCAGCCCGCCGGTGCACGACTCGGCCAGCGCCACCGTCAGCCCGGCGGCGCTCAGCAGGCGAACCGTCGCCGTGGCCAGGCTCTCGCCGCCCAGCGCCGCGAGGTGCTCGCCGAGGGCCCGCCGCGCCGCCGCCTCGGCCTGGTTGACCAGAGCGAAGGCGCCCTCGCCGGTGGCCGCGAGGCGGACGTTGACCAGCGGGAAATCGAGCGTGTAGGCGAGTTCCACCTCCGGCGGCAGGCCGGCGGCCAGCAGGCGCCCCTCGACCTCGGTCTCGGGGAGGCCGATCACCGCCAGGCGCTGAACCGCCCGCACCGGGCGTTCGGGGAAGAGACGGAGCAGTTCGGGGAGGACGCCGGCTTCGAGCATGGCGTGCATCTCGGCGGGGACGCCGGGGAGGAAGAAGAGCTCGGCGCCCTGCGGGTGGCGCAGGTGGAAGCCGGGGGCGACGCCGCAGGGGTTGGCGAGCACCGCGGCACGGGCCGGCAGCAGCGCCTGCTTCTCGTCGCGCGGGTGCATCTCCCGGCCGCGCCGGTGGAAGTAGTCACGGATCTGCGCCAGGGCCCGGGGGTCGAGGGCGAGCGGCACGCCCAGGGCCCGGGCGGCGCCCCGCGCGGTGAGGTCGTCGCCGGTGGGGCCGAGGCCGCCGGTGACGATCACCGCCCGGTGGGCGGCGGCCAGGCGCTGCAGAGCCGCGGCGATCGCCTCCTCGCCGTCGCGCACGCAGGCCGACTCGCCGAGCAGGAGGTCGTGTTCGCCCAGCAGGCGGGCGATGGCACCGGTGTTGGTATCGGTGCGGTCGCCGTTGAGGAGCTCGTCGCCAACCGTCAGCACGGCGATGGACATGGTCAGCTCTCCAGCAGGTGCAGGAGCAGGCGCAGGGCCAAGGCGCCGTAGATGCCGGCGGCCACGTCGTCGAAGACCACGCCGAAGCCGTTCTTGCAGTGTCGGTCGATCCAGCCCACCGGCGGCGGCTTGAGGATGTCGAAGCAGCGGAAGCAGGCGAAGCCGAGCAGTGCGCTTGTCCAGCTCCAGGGAAGGAAAGCGACGGTGACCAGGTAGCCGGAGAGTTCGTCGATGACGATCCGCCCGTCGTCGACCACCCCGAAGTGGCGGCCGGCCGCCCCTGCGGCCCACACCGCCACGGCGGTGAGCAGCAGCCAGACGGCCGTATAGGCGGCCGGAGTCAGCCCGGCCAGCAGCCAGAAGGCCGGCAGCCCGGCGAGGGTGCCGAACGTGCCGGGGGCGACGGGGGCGTAGCCGAGGCCGCCGTTGGTGGCCAGCAGCAGGGCCAGGCGGCGCATCAGGGCTCGAGGCCGAAGCGGCGCGCCGCCGCGGCGGTGACCAGGCGGTAGACCTCGGGGAGGGGCAGGCCGCTGGCTTCAGCCAGGGCCACGCAGGCGGCGTGCTCGGGGGCGACACGGAGCAGCTGTTCCCCCTCGTAGACCAGCTTGACCTCGGCCGGGCCGAGGGGGGTGTCGATGCGCACGATTTCCCGGCGCAGCTTGAGGCGGCGGGTCTCGTAGAGGCGCACGCCGATGGCGCTCGACTCGCGCAGCACCAGCCTGGCCAGGCTCTCGGCCAAAGACGGCGGGGCAAGGACGGTCAGCGTCACCCCGGGGCGGTTCTTCTTCATCTGCCGCGGGGTGTAGGCGGCATCCAGGGCCCCGGCGGCGAGCAGGCGCTCGAGCAGGGTGCCGAGAACCTCGGGGAGGGAGTCGTCGATGTGGGTCTCGATCACCGTCACCAGATCGCAGTGCAGCCCGGCGGCCGTGCCGCGCCGGCCGAGGATGCCGCGCAACAGGTTGGGGCGGTCCTCGAGCTGCCAGCCGCCGACCCCGTAGCCGATCCGCTCGACGGTCATTCCCGGCAGGGGTGCGAACGTCGCCAGGGTCGCCGCCAGCGCCGCCCCGGTGGGGGTGACCAGTTCGCGGTCGCTAGCGGCGTCGCGCACCGGCGCCCCGCGCAGGATCTCGACGGTGGCCGGGGCCGGCAGGGGGAGCGGGCCGTGACTGCCGCGGGTCAGCCCGGCGGAGAGCGGCAGGGGTGCGCAGACGATCTCGCCGATCCCCAGGCGGTGCAGGCCGCAGGCGGTGCCGACGATGTCGACGATTGCATCGACGGCGCCGACCTCGTGGAAATGGACCTGGTCGAGGGGGACGCGGTGAACGCGGGCCTCGGCCTCGCCGAGGCGGCGGAAGACCGCCCGGGCCTGCGCCATGGCCGGCGCCGGCAGGGGCGCGGCGGCGAGCAGCGCGTCGATGGCGCTCCACGGGCGGTGGTGGTGATGATGGCCGTCGAGGCGGACCTCGACGCGGGTGCCGCCCAGGCCGTGACGGGCCTCGGCGCGGACGTCGAGCCGCCAGCCGTGGACCGGCAGGGTGCGCAGGTCGGCTTCCAGCTGGGCCGGGTCGAGGCCGAGGTCGACCAGCAGCCCCAGGCACATGTCGCCGGAGATCCCGGCGAAGGTATCGAGATAGAGGGTCGTCATGGGTCGCGCCGCCGGTTGATGCGGGTCGCCGCGAAAGCGGCGCCGAAGCCGTTGTCGATGTTGACCACCGTCACCCCGCCGGCGCAGGAGTTGAGCATGCCGAGCAGGGCCGCCGCGCCGCCGAAGGCGGCGCCGTAGCCCACCGAGGTGGGGACGGCGATCACCGGCACCTCGACCAGCCCGCCGACCACCGAGGGGAGCGCCCCCTCCATGCCGGCGACGACGATGATCACCGCCGCCTCGCGGAGCAGCCGGGCGTGGGCGAGCAGGCGGTGCAGCCCGGCGACGCCGACGTCGGCGAGCTCGGCGACGCGGTTGTTGAAGAGCCGCGCGGTGGTCGCCGCCTCGCGGGCCACCGGCAGGTCGGAGGTCCCGGCGCAGACCACCAGCACCGTGCCGCGGCCGAGGTCCGCAAATGGCTGCGGGGCGAGGACGAAGGTGCGGCCGAGGGGGTCATGCTCACCGGCGGGGAAGGCGCGGGCCAACTCGGCCCCCTTCTCCCCGTCGACCCGGGTGACCAGCAGGTTGCCGCCGCGGGCCGCCATGCGCTCGAGGATGGTGATGATCTGCGCGGCGGTCTTGCCTTCGCCGAGAATGGTCTCCGGCACCCCCTGGCGCAGGGCGCGGTGGTGGTCGATCAGGGCCACCCCGGCGTCCTCGAAGGGGAGGTCGCGGAGGCGCTCGACCCCTTCGTCCGGGCTGACGGTGCCGGTCCGGACCGCCTCGAGCAGCGCATGCAAATCTGCAGGATTCATCAGGGTCGGTTTCCTGGTGGCCTTGGTGGAGAGCAGCGTTTGGTCGCGGCTCCCGGCTATTCGGAGCTGGTGCGCGGCAGGAAGACCTCGCGGGGGCGGCTGGTGCCGTCCGAGGGGCCGACGATCCCCTCGGCCTCCATCTTCTCGATCATCCGCGCGGCGCGGTTGTAGCCCAGGCGCAGGCGGCGCTGGAGCATGGAGATCGAGGCCTGGCGGGTCTCGGCGATGATCGCCAGGGCCTCGTCCCACTTCTCGTCGTAGCCGTCCTCGTCCTCGTCGCCGCTGCCGGCGGCGGCCGGGGCCGGGACGAGGATCGAGCGATCGTAGTCGGGCTCGCCGTGCTTCTTGAGGAAATCGACCACCCGCTGGACCTCGACTTCGGAGACGAAGGCGCCGTGGACGCGCTGCAGGACGCCGCTGCCGGGGGGGATGAAGAGCATGTCGCCGTTGCCGAGGAGCGTCTCTGCCCCCATGCTGTCGAGGATGGTGCGCGAGTCGATGCGCGAGAAAACCCGGAAGGAGATGCGCGTCGGCAGGTTGGCCTTGATCAGGCCGGTGATGACGTCGACGCTCGGCCGCTGGGTGGCGAGGATCAGGTGGATGCCGGCGGCGCGGGCCATCTGCGCCAGGCGGGCGATCGACTCCTCGACCTCGCGACCGGCGACCATCATCAGGTCGGCGAGTTCGTCGACGATCACCACGATGTAGGGGAGATGGCCGTGGTCGAGGGTGTCGTCGATCGAGACGCTGGTCACCGGGGCCTCGCCGACGTCGAAGGGCGGATCGTCGTCGGGCAGCGGGCGCACCGGCCGGACCTCCTCCTCCTTGGCCAGCTTGCGGTTGTAGCCGTCGATGTTGCGCACCCCCTTGTCGGCCATCAGCCGGTAGCGGCGCTCCATCTCGCGGACCGCCCAGTTGAGCGCCAGGGCGGCCTTCTTCGGGCTGGTCACCACCGGCAGCAGCAGGTGGGGGATCGACTCGTACATCGACAGTTCGAGCATCTTCGGGTCGATCATGATCAAGCGCACGTCGCGCGGGTCGGCGCGGTAGAGGAGCGAGAGGATCATGGCGTTGATCGACACCGACTTGCCGGTGCCGGTGGCGCCGGCGACCAGCAGGTGGGGCATGCGCGCCAGGTCGCCGACCACGGTGTGGCCGAAGATGTCCTTGCCCAGGGCCAGCGGCAGGCGACCGCTGCTCTTCTGGAATTCGTCGACGGCGAAGATCTCCTTGAGGTAGACCGTTTCCCGGTCGCGGTTGGGGATCTCGATGCCGACCACCCCGCGCCCGGGGATCGGGGCGACGATGCGGATCGACTGGGCCTTGAGCGCCATGCTCAGGTCGTCGGAGAGACCGGCGATCTTGCTGACCTTGACCCCCGGCGCCGGGGCGAACTCGTACATGGTCACCACCGGGCCGGGCTTGACCTCGGTGACCTCCCCCTCGACGCCGAAATCCTTGAGCTTCTTCTCGAGCAGGCGCGCGTTCATCATCAGCGCGTCGCGGTCGACCGGTTTGGCCTTCTCGCCGTCGTGGTCGAGCAGCGACAGCGGCGGGAAGCGGTAGCCGCTCGCCGGGCGGAGGAACTCGAAGGCCTCCTGGACCGGCTCCTCCTGCCCCTTGCGCCCCTTCCCCTTGCGCTCGACGATCTGCGGGGCGGCGGCCTCCGCCGGGCGCGGCTCGGGGGGGCGGATGACCACCTTCTCCTTCTTCGCCGCCGGCTCCGCGAACTCGCGCCGGGCCGCCCGGGCCTCGCGCAGCCGTTCGAGGCGGTCGTTGGCCCGGCCGAAGAGCCCTTCGAGGAAGAGGACCAGCGAGAAGCGCCCGACGGTGATCACCGAGACCACCAGGGCGATGAAGAGGAAGAGAGCGGCGCCGACGGTGTTGAACCAGCCCTTGAGGGTCATGGCCACGAAGTGGCCGACCACCCCGCCGCCGCGTACCACGGTCTGGCCGAAGAAGCCGACCGCGTCGACCTTGAGGGCGATCAGCCCGGCGAGGGTGACCAGGACTCCGCCGAAGGCCACCAGCTTGTACCAGCGCGGGTGCAGATCGCGGAACTTGAGGAGCCGCCAGGCGGCCAGCAGGCAGGCCGCCGGCACCAGCAGCACCGGCAGGCCGAAGATCTGGAAGGCGAAGTCGGCCAGGTAGGCGCCGACCCGGCCGCAGATGTTGTGGATCTCGGCCGGCTCGAGGTTGTTGTTGAAGGAGGGGTCGCCGCTGTGGAAGGAGGCCAGGCTGAGCAGCAGGAAGAGCCCGGCGGCCAGCCAGAGGAGGCCGGCCACCTCCTTGCGCAGGTGCTCGCCGAGGAACGATGTGCGGGATTGTTCGATCATGGTCGTTAGCCGCGGATTCTAGCGCGGATGGCGAGCGGCGTCAAAGTGCGCGTGGTGTCCGCACTCACAAAAAGATCACCAGGGCGGCGGCGCCGGCGATCCAGCAGTAGAGGGCGAACCAGCCGAGCTTGCGGCGGCGCAGGACGCCGATCAGCAGGTGGATGGCCAGCAGGCCGCTGAGCATCGCCGTCCCCGCCCCGGCCAGGTAGAGCGGCAGCTCGGCGGCGGAGAGTTCCTCGAGGTGGCGCAGGTGCAGCAGGGCCGCGCCGCCCACCGCCGGCAGGGCGAGGAGGAAGGAGAAGCGCGCCGCGGTCTCCGCCGACACGCCGCGCAGCAGCAGGGCGGCGACGGTGGAGCCGGAGCGCGAGATGCCGGGGATGATCGCCAGCCCCTGGACGAAGCCGGTGAGCAGGGCATCGCTGACGGTCAGGGCCCCTTCGCGACGGTGCCCCGGGCGATAGCGGTCGGCGGCGAAGAGCAGCGTGCCGGTGACCAGCAGCATGGCGGCGACCAGCGCCGGCGAGGCGAAGAGCGACTCGAACCAGTCCTTGAAGGTCAGGCCGATGACCGCCGTCGGCAGCGAGCCGACCAGCAGCAGGACCAGCAGGCGGCGGGACTGGGCGGCGGCCGCGTCGCGCCGCCACAGGGAGGTGGCCATGCCGTGCAGGTCGCGCCAGAAGTAGACCACCACCGCCACCAGGGTGCCGACGTGGAGCAGCACGTCGAAGAGGATGCCGGGCTGGCTGAAGCCGGGGATCAGCTGCTGGGCCAGGACCAGGTGCCCGGAGGAGGAGACCGGCAGGAATTCGGTGGCCCCCTGGAGCAGACCGAGAAGGATGGAATCGAGAAGGGTCATGAGACCTAGAGCTCCATGATGTAGGGAATGATCAGCGGGCGGCGGTCCATGGTGCGGTTGCAGAAGCGCTGCAGCGCCCGGCGCACGGCGACACGCAGCTCCTCCCAGTCGGCCACCGCCTCGCGGCTGTGCTCGCTGATGGTGGCCCGCACCAGGGCCAGGGCCTCGTCGTGCAGCGGCCGCCCTTCGACCTCCAGGGCCAGGCCGCGCGGCACCAGTTCGGGGCCGGCGACCACCGCGCCGCTGTGCTGGTCGAGGGCCAGGAAGACCAGGATCAGGCCGTGGTTGGCGAGATGGCGGCGGTCGCGCAGCTCGATCTCGCCGATGTCCCCCACCCCCTTGCCGTCGATGAAGACCCGCCCGCACTCGACCCGCGGCTCCAGGCGGCCGCCATTGGGGGTGAGGAGCAGCGGCTGGCCGTTCTCCAGCACCACCGTCCGCTCGGCGGGCAGCCCCATCCCCCGCGCCAGCCGGGCGTGGCGCACCAGGTGGCGATACTCGCCGTGCACCGGCACGAACCAGCGCGGCCGCACCAGGCTGTGCACGGTCTTCAGCTCGTCGGCGGCGGCGTGGCCGGAGACGTGGATCTCGCTGACCGACTCGTAGTGGACCTCGGCGCCGCGCCGGCACAGGTGGTTGATCAGGCTGGCGATGGCCCGCTCGTTGCCGGGGATGAACTTGGCGGAGAGGATCACCGTGTCGCCGGGGAGGAGCTCGAGCTGGCGGTGGTCGGCCATGGCGATGCGGCTCAGGGAGCTGAGCGGCTCTCCCTGGCTGCCGGTGGTCAGCACCAGGACCTGCTCGCGGGGGAGCTCGCGCAGCTGGCGCAGGTCGATGAAGAGGCTGTCGGGGACCTCCAGGCAGCCGAGTTCGCGGGCGATGGCGATGTTGGCCAGCATGCTCCGGCCGTTGACCAGCACCCGGCGCCCGGCCTTGGCCGCGGCGGCGCAGATCTGCTGAATGCGGTGGATGTTCGAGGAGAAAGTGGCGACGAAGAGCATGCCGCCGCTTTTGGGGACGATCTCCTCGAGGGCTTCGCCGACGCTGCGCTCGGAGAGGGTCTGCCCGGGGCGCTCGACGTTGGTCGAATCAGCCAGGAGCAGGAGCACCCCCTCCTCGCCGTAGGCGGCCAGGCGCCCCAGGTCGGTGGTCTGCCCGTCCACCGGGGTCGGGTCGAGCTTGAAGTCGCCGGTGTGGACGATCAGCCCGGCCGGAGTGCGGATCGCCACCCCGCAGCCGTCGACGATGGAGTGGGCGGCGCGGAAGAACTCGACCTCAAAGGGCTCCAGGTCGATGGGCCGTCGCGGCTCCACCGTGTGCAGGTGCGCCCGCCCGGCCAGGCCGTGCTCCTCGAGTTTGCCGCGCAGCAGCCCCAGGGTCAGCGGCGTGCCGTAGAGCGGCGGGTTGCCGAGGGTCTCGAGGAGGTAGGGGAGCGCGCCGATGTGGTCTTCGTGGCCGTGGGTCAGGAGGATGGCGCGGATGTCGCCGACCCGCCCCTCCAGGGCACTGACATCCGGCAGGACCAGGTCGATGCCGAACATGTAGGCCTCGGGGAACATCAGCCCGCAGTCGATCAGCAGCAGCGCCCCGCGGCTCTCGATGACCATCAGGTTCATGCCGATCTCACCCAGCCCCCCCAGGGGGAGGACCCGCACCGCATCGGGGTGGAGCGGCGGGAGGTCGGCAAGTTTCACGGGCTGGTTCATGGCAGTCAATTTTTCCCTGCCTCGGCAAGAGCTTCCAGCTCCTGCCAGCGCTCGTAGACGGTCGCCAGCTCCCCCTCCAGCGCACCGAGGCGGGCATTGAGGGCCGCCACTTCGCCGCCGGCGCTCTTGTACAGCTGCGGATCGGCCAGCCGGGCGTGCAGCGCGGCCTCTTCCTCCTCGAGGGCGGCAATGGCCTCGGGGAGCGCCGCCAGTTCGCGCTCCTCCTTGAAGCTCAGCTTGCGCGGGCGCTCTTTGGCCGGGCGCGAAGGCGCGGCCGCCGCAGGGGGCGCCGGGGGCGGGGCCGCCGCCACGGCCTGGCGCTGCCAGTCGTCGTAGCCGCCGGGGAACTCGCCGACGCTGCCATCGCCGCTGAGGACCAGGGTCGAGGTGACCACCCGGTTGAGGAACTCGCGGTCGTGGCTGACCAGGAGCAGCGTCCCCTGGTAGTCGAGGAGCAACTCCTCGAGGAGCTCGAGGGTTTCGGCGTCGAGGTCGTTGGTCGGCTCGTCGAGGACCAGGAGGTTGGCCGGGCGGGTGAAGAGCCGGGCCAGCAGCAGGCGGGCCCGTTCCCCGCCGGAGAGGACGCGCACCGGGGTGCGGGCCCGTTCGGGGGTGAAGAGGAAGTCCTGGAGGTAGCCGATGACGTGGCGCGGCTGGCCGTTGACCAGCACGGTGTCGCTCCCCGCGCCGAGGTTCTCCTGGACGGTGGCCTCGGGGTCGAGCTGCTCGCGCAGCTGGTCGAAGTAGAGGAGCTCGCGCCGGGTGCCCAGGCGGATAACGCCGGCATCGGGGAGGAGTTCGCCAAGGAGCAGGCGCAGCAGGGTGGTCTTGCCGGAGCCGTTGGGGCCGATGATGCCGATGCGATCGCCGCGCATGATGACGGTCGAGAAATTCCTGAGCAGCGGCCGGCAGTCCCAACTGTAGCCGACCTCTTCGGCCTCGGCGACCAGGGCCCCGGAGCGCTCGGCCTCGTGGAGCCTGAGCTTCGCCGTCCCCAGCCGCTCGCGACGCCGGCGCGACTCCTCGCGCAGCTGCTTGAGCGCCCGCACCCGCCCCTCGTTGCGGGTCCGCCGCGCCTTGATTCCCTGGCGGATCCAGGCCTCCTCGGCGGCCAGCTTCTTGTCGAAGAGGGCGCGGCGGGCGACCTCCGCCTCGAGCAGGGCCTCGCGGCGCTCGACGAACTGGTCGTAGCCGCAGGCGAAGGCGTAGAGGCGGCCGCGGTCGAGCTCGGCGATGCGGTTGGCCAGGCGGCGGGCGAAGGCGCGGTCGTGGGTAACGAAGACCAGGGTCCTGACGCGGCGGAGGAGGAAGTCCTCGAGCCACAGGATGGTGTCGATGTCGAGGTGGTTGGTCGGCTCGTCGAGGAGCAGCAGGTCGGGGTCGCCGACCAGGGCACGGGCCAGCAGCACCCGCCGCCGGGTGCCGCCGGAGAGCTCCTCGAAGCGGGCGTCGGCGTCGAGGCGCAGGTGGCTTAAGACCCGTTCCACCTCCTGGTGCAACGTCCACGCCCCGCCGGCCTCGAGGCGGTGCTGGAGTTCCTCCAGTTCGCCCAGGCGCCCGGCGGCGTCACCCGCGGCCAGCGCGCGGGCCAGCTCGTGGTACTGATCGAGCAGGCGCGCCGCCTCGCCCAGCCCGGCGGCGACGATGGCGAAGACGCTCCCCGCAAGCCCCGGGGGGACTTCCTGGTCGACCAGCGCCACCTTGAACCCCTGGCGGCGGTGGATCTCGCCGCTGTCGGCGGGAAGCTGACCGGCCAGGACCTTGAGGAGCGTCGACTTGCCGCTGCCGTTGCGGCCGAGCAGGCACAGGCGCTCGCCAGGCTCGATCTGCAGATCGACGCCATCCAACAGCGGTGGGCCGCCGAAGGCCAGGGTCAGGTTGTTGAGGGAGATCAGGGCCATTTTTCCCGTCGGTTTGGGTGTGGAACAAGTCTGCCTGTCGTTTCTTAAGCCGCGTCTTTGAACGTGTGATAGGGCTGAATGAGTACTTCTGCCGGAATCCCCAACCCTTTATGAAGATTACGGATCATTTCCATGGTCAACGGGCGTTTCCGATTTAGCACCTCGGAAACACGCGCCCGGCTGCCGATATACGATTGTAGATCTCGCCGGGTAAGCCCCCGGCTTTCCATGTGGTACAGAATGGCCTCGATTGGATCGGGCCTGGGGATGCTGTGGTGCTTCTCCTCGTAGGCTTCGACTAGGGTCACAAGCACTTCCAGCCGATCTCCTTCGGGCGTATCGGGAGCGGCATCGAACAACTTTTCGATCTCTGCCAACGCGGTCTGATAGTCGGTTTCGGTTTTTATGGGTTTGATTTCCATGGATTCCTCCATTCAGATCGTCGCCGCGTCAATCTTGTCGTAGTCCCTGTGCGTACCGACAAAACGGATATACAAGATGCCGTGGACGTACTGGACCGCGACGATGAGCCGGTAACTGTTGCCTTTGATATTGAAGACGACCCGGTTGTTGGCCAGAAAGCTGGCGTTGCGATAAGCCTCTTTGATGTCTGCCGGAGACCTCCATTCGGCATGCCTGACGTCGTCATACCATGCCTGCAGCGGCTGACGTGCGTCCGGATGCCGGTCCCAGAATTCGCGGAGAGTCTTGCGAGATATGACGCGCATGGAGGAAGTATACCTCGCTCCCGAAATGGGAGCAAGCGCCAAATGGCATGCTATGGGTTTAGCGGCTTAGCACCTTGAGCTAAGCCGCGGACCAGCGAAAGACCGAACGGCTGCGTACCTTTCGAGAAGCAAGGCCGTATAATCCGTCAGCTCGGCGGCTTTTTAGCCGATTCTTCTGACGGCTCTTCGGGCATCTGCGCTCCGTGCCAGACGGCCACAACCCATACCACCCCTTCTTTGCTTCGATAGAAAAATCGATAAGGTGCAACAATCACCTCACGGTAGTGACTGTCCGAGAATTCCGGGAGGATCCGCCCGGACTCCGGATAGTCACAGAGGCACGAAAGCACTCTCTCGGCTTTTTGCCGAAAAGAAACCGCCGCAGAAGGTTTGTCGCGACGGATGTAGGCTAGTGCCTTCAGATATTGTTCACGGGCCGATGGAGCAAAGATGATCTTCATGGTTTTTCTGCGAGCAAGGCGTCGGCTTCGGCCATCACTTCTTCCAAGCTGAAACCAATTCCAGCCTCGATTTCCTTCTCGCCGCGGGCAAGCAGTCTCAAAATTTCAAGTTCATGCTGCGTATGCTCATATTCCTTCATGCTGACCATGACTGCGGTAGCCCTTCCGCGCTGCGTAATGAACAGCGGGTCACGTGAGGCCGATACGCTTTTGATGACGCCGCTGGCGTCCTGGCGGAGATCCGAGATGGGGATGATTTTAGGCACTCGCTGCATTGGTCGTACCTCCTTTTGTACTTCCAAGTGTATCGCTGAAAGGAGGATTGTGCAATGCATTTTCGGCTGACGCGTTTGAACTGAGCGGCGGGCCGGCGAAATTTCGAGTATTCTTCGAGAAGCGAGACAGTATCGCCCCGTCAGCTCCTGAGAGGTTAGGGCCTCTCGAACTCGCCCGGAATGCCAAGACGCAACATCGCTGGCTTTGGTTCGTTTCTCCAGATTTCCCGAGACTTTTTGATGAAGCCGTGTAACAAAATCAGTGATCGTCGTCAACCCGGAGACCGCCCATGCACCTGCCCCACCCCCTGCTCCCCGGCCGTCTGGTGCGCCGCTACCAGCGCTTCTTCGCCGAGGTCGAACTCGACGATGGCCGTCTGGTCACCGCCCACACCCCCAACACCGGCAGCATGCGGCAGTGCGCCGTCCCCGGCCACCGCGTCCTGCTGTCGACCAGCGCCAACCCGGCGCGCAAGCTCCCCTACACCTGGGAACTGGTCGAGGTCGACGGGGAGTGGGCCGACGTCAACACCCAGCGCGCCAACCGGGTGGTGGAGGAGGCCCTGCGCAACGGCACCCTCGAGCCCTTTGCCGGCGGCACGGTGCGCCCGGAGTTCCCCTGGGGGGCGAGCCGCTTCGATTTTCTCGTCGAGCGCGGTGCCGAGCGCACCTTGCTCGAGGTCAAGAACGTCACCCTGCTGTGCGCACCGGGGGTGTCCTGCTTCCCCGACGCGGTCACCGAGCGGGGGCAGAAGCACCTGCGCGAGTTGCTGCAGGCGAAGGGCGAGGGGTGGCGGGCGGCCATCCTCTTCCTGGTCCAGCGCCAGGCCGACACTTTCGCCCCCGCCGACGCCATCGACCCGCAGTACGGGCGGCTGTTGCGCGAAGCGGTGGCCGGCGGAGTGGAGGCTTACGCCGTAAAGACGGTGGTGACGGAGCGGGAGGTCAGGACGGGAGGGCTGATCGAGGTGGTGCTTTAGGCTCAGCCCCCGGTAATCAAATTTGGCAGTTCGTCCGTGTCATCGTCCCGCGGCGGGAAGTTCCCGGCGAGCAGCTCGCCGCAGCGCTCAATGGCCGCGCACAGGGCATCGCAGGTCCGCCCCTGGCAGATGCCGGCGGTGATCTGGTCGGCGAGTTCCTGCCAGGTCGCGGGAGGGACGGCGTGGTGGATGCCGGCGTCGGCCAGCACCTGGACGCGGCGCTCGAAGAGGCAGATGAGAAGGAGGATCCCGGTCCCCTCGACGGTGCGGTGCAGGTTGTGGTCCAGGAAGGCGCTCTTGGCCCGCTCGGCGACCTCGGCGTCGATCTCGGCGGGGTGGATGAGCAAGCGCAGCAGCGGCGGCGAAAAGCGCAGCAGCCAGCGGCACGGCCAGACCGCAGCCAGGAAGATGGCGAGAAAAACCGCCAGCGAGCCGGCGTAGAGCCACCAGGCCAGGTTGGCCGCCAGAGCCAGGGACAGCAGCCCGCCGCCGAGAATCTCGGCGCGCGGATAGTTGTGGGCGGCGTCGACCACCAACGGCACGATCTCGCCGCTGGTGCGCAGTTCGGCGGCACGCACCGCCGTTTCGATGCGTTCCCGTTCCGCAGCACTGAAAAAGGTCGCGGCTTTAGCCATTACCACCTCCCCGAAGCCCCGCCGCCGCCGAAACCGCCGCCGCCGAAGCCCCCGAAACCGCCACCGCCGCCCCCTCCCCCGCCGAAGCCGCCGCCGCCCATGTAGAAGCCGCCGCCGCCCATGTAGAAGCCGCCGCGCCGGCCGCGCCCGCCGCCGGCGAAGAGGCGCAGCAGGGCCGGGGCAAGGAAGAGCAGCCAGATCAGCCCGCCGACCGGGGAGCGCTGGCTGCGCCGGGTCCGGGGCTCATCGCCGTGGTAGGCGCCGCGCACCGCCGCGGTAATGGCCTGCACGCCGGCGCTGACCCCGCCATCGAAATCCCCCTGTTTGAAGCGCGGCAGGATCTCCTGGTCGACGATCCGCCCGGCCAACAGGTCGGTGAGGCGCTCCTCCAGGCCGTAGCCG
The DNA here is from genome assembly GCA_964418505.1 of uncultured Geobacteraceae bacterium. Lineage (GTDB taxonomy): Bacteria > Desulfobacterota > Desulfuromonadia > Desulfuromonadales > BM103 > VAUL01. The sequence continues at coordinate 25,985 of CAYQLP010000012.1, read as the reverse complement.
ACCTCGATGCGCACCGCGCGCTCCGCCTTGGCCACCAGCAGCAGCGCCCCGTTGTCCTCCTTTTTCCGGCCGACCCCCCAGGCCTGGGCGACGCGGATCGAGTAGCCCTCCAGGTCCTCCCCCTCCAGGGAGGGGACGGTGAGGACGGCGATCTGCGTGCCATCGCTGCGCCGGAAGTCGGCGAGGAAGCCTTCGAGCTGGCTGCGGGTCGCCGGCGAGAGCAGGCCGGCGTAGTCGTTGACGTAACCGCGCGCCGCCGGCACGGCGGGGGCGGCAAGGGCCGTCACCGCCGTCACCGCCGTGACCAGCAGGCAGAGCAGGAGGAGGAGGAATCGACGCAGGGGCACTAGAATTTGACCTGGGGCGCGGTGGCGGCGCCGGCCTCGGCCTTGAAGGGCTCCTTGCGCTCGAGCTTGAGGAGCAGGTTGTTGGTCAGGCTGTTGGGGAAGATGCGGATCGAGCTGTTGAAGACCTGCACCGTCTCGTTGTAGCGCTGACGGGCGACATTGATGCGGTTCTCGGTCCCCTCGAGCTGGTGCTGGAGATCGCGGAAATTCTGGTTGGCCTTGAGGTCCGGATAGTTCTCCGCCACCACCAGCAGCCGCGACAGGGCCCCGGAGAGGTTCCCCTGGGCGGATTGGAAGTCGGCGACCCGCGCGCTGTTGCCGAGTTCCTTCGGCGTCAGGCTGACCTGGCCGACCCGGGCGCGAGCCTCGGTGACCGCCTGCAGGGTCTGCTGCTCGTGGGCGGCGTAGCCCTTGACGGTGGCCACCAGGTTGGGAATCAGGTCGGCGCGGCGCTGGTAGCTGGCCTCGACGTCGGCCCAGGCGCGGAAGACCGCCTATTCGTTGGTCTGGATATCGTTATAGCCGCAGCCGGGAAGAAGCAGGGCGGCGGTGCACAGCAGCAGGATCAATCGGTACATGAGAATCTCCTTGGTGTCAGTCGGGCGCGGCAGGAGGCTGCGCCCTTCACTGACACTATAGTTGCCGGATGGCGGGGTGTAAAGGGCGCCCCCTACCCGCCCTCCTCCGCATCGTCGCTGGACTCCGCCGCCGCGGTGCCGAGCAGGCGGGACGCCTCGGCCTCGGGGAGTTCCTCGACGGCGCGCAGGCGGCGGTCCACGGCGCGCTGGCGGACCTCGGTCTGCTCGATCTTGCCGTGGGCCTCCTCGAGTTTCTTCTTGACCGCCTGCAGGGCCACGCCGAACTTGCCGAACTCGCTCTTGACCGCGCCGAGGGTGGTCCATACCTCCGCCGAGCGCTGCTGGATGGCCAGGGTGCGGAAGCCCATCTGCAGGGCGGTGAGGTGGGCGAGCAGGGTGCTCGGCCCGGTCAGAGTGATGCGGTGGTCGCGCTGCAGCGTTTCAATCAGCCCCGGGGCGCGGGCCACCTCGGCGTAGAGCCCCTCGGTGGGGAGGAAGATGATCGCGAAGGGGGTGGTGTGCGGCGGGCAGACGTACTTGTCGGCCACCTCGCGGGCGCAGCCGCGCACGCGGTTGAGGAGCTGGGTGCGGGCGCCATCCACCGCCGCCGCGTCGCTGCGCTCCGCCGCCTCCTGCAGCTTGAGGTAGTCC
>CAYQLP010000012.1:13247-24399 GCA_964418505.1 uncultured Geobacteraceae bacterium | reverse complement strand
CTCGACGGGGAACTTGGCATCGATCGGCAGCCACACCGGGCCGTCGTCCTGCCCGGGGAGGCGGATGGCAAACTCGACCACCTCGGCGCTGCGCGGGTTGACGCGGACGTTGGCCTCGTACTGGCCGGGGGCCAGGACCTGCTCGAGGAGGCTGCCGAGCTGGTACTCCCCCCAGGTGCCGCGGGTCTTGATGTTGGAGAGGGTGCGCTTGAGGTCGCCGACCCCGCTGGCCAGCGACTGCATCTCGCCGAGCCCTTTGTGGACCTGCTCGAGGCGCTCGGAGACCTGGCGGAAGGACTCGCCGAGGCGGCTTTCCAGGGTCTTCTGCAGCTTCTCCTCGACCATCTCCTGCATCTTGGCCAGGCGCTGGTCGTTGCCGGCCTGCAGCGTCTCGAGGCGCTCCTGGACCCGCTCACGCAGGCGCTCGGCCTGCTCCTGCTGCTGGCGGGCCAGCTCGTCGAGCTTGGCCGCCAGGGCGGTCTCGAAGCGCCGCTGCCCGGCGGCCCCCTCCTCGCGGCCGGCCCGGGCCTCGCGAACCAGCGCTTCGCGCAGCGCCTCGAGGGCCGCGGCCTGCTCGCGGCGGCCCAGTGCGGCCTCGTCGCGCACCGCCCGCTCGAGCTCGGCGGCCCGGCGGGTCAACTGTTCGCCGGCATCACCGCGGGCGGCGGCGCGCCAGGCCAGGGCGGCAAAGAGCGCGGCGAGCAGGGCGAAAAAAGCGCTCAGCAAAGTCACCAGTTCCATAGGCGGCTCCAGGGGCTTAGCCGGCCAGGGCGGCGGCCAGGGCGCTCACCACCCGCCCACCCACCGCATCGGCCGCGGCGCCGAAGGCGAGGACGCCGTCCTCGTGGCCGCCCATGACCAGCAGCCCGGGCCAGCCGGCCAGCGGCGCCAGGCGGGCGATCTCGGCGGCCATGGCCGGCGAACCGTAGGGGGCCGCAGGGTCGGACACCGGCAGTCCGAGCCGCCCGGCGGCGGCAAAGAGCTCCGGGCTGTGCAGGTGCATGACCCAGTCGATGCACGGGTCGGCCCGGTAGAGAACGCCGTGGGAGAGCGCCTCCGAAGAGGGGGGCAGCGGCCCGCACGCCGCCACCCGGTTGGCCTCGGGGCGGCACTCCGTCACCGTGGTCCAGTGCTCTGGGCCCAGGCGCTCGAGCCCGCCGGTCTGCGTGCCGCTGATGATGAAGCGATCGCCCGCGCCGGCCCGGCAGCTCAGGTTACCGAAGCCCAGGCCCTGGTAGCGCGCGGGGTCCTGGCCGAGCAGACCGAGGCGGCGCAGCAGCGTGCGCCAGCCCTCCAGTTCGGCCAGCCGCCCGTCATCCGGGGGCGGCGCAGAAGTGAAGTCGAGGGCGAAGGTGATGACCCCCTCGCGCTCGCTCATTCGTTGAAATCGACCGCGACCACGCCTGAGCAGAGGGCCCGCACCTGCCGGACCACCGCCTGGTGGTCGGGGTGGACCTGGTAAGCCTGCAGAGCGTCGAGGTCGGCGAAGGTCGAGACCAGACCAAGGTCGTAGGAGCGCTCGGAGCGGATCACGTCGCGGCCGACGCGGAACTCGCGGACTTCGGCAATCAGCGCCGGCAGCCCCTTGAGCGCGGCATCCAGTGCGGCGGCCTCGGCCTCGGTGGTTTCTGGCTTGAACTTGAAAAGAACGACATGAGTGATCATCGACTGGCCTCCCGGCTGGAATCGGCCCCGTGGGGCCGGTCGGTCATTATAAGGGAGCAGCGCGGCGCACTCAAGGGCGTGGCGGGGCGGGCGATGACAGCGCAAGGGGCGATGTGCTATAGTTCGACGAAATCCTCAGCAAGGAGCCGCTGTGCCGCGCACCCGCACCGACCGCCAGAGCGCACCGAAAGCCGCCGACCGGGGAGAGACCCGGCAGCCTCCGCTTTACCAGGTGCTGATGCACAACGACGACTACACCACCATGGAGTTCGTTGTCGAAGTGCTCGAGGCGGTTTTCCACCTGCCCCCCACCGAGGCCAATCGCATCATGCTGCACATTCACTTCAAGGGGATCGGCCGCTGCGGGGTCTTCCCCTTCGAGGTAGCCGAAACCAAGCTCGCCCGGGTGCACAGCCTGGCCCGCAGCCAGGGCTACCCCCTGCGCTGCACCCTCGACCGGACTTAAGACCATGTTCAACCAGGATGTCCAGATCGCCTTCTCCCTGGCGGTGCGCGAAGCCCAGCGCCGCCGCCACGAGTTCCTCACCACCGAGCACGTGCTCTTCGCCATCCTCTGCGAGGAGACCGGCCAGGAGGTGGTGGCGGCCTGCGGCGGCGACCCGGCCCGCCTGCGCCTCGAGCTCGACGGCTACCTCAGCGAGCACCTCGAGTCCCTCGACCGCGCCGAGGAGAGCATCCCCGAGCAGACCGTCGGCCTGCAGCGCCTGCTGCAGCGCACCGTCGCCCACATGCACGCCGCCGGCAAACAGGAGATCGGCCTCGGCGACGTCCTCGCCGCCATCGCCGGCCAGGAGCACTCCCAGGCCGCCCGCCTCCTCCAGGGCGAAGGGGTGACCCGCCTCGACATCCTCAACTACATCGCCCACGGCATCGCCAAGGCGCCCCGCACCGAGGCCGCCGCCCCGCCGGGGGACCCGGCCGAGCAGACCAAGCAGCCGCCGCCGGCCGACAAGCCGGCCAAGCGCGTCGATCCGCTGGCCGCCTACACCGTCGACCTGATCGCCCGGGCCCGCGACGGCCGGCTCGACCCGCTGATCGGCCGCCAGGGGGAGCTGGAGCGGACCATCCAGGTCCTGTGCCGGCGCCGCAAGCACAACCCGGTGCTGGTCGGCGAGCCGGGGGTCGGCAAGACCGCCATCGCCGAGGGGCTGGCCCTGTGCCTGCGCGACGGTCGCGTCCCCGAGCCGCTGAAAAGCGCCGAGCTCTTCGCCCTCGACCTCGGCGCCCTGTTGGCCGGCACCAAGTACCGCGGCGACTTCGAGGAACGCCTCAAGGCGGTTCTCAACGCCCTGCACAAGCGCCCGCAGGCGATCCTGGTAATCGACGAAATCCACACCCTGGTCGGCGCCGGGGCGACCAGCGGCGGTTCCCTGGACGCCGCCAACCTCCTCAAGCCGGCGCTCTCCACCGGCGAGCTGCGCTGCATCGGCTCGACCACCTACGACGAGTACCGCAACCTCTTCGAGAAGGACCGCGCCCTCTCCCGGCGCTTCCAGAAGATCGACATCGCCGAGCCCTCGGTGGCCGAGACCGTCGAGATCCTGCGCGGGCTCAAGAAGAGCTACGAGGAGCACCACGGGGTGCGCTACAGCGCCGCGGCCCTCGAGGCCGCCGCCGAGCTCTCCGCCCGCCACATCAACTTCCGCCGCCTCCCCGACAAGGCCATCGACGTCCTCGACGAGGCCGGCGCCCGCCTGCGCCTCCATCCCCGCCCCAAGGCGCTGATCGGCGTCGCCGACATCGAGGCGGTGGTGGCCGGCATGGCGCGCATCCCGGCGCGGACCATGGCCCGCGCCGACCGCCAGCGCCTGCGTCGCCTCGACCAGGGGCTCAAGGGTCAGGTCTTCGGCCAGGATCAGGCCATCGAGCGCCTCTGCCAGGCGATCCGCCGCGCCCGCGCCGGGCTCAACCGCCCGGAGAAGCCCACCGGCTGCTTCCTCTTCACCGGCCCCACCGGGGTCGGCAAGACCGAGGTCGCCCGCCAGCTCGCCGAGCAGCTCGGCGTCGAGTTCCTGCGCTTCGACATGAGCGAGTACATGGAGAAGCACGCCGTGTCGCGGCTGATCGGCTCGCCCCCCGGCTACGTCGGCTTCGACCAGGGGGGGCTTTTGACCGACGCGGTGATCCGCCACCCCTACGCGGTACTGCTCCTCGACGAAATCGAGAAGGCCCACCCGGACATCTTCAACATCCTCCTCCAGGTCATGGACCACGGCACCCTCACCGACAACAGCGGGCGGGCCGCGGACTTCCGCAGCGTGGTGCTGATCATGACCAGCAACGTCGGCGCCCGCGAACTGAGCGGCAGCGTGATCGGTTTCGGCGAGCGCCTGCCGGGGGGCGGCGGCCAGGCGGTGGAGCGGACCTTCGCCCCCGAGTTCCGCAACCGCCTCGACGCGGTGATTGCCTTCAACCCCCTCGACGAAACAGTCATGGAGCGGGTGGTCGACAAGTTCGTCGCCCGCCTGCGCCAGTCCCTCGGCGAACGCAAGGTCAGCGTGACCCTGAGCGCCGCCGCCCGCGCCGACCTGGCCCGGCGCGGCTACGACCCGCGCTTCGGCGCCCGCCCCCTGGCCCGGCTGATCGAAAACGAGATCGGCAACGTCCTCGCCGACGAGATCCTCTTCGGCCGCCTGAGCGCCGGCGGCCGGGTCGCCATCGGCAGCCGCGACGGGCAGCTGACCTTCAGCTATTCCTGATCCCGGCGCGGGCCACCCGGCCCCGCCAAAAAATCAAGGCCGCGCCCGGAGGCGCGGCCTTTGCGTTCCCAAAATGATGGCGGCAGCGGCTACATGGCGTGGCAGCTGGCGCAGTACTCCTCGTCCTTGACCGAGAAGGCCGTCGAGCCGTCGTGGCAGGCACCGCAGGAGGCGCCCCCCTCCATCTGCTCCATGGTCGCGGCATTGACCCCGCGGGCGGCCTTGAAGATCCCGGCGTGGCAGGAATCGCAGCCGAACAGCCCGGTGTGCACCTCGTGGCTGAACTTCACCGCCCCGGCGTCGGTCTCGTAGTTCATGTCGCCGTTCTTGTGGCAGGTGACGCAGTTTTCCTTGACGGTAAAGGCCATCTCGCCGTTGTGGCAGACGCCGCAGGCCTTCCCCTCCTCCATCTCCTTCATGGTGAAGGCCGGGTTGCGCTTGACGGCGATATTGTAGACCTGATTGTGGCAGGTCGGGCAGTTGCGGCCGACCGCCTCGAGGTGGACATCGTGGCTGAACTCCACCGCGCCGACCGCTTCGGTCTGCAGGTAGACCTTGTCCTTCAGCCAGCGGGCGTAGAGCACCCCGGGCATCGCCACCAGCAGCACCACCAGGATCACCAGCGAACGTCGTGACATAAAGCAGACCTCCCCGAACAAAATTGCGCTATTATACCGTTTCCCGGCCCACTGCCAACCGCTAATTTAGCGCCTGACCCTGGAGCACTCATGGACCACCGGCAAACCGCCGAATTCTTCGCCATCGCCGCCCCCGGCCTGGAGTGCGCCTGCGCTGCAGAACTCGCCGCGCTCGGCCTGGCCGAGGTCGCCGCCGTCACCGGCGGGGCGGCCTGGCGCGGCCGGCTCGCCGACCTCTACCGGGCCAGCCTGCACGCCCGCATCGCCAGCCGCCTGGTGGTGCGCCTCGGCACCTTCCGCTGCCGCGACTTCCCCGAGCTCTACCGCCGCGCCGCCCGCCTCCCCTGGGGGGCCTTCCTGCGCCCCGGCACGCCGCTGCGCTGCCGCGTCACCTGCCGCACCTCGCGGCTGATGCATACGGAAAGGGTCGAGGCGACCCTGCGCGAGGCGGCCGGCCAAGCCCTGGGGGCCCCGGCACCGGACGCCGCCGAAGGAGGCCAGCTGATCCTGGCGCGGATCGTCGACGACCTCGTCGAGCTGTCGGTGGACTGCTCCGGGGAGCTGCTGCACCGCCGCGGCCAGCGCACCAGCGTGGCGGCGGCGCCGCTGCGCGAGACCCTGGCCGCCGGGGTGCTCGCCCTGCTCGGCTGGCACGGCGACCGGCCGCTGGCCGACCCGCTGTGCGGGACCGGCACCCTCCTCCTCGAGGGGGCTCTGCTGGCCACCGGCCGGGCGCCGGGGCTGGAGCGCGAGTTCGCCTTCATGCACTGGCCGGGGTGGCGCCCCGGGCTGTGGGCCGAGCTCTGCCGCGAGGCCCGTGCCGCCGAGCAGCCCTGCCCGGTCGAGATCACCGGCAGCGATGCCGCCGCTGAATCGCTCGCCGCCGCCCGCGCCAACCTCGAGCGCGCCGGGCTGGCGGAACTGGTCACCCTCCGCCACGCCCCCCTGGCCGAACTGCCGGTCCAGCCCGGCGGCGGGCTGGCGGTCTGCAACCCCCCCTACGGCAAGCGCCTCGCCGCCGGCACCGACCTGGCGGCCTGGTATGCCCGCTTCGGCCGCGACCTGCGGCACGCCTATCCGGACCGGCAGCTGGCCTTCCTCTGCCCCGACCCGGCCCTGGCCAAAGTCACCGGGCTGCACCTGCGCGAACTCGCCCTCCTCAACAACGGCGGGCTGCGCGTCGGCCTCTACACAACCTGAACTTGAAACAAAAGGGAAATCAGGGGGCGGGGAAAGCGTCGGCCAGGGCCAGCAGCTCGGCGGTCTTCGCCTGCATCAGCGCCGCGTCGCCGCGCGCCTCGACATTCAGGCGGACCACCGGCTCGGTATTCGAGCAGCGCAGGTTGAAGCGCCAGGCGGGAAACTCCATGCTCAGCCCGTCGGTGCGGTCCACCGCCAGGGCTCCCGGAGCGTAGCGGGCCTGCGCGGCGGCCAGCAGGGCGGCCGGGTCGGCAACTCGCCGGTTGAGCTCGCCGCTGCACGGGAAGGCTGCCAGGCGCTCGCCGACCAGCGCCGACAGCGGCCGGCCGCTGCGGCTCAGCAGCTCGAGGACCAGCAGCCAGGGGATCATCCCGCTGTCGCAGTAGGCGAAATCGCGGAAATAGTGATGGGCGCTCATCTCGCCGCCGTAGACCGCGTCCTCGGCGCGCATGCGCTCCTTGATGAAGGCGTGGCCGGTCTTGCTCATCACCGCCGTGCCGCCGGCGGCACCGACAATCTCCACGGTGTTCCAGGTCAGCCGCGGGTCGTGAATGATCCGCGCCCCGGGGTGCCGGGCGAGGAAGGCCGCGGCCAGCAGCCCGACCACGTAGTAGCCCTCGATGAACTCCCCGCACTCGTCGAAGAAGAAGCAGCGGTCGAAGTCGCCGTCCCAGGCCAGGCCGAGGTCGGCGCCGTGGGCGCGCACGGCCTCGGCGGTGGCCGCCCGGTTCTCGGGCAGCAGCGGGTTGGGGATGCCGTGGGGGAAGGTGCCGTCCGGCTGGTGGTGGACGCGGATGAATTCGATCGGCAGCCGCGGGGCCAGCGCGTCGATCACCGGCCCGGCGCAGCCGTTGCCGGCATTGACGACGATCTTGAGCGGGCGGAGGGCGGCGCTGTCGACGTAGCCGAGCAGATGGCGGATGTATTCGGCGCGAAAACTGCCGGGGGTGATGGTGCCCCGGCGGGGCGCCGGCGGAAAATCCCCACCCTCGGCCAAGGCACGGATGGCGTCGAGGCCGCTGTCGCCGCTGATCGGCTGCGCCCCGCTGCGGACCAGCTTCATGCCGTTGTAGTCGAGCGGGTTGTGGCTGGCGGTGACGACGATGCCGCCGTCGAAGCCGCCGGCGAAGGTCGCGTGGTAGATCTCCTCGGTCCCGCACAGACCGAGGTCGACGACATCGGCACCGCCGGCCGCCAGTCCCTCGGCGAGCGCCGCGCACAGCGCTTCGCTCGACAGCCGCACATCGCGGCCGACCACCACCCGGCGCGGGGCGAGAAAGGCGGCGAAGGCCCGGCCGATCCGCCCGGCGATCTCTTCGTTCAGCTCCGCCCCCAGCCGCCCGCGGATGTCGTAGGCTTTGAAACAGGTCAGCGTCATCCGGCCCGCCCGTAGTTGTCCTCGAAGCGGACGATGTCATCCTCCCCGAGGTAGCTCCCCGACTGCACCTCGATCAGCTCCAGGGGAATCTTCCCCGGGTTTTCCAGGCGGTGGCTGACGCCCAGGGGGATATAGGTCGATTCGTTCTCGGCCACGGTCAGCACCTCGTCGCCGCGCGTCACCCGCGCCGTCCCCTTGACCACCACCCAGTGCTCGGCGCGGTGGTGATGCATCTGCAGCGACAGGGTCGCCCCGGGATTGACGGTGATGCGCTTGACCTGGAAGCGCTCGGCGGCGTCGATGCACTCGTAGCTCCCCCACGGCCGGTTGACCCGGCGGTGGAGCAGCGCCTCGTCGCGGCCGTCCTTCTTCAGCCGCTCGACGATCGCCTTGACCTCCTGGACGCGTTCCTTGGGAGCCACCAGCACGGCGTCGCCGGTCTCGACCACCACGTGCCCCTCGACCCCCACCGCCGCCAGCAGGCGGGTCGAGGCATAGAGGTAGCAGTTGCAGGCGTCGTGGGTCAGCACGTCGCCGCTGATCACGTTGCCGTCGCCGTCCTGCTCGCCGGTCTCCCACAGCGCCGCCCAGGAGCCGACGTCGCTCCACCCGGCGTCCAGCGGCACCACCGCCGCCGCCGCGGTCTTCTCCATCACCGCGTAGTCGATCGAGTCCGCCGGGCAGGCGGCGAAGGCCGCCGCCTCGAGGCGCACGAAGTCGAGGTCCGCCGCCGCCCCGGCCAGCGCCCGCCGGCAGGCCGCCAGCATGGCCGGGGCCAGCCGTTCCAGCTCGGCGAGAAAGACCGAAGCCCTGAAGAGGAACATGCCGCTGTTCCAGTAGTAGGCGCCGCTCGCCACGTAGCCCTCGGCGGTGGCCCGGTCGGGCTTCTCGACGAACTCGGCCACCGGGTAGACCGGGAAGGCGGGAGGCGCCAGTTCCGCAACGGGAGGGGCGAGGTTGGCGGCCAGATCGGAACTCTTGTCGGCGCGGATGTAGCCGTAGCCGGTCTCGGGACCGGCCGGAACGATGCCGAAGGTCAGCAGGCGCCCGGCTTCCGCCAGGGGCACCGCCGCCGTCACGGCGCGGCACAGGGCCTCGGGGCGCTTGATCAGGTGGTCGGCCGGCAGAAGCAGCAGGAGCGGGTCGTCCCCAGCGGCCACCGCCCTGAGCGCCGCCAGCGCCGCCGCCGGGGCGGTGTTGCGCCCCACCGGCTCGAGGAGGATAGCCGCCGCCTCGCGGCCGATGCGGCGCAGCTGCTCGGCGACCATGAAGCGGTGGTTCTCGTTGCAGACCACCAGCGGCGCCCCCAGATCGGGGAGACCGGCCAGCCGTCCGACCGTCTCCTGGAGCATGGTCTGCTCCCCGGCCAAAGGCAGCAGCTGCTTGGGGTAGAGCTCGCGCGACAGCGGCCACAGCCGCGTCCCGGCCCCCCCGGAAAGAATCACCGGAACAATCATGCCCCCCCCTTGCCTACGTCTGGCGGTCTGGTGTGTTCAGGAATGCCGGCGGGCTTCGACATCTTCGGCCAGCCAGGCTTTGATCAGTGACTGGTAGGGAATGTCGCGCCGGTTCGCTTCGATCTTGATGCGCTCGAGGAGTGTTTCAGGGAGACGCAGCGAGATGGTCCGGGTCGAGGGCTTGAGGTTGGGGAGGGCCACCGGCCGTGCCGTCCGCCAATCGACGAAATCGGCGGAGTCATGACTTTCCCAGAAGGCCCGCTCTTCGGCTTCACTCGTGAACTTGGGGATTTTCCTGGCCTTGTGCATAGATCAGCCTTTCCTTGCGATGCATGTCCCGTGCAGAAATCACCCGGATCAGCGTACCCTGGGAACGCAGGGTGAAAGTGATGTGCAGCAGGCGAAAGCCGTCGGTCCTCCCCAGGGCGTGATAGCGGGCCTCTTCCTGGCTGTGACCGGTGTCGGCAAGGACCAGCAGGGGCTGATTGAAGAAGACCTCTTCAGCCTGCGCCTGACTGACCGTATGCTTTTCAGCAATCTTGCGGGCGTTGCCGGCATCCCACTCGAAGCCGTTGACCAGCGTCCAGTCAATCATTTTTTGTATATTACCATCATATACACCACAGAGCAAACTCGTCACCTGTTACCTGTTTGCCGCCGCAGGCCCTGACGGAGGTTTGCCCGTCACCCGTCACCGCCGCTCCACATACCACCGGCAGGTCCGCTCGAGCCCTTCGCGCAGCGGGGTGCGTGCCCGCCAGCCGAGCGCGTTGATCCGGGAGACGTCCTGGAGCTTGCGCGGCGTGCCGTCCGGCTTGCTGGCGTCGAAACAGAGCTCGCCGGCGAAGCCGACCACCTCCTTGACCGTCTCGGCCAGCTCGCGGATGCTCACGTCGACCCCGGTGCCCAGGTTGACGAAGCACGGCCGCGGGTAGCTGAGCAGGTGCTCCTTGAGGGTCGCCTCATCCAGTTCCATGACGTGCAGGCAGCCGTCGGCCATGTCGTCGACATAGAGCAGCTCGCGGCGCGGCGTCCCCGTCCCCCATACGACAACCTGCTCCGCCCCGGCCAGCTTCGCCTCATGGAAGCGGCGGATCAAGGCCGGCAGCACGTGCGCATTCTCCGGGTGGAAATTGTCGCCGGGGCCGTAGAGGTTGGTCGGCATGACGGCGACGAACTGCGTGCCGTACTGGCGGTTGTAGGCCTCGCACATCTTCAGCCCGGCGATCTTGGCGATGGCGTAGGGCTCGTTGGTCGGCTCCAGCGGCCCGGTGAGGAGGTGCTCCTCCTTCATCGGCTGCGGGCAGAGCTTCGGGTAGATGCATGAGGAGCCGAGGAAGAGCAGGCGCTTCACGCCGTGCCGCCAGGCCTGGTGGATGACGTTGCCCTGGATCGCCAGGTTGAGGTGGATGAACTCCGCCGGGTAGGTGTCGTTGGCGTGGATGCCGCCGACTTTCGCTGCGGCCAGGAAGACGTAATCGGGCTCTTCGGCGGCGAAGAACTCCGCCACCGCCCGCTGGTCGGTGAGATCGAGCGCATCGATCTCGGGGAGGAGCAGGTTGGCGTAGCCCCCGGCACGCAGGCGGCGGACCAGCGCCGAGCCGACCAGCCCCGCGCTGCCGGCGACGAAGATCCGCGCGTCCTTATTCATGATAGTCGAAGGCCTTGAAGCCGTGGCTCTTGACCAGGGCGTCGCGGCGGGCGTTGTCGAGGTCGGCCAGGACCATCTCGCGGGCCAGCTCCTCGACGCTGATCTTCGGCTCCCAGCCGAGCAGGCGCTTGGCCTTGGAGGGGTCGCCGAGCAGCGTCTCCACCTCGGTGGGGCGGAAGTAGCGCGGATCGACGCGGACGATCGTCTGGCCGACCTTCAGGTGCTCCGCGGCGAAGCCGCTCACCGCCCGGACCGTCCCGGTCTCGTTGACCCCCTCGCCGCTCCAGGCCAGCTCGATGCCCAGCTCGGCGGCCGCCGTCGCCACGAAGTCGCGCACGCTGATCTGCCGCCCGGTGGCGATGACGAAATCCTCGGGGGTCTCCTGCTGGAGCATCAGCCACTGCATCTCGACGTAATCGCGGGCATGGCCCCAATCCCGCCGG
>CAYQLP010000012.1:0-13237 GCA_964418505.1 uncultured Geobacteraceae bacterium | reverse complement strand
AGAGGCAGTCCTGCAGCCCCAGGGCGAGGCGCGCCAGGGCCCGGGTGATCTTGCGGGTGACGAAGGTCTCGCCGCGCACCGGCGACTCGTGGTTGAAGAGGATGCCGTTGCAGGCGTACATACCGTAGGCTTCCCGGTAGTTGACGGTGATCCAGTAGGCGTAGAGCTTGGCCGCAGCATACGGTGAGCGCGGGTAGAAGGGGGTGGTCTCGCTCTGCGGCACCTCCTGCACCAGCCCGTAGAGTTCCGAGGTCGAGGCCTGGTAGAAGCGGGTCTTGCGCTCCAGGCCGAGGATGCGCAGCGCCTCGAGCAGGCGCAGCGTCCCCAGCGCGTCGGAGTTGGCGGTGTACTCGGGGGTCTCGAAGGAGACCGCCACGTGCGACTGCGCCGCCAGGTTGTAGAGTTCGTCGGGCTGCACCTGCTGGATGATGCGGATCAGGTTGGTGGAGTCGGTGAGGTCGCCGTAGTGAAGGATCAGGCTGCGCCCCTCGACGTGCGGGTCCTGATAGAGGTGATCGATGCGGTCGGTGTTGAAGAGCGAGGCGCGGCGCTTGACGCCATGGACGATGTAGCCTTTTTTGAGCAGGAACTCGGCCAGATAGGCGCCGTCCTGCCCGGTGATCCCGGTGATCAGTGCGGTTTTGCGGGTCATAACATGGTCGCGGCCGCAAGTGCTTACCCCCTCCGGCGACCGCCTCCCCCTTCCCGTGAAGTGTAGTTAACTAATGGACTTTCGCGCAATCCGCCGAAAAGGTCAAGGCGCGCGGCGCGGTGTTTTTGTGCGGAGGGATTTGACAGCGGCGGGGAGTGAACGGTATGCTTTTCTTTTACTCATTCCCGGTTTTTGAAAAGGACTCACGATGAAGAAGCCGACCCTGACCCTGACCTTGACCACCACCCTGCTGCTTGCCGCTCTGGGGGCCGGCTGCACCCCCAAAGAGGCAGCGGTCAAACTGGAAACCCCCAAAGAGCGCATCAGCTACACCATCGGCCTGAACATCGGCCGCGACTTCCTCGGCCAGGAGGTCGACGTCGACACCGCCGCCCTGATGGCCGGGGTGCGCGACGGGCTGGGGAGCGCCAAGCCGCTCCTGACCGATGAAGAGATGACCGCCGAGGTCAAGGCCTTCCGCGAGCAGATGGGCGCCCGCCAGGAGGCCAAACAGAAGGAGCTGGCTGCGGCCAACCTGGCCGCCGGCACCGAGTTCCTGGCCAAGAACGCCAAGGAGCCGGGGGTGGTGGTGCGCGAGAGCGGCCTGCAGTACAAGGTCGTCGCCGAGGGGAGCGGCCCGCAGCCCAAGGCCGACGCCCTGGTCACCGTCCACTACCGCGGCAAGCTGATCGACGGCACCGAGTTCGACAGCTCCTACGAGCGCGGCGAACCGGTGGTGCTGCCGGTGGACGGCGTCATCCCCGGCTGGACCGAGGCCCTGCCGCTGATGAAGGAAGGCGCCCAGTGGCAGCTCTTCGTCCCTGCCGCGCTGGCCTACGGCGAAGCCGGCGCCCCCCCGGTGATCGGTCCCAACGCCGTGCTGGTCTTCGATGTCGAGCTGGTCTCGGCTGCCGCCAAGCTGGAGCAATGAACATGTCCGCCCAACAGGCCAAAAGCGGCGACCGGGTCCGCGTCAACTATATCGGCCGTTTCACCGACGGCACGGTCTTCGACAGCTCCGAGGGGCACCAGCCCCTCGAGTTCACCATCGGCGCCAGCGAGGTGATCGCCGGCTTCGACCGGGCGGTCATCGGCCTGGCGGCCGGGGAGACCCGCACCGTCGAGGTGCCGCCTGAGGAGGGCTACGGCGCCCACCTGGCGGAGATGATGGTCGAGGTCGGCCGCCAGCAGATCCCCGACGACCACCTGCTGGCCGTCGGCAACTTCCTCCAGGTCAGCACCCCGGACGGCACCACCTTCGAGATGCGCGTCGCCGAGCTCAACGACCTCACCGTCCGCCTCGACGGCAACCACCCCCTGGCCGGCAGGACCCTGTGCTTCGAGGTTGAGCTGCTCGACTTCGTCTAGCCCGCCATCCGGGCGAACAAAACGAGGGCGGACCCTGTGGGGCCCGCCCTCTTCACTTTACGCCGCAGATGGCCTCCGCAGCAGTTTTTTCAGGTAACCCGGCAGCACAAAAAAACGTCGCGAGGAAGGCCAGGTGCAAGGCGCACGGAACGCAGCCCCCGAGACATACCTGGAAGGTAGGCGAGGGGGTGAGTACCGCGCAACGCCGCAGATGGCCTCCGCAGCAGTTTTTTTAGTTGCTGGAAACCCAGTGGCCGTGCAGGTTGCAATACTCCCGCGCGGTGACCTGCGTGGCCACCACCGGGAAGGTCGCCTCGGGAGCCTGGCCGGGCTGCAGCTGCTGGCGGTAAACCTTGCCGTCGGCGACCAGTTCGATCCACTGGATGAAGTGGGCGGCCTCCATCGGGTGGGCAACGCTGCCGACCTTGACGGTGATGCTGTCGGCGCCGACCTCGATCACCGGCACGTGCTTCTCTTTCGAGGCATCGACGGTGTTCTCGGCAAGCAGGGCCATCGGCTGGCCGCAGCAGACCAGGGCGCCGGCGCCCGGCTGGAGGACTTCGACGATGTTGCCGCACAGGTTGCATTTGTAGAGTTCATTGAGCTTGGTCATGTTCATTATCTCCCGGAGTGGATTGAGCCCGGGATTACCGGGCCGTTGCGTTCAAGACTGTTCAGTATATAGCACACCTGCCCCGCAGTGCAACGGGGAGCAAAACGCTCTCGATTCCAGCGGCAAAAAAAGCGGGGCCCCCTTGCGGAGGCCCCACGGTTGCAGCAGATGCAGCGGGCGCGCTTACTTCTTGTGGCACTCGTTGCACTTGGTCGGGCCGCCTTTGGCAGCGTGGCACTCTTTGCAGACGGCCTTGTGAGCGGTGTCCTTGCTCACGGCGATCTTCGCCGGGGCGCCCTGGTGGCAGGCGTCGCACTTCATCTTGTCGGCATGCGCCTTGTGATTGAAGGTGACCTTGCCCTGCTTGTTCTCGTAGGTAACCACGTCGGCGGCAACGGCCAGGGTGGCGGCGGCCATGAAGGCGACCAGCATCAGCAGCACAAACATTTTCTTCATCGATTTTCCCCTTTCCTGTCAAAAAAGATTTATGAAGCGAAGTAAATAATGCTCAAGCGCTGCCCCCGTGTCAAGCGAAAGCGCTCTGCTTTCCTGCCGGCTGCCGGCGTTTCGGCTTTGGCCGGACCCCGCACTGTGGCATAATGTCCCTTTACGTCAACAGTTTCCCCGGAGAATGCCGATGCTCCTCCCCCGCTGCGGCGGCATCCTGCTGCACCCCACCGCCCTCCCCGGCCCCCACGGCATCGGCTGCGCCGGCGCTGCGGCGCGCGGCTTCATCGACTTCCTCGCCGCATCTGGCCAGCGGCTCTGGCAGATGCTCCCCCTCGGCCCCACCGGGGCGGGGGACTCCCCCTACAGCGCCCTCTCGGCCTTCGCCGGCAGCCCTCTGCTGATCGACCTCGAGGAACTGGTCGCCCGCGGCGAACTCGAGGCGGGGGACCTTTCCGGCGCTCCCCCCGCCGGCACCAGCGTCGACTTCGCCACCGTGCGGCGCTTCAAGAAGCGCTGCCTCGATCGTGCCGCGGCCAACTTCGCAGCCCGCGGCGACCGGGAGCGACACGCCGCCTTCGCCGCCTTCTGCACCGCGCAGAGCCACTGGCTCGACGACTACGCCCTCTTCGTCGCCCTGCGCCGCCATCACCGCGGCGCCTCCTGGCAGCAGTGGCCGGAGCCGCTGCGCCGCCGCGACCCGGTCGCCCTGGCCCGGTGGCGCGAGCGGCTGGGCCAGGAGGTGGAGGGGGCCCGCTACCGGCAGTTCTGCTTCGACTGCCAGTGGCAGGCACTCAAGGACTACGCCGGGGCGCGCGGCATCAGTCTCTTCGGCGACCTGCCGATCTTCGTCGCCCTCGACTCCGCCGACACCTGGTCCCGCCAGGAACTCTTCCGCCTCGACCCCCAGGGGCGCCCCACGGCGGTCGCCGGCGTCCCCCCCGACTACTTCAGTGCCACCGGGCAGCTGTGGGGAAACCCCATCTACGCCTGGGAGGCCCACCGGGCCGACGGCTTCGCCTGGTGGCGGCGGCGCCTCAGCCACGAACTGGGCCGCGCCGACCTGGTGCGCATCGACCACTTCCGCGGCCTGGAAGCCTGCTGGGCGGTCCCCGCCGGAGCGGCCACCGCCATCGCCGGCGCCTGGGAGAAGTCTCCGGGGGAGGAACTGTGCCGGGCCCTGCGCGAGGAGTGCGGCGGGACCCTGCCGGTGATCGCCGAGGACCTCGGCGTGATCACCCCCGAGGTCGATGCGCTGCGCCGCGCCTTCGCTTTACCGGGAATGAAGATTCTCCACTTCGCCTTCGACTCCGGCCCCGGCAACCCCTACCTGCCCCACAACCACGAGCGCAACTGCGTGGTCTACACCGGCACCCACGACAACGCCACCACCCGCGGCTGGTGGAAGGCGCTCGACGCCGCCGGGCGGCGCCGGGTCGCCGATTACCTGGGCAGCGTCGCACCACCGATGCCGGAGGCGCTGGTGCGGCTGGCCATGGCCAGCATCGCCGACCTGTGCGTGATCCCCTGCCAGGACCTCCTCGGCCTCGACGACCGGGCGCGCTTCAACCGCCCGGGGGAGGCCGACGGCAACTGGGGCTGGCGGCTGACCGAGGGGCAACTCGACGGCGGGGTGGCCGCCGCCCTGCGCCGGTTGACGGAGAGCTGCGGCAGATGACCGGCGGGACTTGTTGACGACATCGCTTTTGTGTTAATCTTTTTCTTTAGCATCACCCACGACTTCAACCCGGGCTCTGCCCACAGCACACGGAGGAAACATCGGTGAAACGTTCGCTTGCCCTGCTCTGCATGATTTCCCTGACCATCCTGAGCCTCGCCGCCTGCAACAAGCGCGAGGAGGCCCCCGCCGTCACCAAGGCTGCCGCCCCGGCGGCTCCGGAGGCTGCCGCCAATGCCGCCCGCAGCGGCAAAGTCGTCGAAACCATGGACGTCGGCGGCTATACTTACGTCCAGGTTGATACCGGCAGCGAGAAGTTCTGGGCCGCCGGCCCGGTCACCCCGGTCAAGGTCGGCGACGCTATTGCCGTCCCCGCCGGGATGCCCATGCCCAACTTCGAGAGCAAATCCCTCAACCGCACCTTTGACATGATCTACTTCGTCCCCGCCCTGATGGTCGGCGGCGCCGGCGCCCAGCTGCCGGCCGACAACGGCGCGGCAGCCCAGCAGGTGGTGCCGGCCTCCCCGGGGGCCCCCAAGGTGGTCGCTCCGGAGACCATGAACTTCGCCGGACTGGCCAAGGCCGACCAGAGCGTGGCCGAGATCTACACCCAGAAGGCGGCCCTCGGCGGCAAGTCGGTCAAGGTCCGCGGCAAGGTGGTCAAGTTCAGCGCCAACATCATGGGCAAGAACTGGCTGCACATCCAGGACGGCAGCGGCCAGGACCTGACCGTGACCACCGCGGCCAGCGCCAATGTCGGCGATACCGTGCTGGTCAGCGGCAAGCTCACCGCTGACAAGGACTTCGGCTACGGCTACAAGTACGACGTCCTGGTCGAAGACGCCCAGATCACCAAGGAATAAATCGACCCTCAGCAGACCAGGGGCCTCCGGAGCACGCTTCGGGGGCCCTTGCCGTTGGCGCCGCCGATGACTCTTTTCGCCCTGACCTTCCTGGCTGTCTACACGCTGATGCACCTGTGGGTGTGGTGGGGGGTGCGTCCGCTTTTACCGAGCGGGCGCGGACCGCGCCTGGCCCTGCTGCTGTGGACGGCGGCGATGATCGCGGCACCGCCGCTGGTCCGCCTCCTCGAACGCGGGGAGTTTGACCTGGCGGCCCGCCTGCTGGCCTGGCTCGGCTACCTGTGGCTCGGTTTTCTGTGGCTGGCCTTCGCCCTCTTTACCGCCCAGGGCGCCTGGAACGGGGTGGTGCGCCTGACGGCCCGGGTTTTCCCCGCCGTCGGTGACTGGCAGCTGCGCGGACCGCGCGCCGCCCGCTTTGCAGTGATGGCCGTGCTGCTCGCCGGGGGCTGGGCGGTTTTCGAGGCCCGCACCCTGCGTACCGAAGTAGTCCGCCTGGCAGTCTCCGCCCTCCCCGAGGGGCGGCACACCCTGCGCATCGTGCAGATCTCCGACCTTCACCTCGGCCTGATCAACCGCCACGACCTTCTCGAGGAGGTGCTCGAACGAACCAGGGCGCTCCAGCCCGATCTGGTGGCGGTGACCGGCGACCTCCTCGACGCTCAGCGCAATCACCTCGAGGAATTGATCGAACCTTGGCGGAGGCTGCAGCCGCCCCTGGGGAAGTTCGCCGTGGTCGGCAACCACGAAAACTACATCGGCCGGGAGATGGCGCTCGACTACCTGGCACGGGCCGGCTTCCGGGTGCTCCTCGACGAGGTTGCCACGATCGACGGCCTGCGCATCGCCGGGGCCCTCGATCCGACCTGGGGGCGGCGGCGCAGTGATGCGCAGCTTCTTGCCGATGGCGCCCCGGCGGCGTTGACTCTCTTCCTGAAGCACCGCCCGCAGGTGGACGAGGGGGCGATCGGCCGCTTTACCCTGCAGCTCTCCGGCCACACCCACCGCGGCCAGCTTTTCCCCTTCAACCTGGTCACCGCCCTCGCCTACCCGCTCCAGGACGGCCTTCATCTCCTCGCTCCCGGCTGCTGGCTCTACACCAGCCGCGGCACCGGGACCTGGGGTCCGCCGATGCGCCTGCTCTCGCCGCCGGAAATCACTCTGATCGAACTCCGCAGCAATTGATCGGTTCGATCTTCCCGGGACGGGGTTCCGTCCCCTGAAGAATTGATCGGTACGATCTTCCCGGGACGGGGTTCCGTCCCCTGAAGAATTGGTTGTTTCGATCTTCCCGGGACGGGGTTCCGTCCCCTGAAGAATTGATCGGTTCGATCTTTCCGGGACGGGGTTCCGTCCCCTGAAGAATTGATCGGTACGATCTTCCCGGGACGGGGTTCCGTCCCCTGAAGTCTTGCCCTGCTGCGCAGGGTTCCCTCGTTCCCACAGATGAATGCCGGCAGCGCGAAAACTCGCTGCGCTCAGACATTCGCGCTGCTGATCGGCATTCATCCATGGTCACTCGGCTGCGACTGATGGGGACTACACCCCCTCCCGCCCAGATCGAAGGAATCGGGAGGTGAGGTTTCCTGCAAGGGAGATGGCGGGTAAACGATAACGTCCCGTCATGCAGAGAAGATACGTTGGGCCTAACGATTTGATGCCCCTCCGGCGAGGAGAAAAGGCGTTTTTGCGTACTTTTGTCGCCGGACAAAAGTACGTCGTCTCCGGGGACGAGACCCCGGGACTTTAATTCCCAACAAGACCACCGAATCCGCGGCTAGCGGGCCGCGACCCGCCGGTTGGGCTTAAGGAGAGTGCAGCCGCGCAATCAGTGCTCTTGTCGCGCCTGGTTTAATCCGATGGCTTATGAACGGGGCGGACTGCCCTTGCAATGGGTCGTTCAATGGACTACACTTGCAGTATGAATTTCGAATGGGATGAGGATAAGAGCGAGCGGTGTTTTCGCGAGCGCGGCTTCGACTTTGCTTATGCAGCACAGGCATTTTTCGATCAGGATCGGGTGGTTCGCGAAGATATCCGCTACAGCTACGGGGAAGACCGCTATCAGTTGACCGGGAGAATCGAGGGGCGACTGTTCGTTCTGGTCTATACGCCCCGCCGCGAGACGATCAGGATAATTTCGGCACGTAAGGCCAATCGGCGTGAGGTGGAGCGATATGAAAACCGTACGGATGAAAATTGAGCAGCAGAGGCTTGCCTTGAAGACTGTCGGGCGTATTGACAGACAGCGGGTTGACACCACCGGCGAAGAGGAGATTGCTTTCCAAGCGGCGGCGGATGAGGCTGAAGCGTTGCTGGATGCGGCGAAATTCGCCCGGCGCGTGCGCAGGCGTCTGGGCTTCAGCCAGGCGGAGTTTGCCCGGCGGATTAATGTGCCCCTGGATACGGTGCGTAATTGGGAACAGGGGAAGAGGTGCCCGACGGGGGCGGCGAAGGCGCTGCTGAAGGTTCTCGATAAGGCTCCCGAGGCGGCGTTGGCGGCACTGCACTGAACAAAGCCTGGACATCACCCTGCCCCTGACTTTCCTCGACAGGAAAACCCGTCACGACAGATGCAGCCGCGCGAAAAGGGCCTCCGCCACCGTCCGCGGCAGGGCGGGGACGGCGGCGAGTTCGTCGAGGGTGGCGGCGCGCAGCCGGGCAACGCTGGCGAAGGCCTGCAGCAGAGCCTTGCGGCGAGCCGGGCCGAGGCCGGGGACGGCGTCGAGGAGGGAGTCCAGCTGGGCCTTGCCGCGCACCTGGCGGTGGTGGGTGATGGCGAAGCGGTGGGCTTCGTCGCGCAGGCGGGTGACCAGGAAGAGCGCCGGCGAGCCCGCCGGCAGCACCACCGGGTTGGACCGTCCGGGGAGGAAGAGGCGTTCCTCGCTGCGCTCCACCGCCTTGCCGCGCACATTGCGGTGCACCCGGCTCTTGGCCAGCCCGGCCACCGCCACCGTCGCCGCCAGCCCCAGCTCCTCGAGGACCAGCGTCGCCACCCCCAACTGCCCCTTGCCGCCGTCGATGATGATCAGATCGGGGAGGAGCCCCTCGCGCACCCCGCGCTGCAGCCGGCGGCGCAGGACCTCGCCGAGGGCGGCGTAATCGTCACCCCCCGGCGCGCTCTTGATCCGGTAGCGGCGGTACTCGCCGGGGGCGGCCTCGCCATCCACCGTCACCGCCATGCTCCCCACCGTGGCCCGCCCCTGCAGGGTTGAGATATCGAAGCACTCGATGCGCCGCGGCGGGTGCGGCAGGGCCAGGCGGCGGGCCAGCTCGGCGAGGAGCTCGGTGCGGGCTTCGCGGCGGCTGCCGCGCTCCTGCCAGGCCTCGCGGGCGTTGCGTTCGGCCAGGGCGAGCAGTTCGGCGCGCTCGCCGCGCTGCGGGACGAGCAGCTGCACCTTGCGGCCGCGCCGACCGCTCAGCCACTCGGCCAGGGCGGCCCCCCCCTCGATCTCCAGGGGGAGGAGCACTTCGGCGGGGATCGGCACCTCGCGGCCGTAGTAGCGCAGCAGGAACTCCTCGAGGAGGAGGCTCTCGGTGTCGCGCCAGTCGAGGTTGTAGCTGCGCCGCCCGGCCAGCCGCCCGCCGCGGACGAAGAGCACCACCAGCTCGAGTTCGCCGCCGGCGCGGTGGAGGCCGATGACGTCACGGTCGACGCCGCCGTGGCGGACCGCCTTCTGCCGCTCGACGGTCTGCTCGATGGCGCGCAGCTGGTCGCGCAGGCGCGCCGCGGCTTCAAAGCGCAGCGCCGCAGCCTCCTCGGCCATGCGCCGGCGCAGCACGTCGATGACCGCCTCGCCGCGCCCCTCCAGCAGGGCGATTGCCCCGTCGACCAGGGCCCGGTAGGCGGCGCGGTCGATCAGCCCGTGGCAGGGGGCGCTGCACTGGCCGACCTGGTGGTAGAGGCAGGGGCGGCGGCGCTGCCGGCAGCGGCTCAGCGGGTAGCGGCGCAGGGCGAAGAGGCGGTGGATCTCCTTGAGGGTTTCGCGCACCGCCGGCGCGGAGGGGAAGGGGCCGAAGTAGCGGGCGCCGTCGGCGGCGACCTTGCGGACGATGCTGAAGGCGGGGAACTCCTCGCGCAGGTCGATGCGCAGGGAGATGAAGGTCTTGTCGTCGCGCAGGTCGATGTTGTAGCGCGGGCGGTGCTCCTTGATCAGGGTGTCCTCGAGAAGCAGCGCCTCCTTCTCGGTGTCGGTGACCACGGTCTCGACGCTGGCGGCGCGCTCGAGGAGGAAGCGGATCTGCGGGCGGCCGTCCCCCTCGGCGTCGAGGTAGCTGCGCAGGCGCTTGCGCAGGTTCTTGGCCTTGCCGACGTAGAGGACGGTGCCGGCGGCGTCCTTCATCAGGTAGACGCCGGGAGCGGTGGGCTGGCGGGCGGGATCGAAGGTCAGCACGGAGGTTCCTTGCCTGAGACGGGCGCATTGGCTATTCTGCGCTGTCCATCACCGTACCGAATGCGCCGGCGGGCTGTCAACCGCGGCGCGGAAAGCAGCGAACATGAGCGATTACGCATTTTTTGCCACGGCGGCCCGCGGCCTCGAGGAGGTCACCGCCGGGGAACTGCGCACCCTGGGTGCCGATGAGGTCCGTGCGGTCAGCGGCGGCGTGCACTTTCGCGGCCCGGCGGCGGCCGGCTACCGCGCCTGCCTGTGGCTGCGCAGCGCCAACCGGGTGCTGCGCCCGCTGGCCGAGTTTCCCTGCGCCTCGCCGGAGGAGCTCTACGCCGGCCTCTACGAACTCCCCTGGGAGGAGTTCCTGGCCCCGGGGATGACCCTGGCGCTGGATGCGGCGGTGCGCGACTCGGCGCTGACCCACTCGCGCTTCGTGGCCCTCAAGGGGAAGGACGCCATCGTCGACCGCCTGCGCGAGCGGCGCGGCGAGCGCCCGGATGTCGATGTGACCGCCCCCGACCTGCCGGTCAGCCTGCACCTGGCCCGCAACCGCTGCACGGTGAGCCTCGACCTGGCCGGCGGCGGCCTGCACCGCCGCGGCTACCGCCTGGAGCGCACCATCGCCCCGCTGCGCGAGACGCTGGCGGCGGGGATCCTGCTGCTCACCGGCTGGAGCGGGGAGACCCCGCTGGTCGACCCGATGTGCGGCTCGGGGACGCTGCCCCTCGAGGCGCTGCTCATCGCCACCCGCACCGCCCCCGGGCTGGGACGCAGCTTCGCCTTCCAGAAGTGGCCGGATTTCCGTGCCGCCGACTGGCAGGCGCTGCGCGATGAGGCCCACGCCCTGCGCCGCCCGGCCCCGGCCCCGATCATCGGCGCCGACCGCGACCAGCGGGCGCTCAAGGCCGCAGCCGAGAACGCCGCCCGACTCCCTGGCGCAGCGGTCATCGAGTGGCGACGCTGCGCCTTTGCCGGCCTGGCCCCGCCGGCGGAAGGCGGCACGCTGGTGGTCAACCCCCCTTACGGGGAGCGCCTGCGCGAGGAGGCGGATCTCCCGGCGGCCTACCGGGGGCTGGGGGATATTTTCAAGCAGCGCTGGCGGGGGTGGACGGCGTGGCTGTTGACCGGCAACCTGGAGGCGGCGAAGTCCTTGGGGCTGAAGGCGGGGCGGCGGATTCCGCTGTGGAACGGGCCGCTGGAGTGTCGGCTGTTGAGGTATGAGTTGTATTGAGTTAAAGGGCTGCGCCCAATGCTCGGGGGCTGCACCCAAGGCTCGGGGGCTGCACCCAATGCTCGGGGGCTGCACCCAATGCTCGGGGGCTGCACCCCCAGTCCCCGCCGTACTCTTTTGCTGGCCCAAAAGAGTACGCAGAAAAGGGCCTTTTCTCCTCGCCGGAGGGGCATCAAATCGTTAGGCCCAACGTATCTTCTCTGCATGACGGGAACTCATCGTTTACCCGCCATCTGCCTTGCAGGAAACCTCCCGTACGGATTAGTTCCAGCTTGGCGGGACGGGGTTCGTCCCCATGGCGGAGCGGCCGAGGACGCATGGATGAATGCCGATCAGCAGCGCGAATGTCTGAGCGTAGCGAGTTTTCGCGCTGCCGGCATTCATCTGTGTGGAGGAGGGAACCCGCCGCAGGCGGGCGCGAGGTCGGGGACCACGTCTTGGGGGCCGACCCCTTGGACGAGCAAGGGGTCGGGCGGCTGGCGGGCCGCGACCCGCCGGTTTTGATTAGAGCAAGAGCAGCTGTCCCACCGATGCAAGTTTGACAGGCCTATAAAAAGGGTATATTTTTTATACCATGATATTCGTTTACGATCCGGGTAAGAGCGTGACCAACAGGGATAAGCACGGGATCGACTTTGTCGAGGCCCAGGCGCTGTGGGATGACGCCGACCTCCTTGAAATCCCGGCCCGGACAGTGGACGAACCGCGTTCGATCGTGATCGGGAAAATTGACGGTAAACACTGGTCCGGCGTCATCACCTATCGGGACGATGCGATACGCATCATTTCGGTCCGGCGGTCACGCCCGGAGGAGATTGCTCTGTATGAAGACGAAAGCCTCTGATTTCGACAGGATCTTCGATGAGGGCGGGGATGTGAGCGCCTCCCTCGACCTGAAGCGCGCCCGGCGTCCGGAGCTTGAGCAGAAGCGGGTCAACGTCGATTTCCCGGCGTGGATGATCCACTCTCTCGACCGCGAAGCGCGTCGGCTCGGGGTGCCGCGCCAGTCGATCATCAAAATGTGGATTGCGGAGCGGCTGGAGAGGGCGTCGTAGCGAAAAGCCTCCAGCCCCCTCCTACTTCAGCCCGGCCAGGGCGAGGAGGATCAGGGTGACGATGGCGGCGTCGGCCGTCCGGCGGCAGGCGGCGGCGCTGCGCGCGGTGAAGACGCGGATGACCAGGACCAGGGGGATGGCGCGCTGCAGCACGCAGTCGAAGCCGAAAGTGTTAAAGCGCGGCTGCTCGGCGAGGACGAGGAGGAAGATCATCAGCACCAGGGCGAGGAAGTCGGCGGAGCCGAGAAAGAATTCCCCCGGGCGGCGGAAGAGGAGCTTGAGGGCGACCAGGGCGACGCCGGCGATGAGCGGCAGGTCGAGCAGGCCGAAGGAATACCCCGACAGGGCCCCCTGCGGGCAGTGGTGCCAGAGGGTGTAGGCGAGCAGGCAGGCGGTGGCGTAGGCCAGCAGGGGAAAAAAGTCGTCGCGCCCGCCGAAGCGGCGCAGGCCGATGCCGATGACCGCCAGCCCGGCGGGGATGGTTACCCCGACCGCCGCCTCGCGCAGCGCCTCGCCGATCCCGACACCGGCGTAGCAGAGGAGCACCGCGGCCAGCAGGGGGGTGAGGCGGTCGATGCGGTCGGCCCAGCGCACGAAGAGCAGGGTGCCGCGCAGCGGGCCGCTGCTGTCGCGGGAGAGGAACGCATAGCGCTCTCGGCGGGCGACCAGGTAGCGCAGCACCAGGTAGATGCAGAGCGAGACGCCGCACAGCCAGCCGAGCTGCAGGTAGCCCGGGGCGGCGCGGAGGAGCAGCGCGCTGCTCGCCCAGAAGAGCGACAGGGCATGGATAAGCAGCACCGTAAAGCGGTGCTGGAAGCCGAGATCGAGAAGCTGGTGGTGGAGGTGGGTGCGGTCGGGGGCGAAGACCTCGCGCCCGCGCAGGAGACGTCGCCCCATCACCCACAGGGTGTCGAAAATCGGCAGGGCCAGGATCAGCACCGG
>CAYQLP010000011.1:21644-42378 GCA_964418505.1 uncultured Geobacteraceae bacterium | reverse complement strand
CTCCTTCTGCCGGTGCAGGTGCTCTACAACCTCCTCGCCGGCTACCTGCTGCAAAGTGCCTGGCGACGTTTCCGCCGCCCCCCGCCCCTCGCCCCGCTGACCCGGCGCCTGGCCGGCTGAACCATGGGCATCAACCCGGTACCGACGCAAAGTTCCGGCCTGCAGCGCCGCTTCCTGGTCTTCTCGGCGGTGGCCGCAGGTTTTTTCGCCATCCTCCTGTTGCGTCTGTGGTACCTGCAGGTGGTCCAGGATGAGCGCTACCGCGAACTGGCCGAGCGCAACCGCACCCGTTTCGTGACCAGCGATGCCCCGCGCGGACGCATCTACGACCGCAATGGCACCCTGCTGGTCGACAGCCGCCCGGCTTTCACTGTCTCGGTGCTGCGTCAGGAGGTCGCTGACCGGGAGCTCCTCTTCAGCAAACTGGCCCGCCTGCTCAAGGTCGATCCGCGCCTCCTTGATGCCCGCTGGCAGGCCGGGCGCGCCCTCCCCAGCTACCAGCCGCTGCCGCTGCTCGAGGATATCGACCGGGCGACCATGGAAATCGTCCAGGAACACGGGGTCGATCTCCCCGGGGTGATCGTCGAGGGGAAGCCGCTGCGCGACTATCCGAACGGGCCGGTCGCCCCCCACCTGCTCGGCTACCTCGGCGAAATCACCGAAAAGGAGCTGGGGCTGCCGGAATATGCCGACTACCGCCCCGGCAGCCTGATCGGCAAGATCGGCCTGGAACGCTTCCTCGAGGCGAAGCTGCGCGGCGAGGACGGCTATCGGCTGATTGAGGTCAATGTGCGCGGCCGCGAGCAGCGCCAGGTTACCGCCCGCAAGCCGGTCCCCGGCCAGCGCGTCATCCTCGCCCTTGACGCCCGGGTCCAGCAGGCCGCGGAAGCCGCCTTTGGAGACGGGGCCGGCGCGGCGGTCGCTCTTGACGTACGCAACGGCGACCTCCTCGCCCTGGTCAGCCGGCCGACCTTCGATCCCGCCCAGTTCGCCAACGGCATCAGCGCCGCCGAATGGCGGGCGCTGAGCCAGGACCCCCGCCACCCGATGCAGAACAAGGCGCTGCGCGGCCAGTACCCTCCCGGCTCGACGTTCAAGATCGTCGTCGCACTCGCTGCCCTGGAGGCCGGGATCGCCTCGCCGTCGACCACCGTCAGCTGCTCCGGCGGCATTCATCTCGGCTCCCACGAATTCCGCTGCTGGAACAAGAGCGGACATGGCACCGTCGACCTCCACCGCGCCCTCAAGGAGAGCTGCGACGTCTGGTTCTATCGCGTCGGCATGCAGCTGGGGATCGAGCGCATCGCCTCGATGTCCCACCGCCTCGGTCTCGGCCAGCCGCTCGGCTTCCCCTTTGGCGGTGAGCGCGGCGGACTGATCCCGGACCGCGAGTGGAAGAAAAAACGCTTTAAGGCTCCGTGGTACGACGGTGAGACGGTGATCTGCTCGATCGGCCAGGGCTACGTGCTCGCCACCCCCGTGCAGCTGGCGGCGATGACCGCCGCGGTTGCCAATGGCGGCACGCTCTGGAAGCCGCAGGTGGTCAAGCGCATCGAGGGGCTGCGCGGCGAACTGCTCTGGGCGGCCAGCCCCGAGAAAAAATCAGCGGTCAAGTTTTCCCCGGGAGACCTGAAGGCGGTGCACCGTGCCCTGGAAGCCGTGGTCAATGAGGCGGGGGGTACCGCCAGCCGCAGCCGGCTCAAGGAAGTACGCTTTGCCGGCAAGACCGGCACCGCCCAGGTGGTGGGGCGCAAGGGGGGCCGCGAGGCGGATACCAGCCGCTACGAAAACCGCGATCACGCACTCTTCGTCGCCTATGCCCCGGCGGTCGCCCCGGAGATCGCCGTGGCGGTGGTCGTCGAACATGGCGGCCACGGCGGCAGCGCGGCGGCACCGATCGCCAAGGCGATGTTCGAAGCCTATTTCGGCATCGGACTCCCCAAGGAGGGGGAGCCCGCAAGCGGGACAGGAGCCGGGACGGAGCCGGAGGGAGACCACCAGGCCGGAGCCGTCAGCCCCGTGGAGAGCGTTGACGGCGAGGAGCGAGCGCCCCTGCCGGCGAATCTCGACGTCACCCCAGAGCCGGCCGAGGAAGAGCCGGTGGATCCGGGCATCGCCCCGCCGATCCGACCAACAGCGGAGTAGTCTATGTTCGATCGTCGCCTGATCACTCACTTCGACTGGGTCTTCATCCTGCTGGTCGCGCTGGTCGCGACCCTCGGCATGCTCAACCTGTACAGTGCGGCTGACAGCCTGGGCGGTGCCGGAGCGGCCTTTCACCTCAAGCAGGCCTGGTGGTTCGGCATCGGCCTGCTGATCGTCACCGCCGTCTGCCTCTTAGACTACCGGCACCTCGAGTACCTGGGCTATCCCGCCTACGGGGTGCTCGTGTTCCTGCTTCTGGCCGTGCTGGCCGTCGGCCGCACCAGCATGGGCGCCACCCGCTGGCTCAGTTTCGGCGGCTTCGGCCTGCAGCCCAGCGAACTGATGAAGGTGGTGATCATCATCGTCTTCGCCCGCTACTTCAGCGAGCGGACCAGCAAGCAGGGCTTCTCTCTCAGGGAACTGGCCATCCCCGGGGCCCTGCTGGCTGGACCGGCACTGCTGGTCGCCAAGCAGCCCGACCTCGGCACCGCCCTGCTGATCGTCGCCATCGGCGGGACCATGCCACTCTTCGCCGGCATTCACCGCTCCGCCCTGGTCACCCTCGGCGGCGCCGGGGGGCTCCTGGCTATCGGCGGCTGGTTTCTCCTCCACGACTACCAGAAGCAGCGCATCCGCACCTTCCTCAACCCCGAGGCCGACCCGCTGAAGACCGGCTACCACATCATCCAGTCGAAGATCGCGGTGGGCAGCGGCGGGCTCTTCGGCAAAGGCTTCGGCGAAGGGCCCCAGGCCCAGCTCTCCTTCCTTCCCGAGCGTCACACCGACTTTGCCTTTTCGGTCTTCGCCGAACAGTGGGGCTTCGCCGGCAGCCTGCTGCTGCTGGCCCTTTACCTGTTGATCATTCTCTGGGGGCTGCACATCGCCCGCCGGGCCAGCGACCGTTTCGGCATGTACCTGGCGCTGGGCGTCACCACCATGCTCTTCTGGCATATTATCGTCAACCTGGGGATGGTCATCGGCCTGCTGCCGGTGGTCGGCGTGCCGCTGCCGCTCTTCTCCTACGGCGGCACCAGCATGGTCACCACCATGGTCGGCGTCGGGTTGCTGCTCAACGTCAGCATGCGCCGCTTCATGTTCTAGTCACGGTGAAAACTGCTGCGGAGGCCATCTGCGGCGTTGCGCGGTGCTCGCTCCCTCGCCTACCCTCACGGGTATGTCTCGGGGCTGCGCTCCGTGCGCCTGGCACCTGGCCTTCCTCGCGACGTTTTCAACGCCTTTTTGTTACACCATACAGCGGGAATCGACCGCTGCGCTGCGCCGAAAGGAAGAGGCTGATGAATACATTTGTGCTGCTGGGGAGTGTCAACATGGCGCTGGCCGTGGGTCTGGGGGCCTTCGGCGCCCACGGGCTGAAGAAGATCGCCTCCGCCGAGATGCTCGCGGTGTGGCAGACCGCCGTCCTCTACCACCTGGTCCACGCCCTGGGGCTGCTGCTGATCGGGCTGCTTGCCGCGCAGCTGCCGGTGCGTCCGGCCGGCTGGCTGCTTCTCTCCGGGATCGTGCTCTTCTCCGGCAGCCTCTACCTGCTGGTGCTGACCGGCACCCGGCCACTCGGCATGATCACCCCCCTGGGGGGGCTGCTCTTCATTGCCGGCTGGCTGCAGCTGGCTTTTTCGGCCTTCCGCTCGGGACAGTGAGCTTTCCGGGCGAAAGATTGTCCAGCAAAGGTTGCGCACCAAAGGTTTGCCTCGTGACAGCGAAGCGGTTATGATGTCCAATGAACCGGCGGAGCGCGGGGAGCTGTCCCCCGTTCGCCGCGATCCTCTTTCCAGGCAGTCGTCACCCCCATGAAAAAACCCGTCATCCTGGCCATTCTCGGCATTCTCGTCGCCGTCGGCCTGCTCGCCGGCATCAAGGCGCTGCAGATCGGCACACTGGTCGAGCGCGGCAAAAGTTTCGTCCCTCCGGCGGAAACCGTCACTGCCTACACCGTCACCCCGCTGAGCTGGGCCGCCGAGACCACGGCGATCGGCTCCTTGAGCGCGGTGCGCGGCGTGACCCTGGCCGCAGAGGCCTCCGGCAAGGTGGTGGAGATCTCTTTCCAGCCGGGACAGCGGGTCAAGGCCGGCGACCTCTTGCTGCGCCAGGACAGTGCGGCCGAGGAGGCACAGCTTGCCGCCGCGCAGGCCGCCGAGTTGCTCACCGCGGCGCAGCTCGACCGGCACCGCGCCCTGGTCGCCGACCGCGCCGTCGCCCCGGCCGAGTTTGATGCGGCCCGGGCCGATCATGACCGGGCGGTCGCCCGGATCGCCGAACTGCGCGCTCTGATCGCCAGGAAGACCTTGCGCGCCCCCTTCGCCGGCACCCTGGGAATCCGCCTGGTCAACCTCGGCCAGACCCTCCGCGAGGGGGATGCGATCGTCTCGCTGCAGGCCCTCGATCCGCTCTTCGTCGACTTCGCCCTTCCTCAGCAGCATCTGGCCCGGCTGGCTACCGGCAGGGGCCTGACAGTGACCACCGACGCCTTCCCCGGCGAGAACTTCAGCGGGCGGCTGACCGCGCTGGCCGCCGAGGTCGACCAGGCGACCCGCAACATCCGCCTGCAGGGGACGGTGGCCAACCCCGGCGAGCGGCTCCGCCCCGGGCTCTTCGCCCGCGTGACCGTCCCCCTCGGGGCCGCGGTCGAGGTCCTGGCCATTCCGGCCACCGCGGTGGCCTACGCCCCCTACGGCGACTCGGTCTTCGTCATCGTCCCCGGCGACGGCGACAAGAAAACCGCCAAGCAGCAGACGGTCCGCCTCGGCGAGAAGCGCGGCGATTTCGTCGCCGTGCTCTCCGGCGTCAAGGCCGGCGACACCCTGGTCAGCACCGGCGCCTTCAAGCTCCGCGACGGCCAGGCGGTGACGGTCGACAATCGCCTCGCCCCGAGCTTCTCCGTCGCCCCGCAGCCCCCGGCCAACTGAGCCCCGGCCCCGCATGAAGTTCACCGACCTCTTCATCCACCGCCCGGTGCTGGCGGTCGTCGTCAGCCTGCTGATCATCATCGCCGGCGCGCAGGCGATCTTCACCCTCAATGTCCGCCAGTACCCGCGCAGCGACAACGCGACGATCACCCTCAGCACCACCTACGTCGGCGCCAGCCCCTCCCTGGTGCGCGGTTTCATCACCACCCCGCTGGAGCGGGTGATCGCCGCCGCCGACGGCATCGACTACCTCGACTCGGAGAGCCGCCTCGGCGTCTCGCTGATCCGTGCCCACCTCAAGCTCAACCACGACGCCACCAGGGCTCTCGCCGAGATCAGCGCCAAGGTCGACCAGGTGCGCAACGATCTCCCCCCCGAAGCCGAAGTCCCGGTCATCAACATCGAATCGGCGGACAGCGAGTTCGCCCTCGCCTACCTGAGTTTCACCGCCGCCAACCTCGCCGACAACGAGATCACCGACTACCTGGTGCGGGTGGTCCAACCGCGCCTCAGCGCGGTTGCCGGCGTGCAGCGCGCCGAAATCCTTGGCGGGCGGACCTTCGCCATGCGCCTGTGGCTGCAGCCGGAGCGGATGGCCGCCCACAACGTCTCCCCCGCCCAGGTCCGCGAGGCGCTGCGCGCCAACAACTACCTGGCGGCCCTCGGCACCACCAAGGGGAGCCTGGTGCAGGTCAACCTGACCGCCGACACCAGCCTGCACACGGTCGCGGACTTCAAGCGCCTGGTGGTGCGCGAAGAGGGCGGGGTGCCGGTGCGCCTCGAGGATGTCGCCGAAGTGGTGCTGGGGGCGGAGGATTACGACACCGAGGTCCGGATTGCCGGGAAAAGCGCGGTCTTCATCGGCATCTGGGCGCTCCCCAACGCCAACTCCCTGACCGTGATCAAAGAGGTGCTCGCCGATCTCGAGGCGCTCAAGGCCCAACTCCCGTCAGGGATGGAGGCTCAGGTCGCCTACAACGCCACCGACTACATCGACACCGCCATCCACGAGGTCATCAGCACCCTGCTGGAAACGCTGCTGATCGTGGTGGTGGTGATCTTCCTCTTCTTCGGCTCCCTGCGCTCGGCGCTGGTGCCGGTGATCGCCATCCCCCTGTCGCTGATCGGCGGGGTCTTCCTCATGCAGCTCTTCGGCTTCAGCGTCAACCTCCTGACCCTGCTGGCGATCGTCCTCTCCGTCGGCCTGGTGGTCGACGATGCCATCGTCGTGGTGGAAAACGTCGAGCGCCACATGGGCAACGGCCTCTCCCCCCTGGAGGCGGCCCTGCGCGGCGCCCGCGAACTGGTCGGGCCGCTGATCGCCATGACCATCACCCTGGCCGCGGTCTACCTGCCGATCGGCCTGCAGGGCGGACTGACCGGCACCCTCTTCCGCGAGTTCGCCTTCACCCTGGCCGGGGCGGTGACCATTTCGGGGATCGTCGCCCTGACCCTGTCGCCGGTGATGTGCTCACGCCTGCTCCGGCCCGGCGACGAAGAGCACGGGCTGCCCGGGCGCATCGCCCGCGACTTTGCCCGCCTGCGCCGCGGCTACGGCCGGCTGCTCGCGGCCACCCTCGACCGCCGCCCGGCAGTCTACCTGGTATGGCTGGCCCTGACCGCGCTGACCGTTCCCCTCTACAGCATGTCCGCTAAGGAACTCGCCCCGGCCGAGGACACCGGGGTGATCTTCGGCATCCTCGAGACCGCCGCCAACGCCACCCTCGACCAGACCAGGATCTTCTCCGCCGCCGCCAACCAGATCTTCCTCGACCTCCCCGAGCGGGACTTCACCTTCCAGGTCACCTCGCCGAACATGGGCTTCAGCGGCATGGTCACCAAGACCTGGGACCAGCGCGAGCGCACGGTGGCGCAGATCCTCCCCGAGGTCCAGGAAAAGATGCAGCGCATCCCCGGGGTGCGCAGCTTCCCGGTCACCCCCGCCCCCCTCCCCGGCGGCGGGCAGTTCCCGGTCGAGTTCGTCCTCGCCTCCACCGCCGACAGCGCCGAGATCCTCGGCTTCGCCCAGCAGCTGCAGCAGGCGGCGGCCAAAAGCGGGCTCTTCGCCTTCCCGCCGCTGATCGACGTCAAGATCGACCAGCCGCAGACCCAGTTCGTCATCGACCGCGACAAGGTCGCCGACCTCGGCCTGAACCTGGCCCAGGTGGGGGGGGATGTCGGCGGCGGGGTCGGCGGCGGCTTCGTCAACCGCTTCGAGATCGAGGGGCGCAGCTACAAGGTCATCCCCCAGATCGAGCGGCGCGGCCGGCTCACCCCGGAGCAGCTGCAGCAGCTCTACGTCAGCGGCCCGGACGGCCGGCTGGTGCCGCTGGCCACGGTGGCGGCCACCAGCGAGAGCGTGGTGCCGCGCTCCCTCAACCGCTTCCAGCAGCTCAACGCGGTCAAGCTCAGCGGCTTCCCGATCCGCCCCCTCGACGAGGCCCTGAGTTTCCTCGAGGACGAGGCGGCGCGCATCCTGCCCAAAGGCTACACCATCGACTACACCGGCGAATCGCGCCAGCTGCGCAGCGAAGGGAACAAGTTCCTTCCCGCCTTCAGCCTGGCCATCCTGCTGATCTTCCTGGTGCTTGCCGCCCAGTTCAACAGCTTCCGCGACCCCTTCGTGATCCTCGCCGGCTCGGTGCCGCTGGCCCTCTTCGGGGCGCTGGTCTTCACCTTCCTGAAGATGCCCGACCCCAACGTGGCCTTCTGGACCAGCGGCTGGACCACCAGCCTCAACATCTACTCGCAGGTCGGCCTGGTGACGCTGATCGGCATCATCGCCAAGAACGGCATCCTCATCGTCGAGTTCGCCAACCACCTGCAGGAGCAGGGACTGGCCAAGCGCCAGGCGGTCCTCGAGGCCGCGCAGACCCGCCTGCGGCCGATCCTCATGACCACTGCCGCGACCATCGCCGGGCACTTGCCGCTGACCCTGGTCAGCGGCGCCGGCGCCGCGGCGCGCAACTCGATCGGCCTGGTCCTGGTGGGGGGGATGTTCATCGGCACCTTCTTCACCCTCTTCGTGGTGCCGTCGATCTACCTGCTGGTCGCCCGGGAGCACCGCAATCCGGATTAAAGAAGACGAAGGGCGGCGGGACGGTGACGAGCGGCCGCTTCGCATGGATGATCGGAGGGGAACTGCCGGGTTCGCCGGCAGAGCTGCCGGCGGGGGCTGGAGATGCCGCGAACCGGAGCGTGTGCGGCCCGAGGAACCGGCCCCGGCGCCCTCCGGCAGGGAAAACCGCGCGGCAGACGGAGGACGGCGGGACGGTGACGAGCCGCCTCCGTCAGAAGACCGTCACTGCAGCTTGAGGTAGGCCCGGATCAGCTCCTCGCTGCGGCGCACCGTCACCAGGCTCACCGGCAGGATCACCACCTGCTGCGGATTCTCCAGTTGGACCAGGACAAAACCCTCCGGATAGAGCGAGACATGGTGGATACGCCCGCCGTGACGCTTGAGGAAATTGTCGACCTGCCACCATTTGACGAAAGTGTCCTTCTCGAGCAGCGACTTGATCTGCGGGCCGTGCACCGGGTGTCGATAATAGTGGGCGACATCGCCTCCGCCGACCCGGTAGGAGGCCGAGGTGATCAGCGCGTGCTCGGCGAAGCTGCGCGCACCGCTTAGTTCGGGGACCATCTTGCCGGCGCCGAAGACCTGGGCGATGGTCAGCCGTTTTGCCTCCCCCCGGGCCGCCGCCGGCAGACACGCCGCCGCCAGCAGGAGGGCGAAAAGAACATTCCGTGCCCGGCGACGGGGACGAAAAGTGCTATCATATCTGGTCATGCCGGGGCTCCTTTGCAGTGGCCCGCAGTTATACCAGTTGTCGCCGCCCCCGTGAAGACAGCCGCTGCCGGCGTGCTACAATAAATCATCTGTCAGGAGATGCCATGACTTCACTGCCGCCGGTCGGCGCCCTTCGCCACGGCTTCCGCATCCTTTCCCATCACCCGCTGCCGGCCCTCAACGCCGTGCAGGTGCGCGCCGTCCACGAAAAAACCGGGGCGCGCCTGGTGCACATGGCCTGCGCCGACCCCAACAACGTCTTCGCCGTGACCTTCCGCACCCCCCCTGCCGACTCCACCGGCGTCCCCCATATCCTTGAGCATACCGTACTGTGCGGCTCGCAGCGCTACCCGGTGCGCGACCCCTTCTTCGCCATGCTCAAGCGCAGCCTGAACACCTTCATGAACGCCATGACCGCCTCGGACTGGACCTGCTACCCGGTGGCGAGCATGAACCGCAAGGACTTCTACAACCTGATGGGGATCTACCTCGACGCAGTCTACTTCCCGCTGCTCCGCGAGGAGGACTTCCGCCAGGAGGGGCACCGCCTCGAATTCGCCGACCCGGCCGATCCGACGACGCCGCTGCAGATCAAGGGGGTGGTCTTCAACGAGATGAAGGGAGCGATGGCCGACCCCTCCTCGCTCCTCGGCCGGCGCCTTAACCACGCCCTCTTCCCGACCTCCTGCTACGGGCACAACTCCGGCGGCGAGCCGCTGGAGATCCCGGAGCTGTCCTACGCCCAGCTGCGCGACTTCCACGCCGGCTTCTACCACCCGAGCAACAGCTGGATCTACACCTACGGCGATCTGCCCCTCGACGACCACCTCGCGCAGATCGACACCCTCGCCCTCGGCCGCTTCGTCCCCCGCGCAGTCGACAGCTTCATCCGCCCGGAGCAGCGCTTCACGGCGCCTCGCTTCGAGGAGGCGACGTTCCCGATCGGCCCCGAGGACGACCCGCAGCGACGCAGCATGGTCCAGACCGCCTGGCTGTGCTGCCCGATCGCCGACGAGCATGAGCGCAACGCCCTCGACCTGCTCGGCGCCCTGCTCCTCGGCGACCCCGCCGCCCCCCTCTACCAGGCGCTCCTCGACAGCCAGTTGGGGCAGAACCTCGCCCCAGGGAGCGGCTACCACAACGACTACGCCGACACCATCTTCGCCGTCGGCCTGCAGGGCTGCGATCCGGAGCAGGCGGCCGCCGTCGAAAAGCTGATCATCGCCACCCTCGAGCGGGTCGCCGCGGAGGGCTTCCCCGCCGAACGGGTCGAGGCCGCCCTGCACCAGCTGGAATTCTCGCATCGCGAAGTCAGCGGCGACCACTACCCGCACGGACTCAACCTGCTGATGCGCATGCTCGGGCCGTGGCTGCACATCGACGATCCCCTCGGCGCCCTCAGGGTCGACGAAAACCTCGCCGGTCTGCGTGCCGCCACCGCCGATCCCGGCTTCTTCCCCGCCCTGATCCGCCGCCAGCTGCTCGACAACCCGCATCGCGTCACCCTGCTGCTGCGCCCGGACAGCGGCCACGCCGCCCGCGAGGAGCAGCTCTTCGCCGGACAGCTCGCCGCGGCGGCGGCGCAGCTCGACGAGGAGGGCCGCCAGCGCCTGGTGACGGCAGCCGCCGAGCTGCAGCGCAGCCAGGAGCGCGTCGAGGATACCGGCTGCCTGCCGACCCTGCTTGTCGACGACATCCAGCCGGGCGAGACCGCCGTCCCCTTCGCGCTGCGCACGGCCGCCGGGTGCCCGCTGTACACCTTCGTTCAGCCGACCAACGGCATCACCTACCTGTCACTGCACTTTTCCGCCGCCGGCCTGGAACCGCGCCTGCGCCCCTGGCTGCCGCTCTTCTGCGCCCTGCTGCCGAAAATCGGCGCTGCCGGCCAGGACTACCTGGCCATCGCCCGAAGGATCACCGCCAGCACTGGCGGCATCCGCCTGGCCACCAGCCTGCTTGAGGACCCCACCGATCTCTCCCGGGTCCAACCCACCGTGGAGTTGCGCGCTAAGGCTCTCGATTCGCGCCAGGCGGCGCTCGGCGACCTGCTCGCCGACCTGCTGACCGCCCCCGATTTCAGCGACCTGGAGCGCCTGCGCACGGTCATCGGCCAGGTGCGCGTGACCCTGGAGAACTCCCTCCCCGGCTCAGGGCATTCCTTCGCCGCCCGGGCGGCGGCCGCCGGCCTGAGCTCCGGCGGAGCGCTGCGCGAAGAGTGGGCGGGGATGAGCCAGGTGCGCCTGATCCGCCAGGCAGCGGCCCGCGACGAGCAGGGGCTGGCCGAACTGGCCGGGATCTTCGCCGCCATCGCCACCGGCCTGCTCAACGCCGGCGGCGCGGCCGCCGCAATCACCGCCGAAGAGTCGTCCCTGGCCGGCATGGCAGGCCCCCTCGAAACCCTGCTCGCCGCTCTGCCCCCCGCCCCGCCGGCTGGAAACACCGCGGACCTCCCCGACCTGGCGGGCCGCCAGGTCGCCTGGCAGGTCAACGTGCCGGTGGCCTACGTGGCCCGGGTCTTCCCTGCCGTCCCCTACGCGCATGCCGACACCCCGGCGCTGCTGGTGCTGGCCAAGCTGCTGCGCGCCAACTTTCTGCACCGCGAGATTCGCGAAAAGGGCGGCGCCTACGGCGGGATGGCCGGCTATAACCCGGAAAGCGGGCTGCTGTCGCTGCTCTCCTACCGCGACCCGCACCTGCTGCGGACCCTCGAGGTCTACCGGCAGGCGGTGGAGTGGGCCTGCAGCGGTGATTTCAGTGAAGAGATGCTGCGCGAAGCGATCCTCGCGGTCTTCGGCGAACTGGACCGCCCACTCTCCCCCGGCGGCCTCGGCCACCACGAGTTCAGCTGCCAGCGCCAAGGCTTGAGCATCGAGCGGCGCCAGCACCTGCGCGACGGCGTGCTGGCCGTCGACGGCGGAGCGTTGAGGACCGTGGCCGAGCGCTATCTGCGCGACGGCGGCGCGGCGAGCCGGATCGGCGTGCTGGCCGGCGAGGAACTGCTGCAGGGGGCCCGAGAGGGGCTGAGCGGGCTGGGGATCGACTTCGACAAGCTCTAGCCGGCTGCCGAACAAGGCGCAAGGAAGGTTTAGCCCCGCGGCTTGGCGCGGCGCGTGGCCTCGGCCGACCAGGGGTCGTCGGGCCAGGGGTGGCGGGGGTAGCGGCCGCGCATCTCGCGGCGCACCTCGGGGTAGACGCTGTCCCAGAAGCTGCGCAGGTCGGCGGTAACCGCCAGAGGGCGGCCGGCCGGCGACAGCAGGTGAATGAGGACCGGCTGGCGGCCGTCGGCCACGCACGGGGTCGCGGCCAGGCCGAAGAGTTCCTGGAGCTTGGCGGCCAGGACCGGCTGCTCGCCGGCGGTATAATCGAGGCGAATACGCGAACCGCTCGGTACCGCCAGCCGTTCCGGGGCGAGGCGTTCGACCTCCCGGGCCCGCCCCCCCAGCCACCCGGCCAGGATCTCCCCCACTTTCAGCCGCGTCAGCTCCTGACGGCTGCGCACCCCGGCCAGCCACGGGCCCAGCCATTCCTCCAGAGTCTCAAGAAGCCCCTCGTCGCCCACCTCGGGCCAGCCCCCGTGAGGAAAATTCCGCCGCAGGCAGGCCAGCCGTCCCCGGTACTGGCGGGCCTCCTCCGTCCAGGGGAGGACTCCCGGCCCGGCCCGGCGCAGCCAATCCAGCAACAGCTCCCGCGCTTCCGCATCGCTGACCGCCGCCGGCCGCTCGCGCAGCACCAGGGCCCCGCAACCCTGCACCTCGCGGCCGATGATCCGCCCTTCTGCCTCGTCCCAGCACGCCGCCCGCCGCCACTCCCGCACTTCCGGGCGGCAGACAACCAACTCCTCTCGCGACAGGGCGGCGGCCAGGGTGATCTCCGCCTCGTCGCCGGCCTGGCCGCGCACTTCGGCGGCCACCAGCAGCTCGGGGCGGGGGACGGCGCTGCGGGCGCCGAGGCGGGCCCCGCGCCCGCTGGCCAGCAGGTAGCGGGCGCCGCCGCCGGGACGGCGCTGGGCGATACGGTCGGGGAAGGCCGCCGCCAGCAGGCGGGGGAGTGCGGCAAGGTCATCGGTCGGGGACCCTGCGGCGCAGCCCAGGCGCCGCCGCCAGAAGTCCGCCGCGCGGAGTACTGCCGCCAGGCGGGGATCGTGGCGCGGGGCGCGGCGCAGCAGGGTCAGGCGTTCGGCGAAGTCGTCGGCAGCGGCATGGGCGGGACGCCACTCGGCCGGGAAGAGCTCGCGCTCGCCCAGCAGGGCCGCCAGCTCGCAGCCCAGCGCCACTTCGCCCGCCCGATGGGCGGCCAGCAGCAGGGCGGCGAGCCGCGGGTGGGCCGGCAGCTCTGCCGCCTCGCTCCCGGCGGCGGTCAGTCGCCCCTGCCCGTCGAGCAGCCCGAGCTGCTGCAGCAGGTGGCGCGCCCCGTGCAGGGCCCCGGCCGGCGGCGGGTCGAGCCAGGCCAGGCCGCAGCCGTCGCCGGCCCCCCAGCGGGCCAGTTCGAGGGCCAGCCCGGCCAGGTCGGCCGAGCGGATCTCCGGCGGGGCGGCGGGGAGGAGCGCCCCGTGGGTGCCGACGCTCCACAGCCGGTAGCAGCTTCCCGGGGCAAGGCGCCCGGCCCGCCCGGCGCGCTGCGCGGCGCTGGCCTGGGAGATGCGGGTCAGCTCGAGGAGGGTGCTCCCCGACTGCGGGTCGAAGCGCGCCCGCCGCTCATAGCCGCTGTCGACCACCGCGGTGATCCCCTCGATGGTCAGGCTGGTCTCGGCCACGTTGGTGGCCAGCACCACCCGGCGCCGCGAGCCAGGCAGGATGGCCCGTTCCTGCTCGGCAAAGGGGAGTTCCCCGTAGAGCGGGCGCAGGTCGAGATCAGCGAGGTCGTGGAGCAGGGCGGCGCAGCGGCGGATCTCGCCGGCCCCGGGGAGGAAGGCCAGCAGGTCGCCGGCCGTCTCGGCCAGGGCACGGCGGATGCCGGCGGCGGTCGCGGCGGCCAGCGGCCCGGAGGGATCGACGGGGAGATGCTCGATGGTCACCGGGAAGCTGCGCCCCTCGCAGCGGATCACCGGCACGCCGCCAAGGGCCTCGGCCACCGCCGCGCCGTCGAGGGTCGCCGACATGACCAGCAGGCGCAGGTCGGGGCGCAGGGCGGACTGCACGTCGCGGCAGAGGGCCAGGGCCAGGTCGGCGTCGAGGCTCCGCTCGTGGAATTCGTCGAAGATCACCAGGCCGGTGCCGGCCAGTTCTGGATCGTTCTGCAGGCGGCGGGCCAGCACCCCTTCGGTGACCACCTCGAGACGGGTGCGGGATGAAACCCGGCGCTCGTAGCGGATGGTGTAGCCGACCGTGCCGCCGGCCTCCTCGCCGAGACAGGCGGCCAGATAGCGGGCGGCGTTGCTCGCCGCCAGGCGGCGCGGCTCGAGCATGACGATGCGCCGCCCGGCCAGCCAGGGGGAGTCGAGCAGGGCCAGCGGCACCCGGGTGGTTTTCCCCGAGCCGGGAGGGGCGACCAGCACCGCGCCGGAACCTCCGGACAGGGCGTCGTCGAGCTCGGCGAGGATGGTTTCGACCGGCAGGGAAGATGGCGGGGAGATGGTCGTCATACCCAGGGTCGGGCAGTTCAGGCCAGCCTGCGGAAACGCTCGACGGCCAGGGGCACCTGCGCCTCGGGGAGGTTGCCGAAAGCCAGGCGCAGGTAGGGCTCCAGTCCCGGGCCGAAGGCTTCGCCGGGGAGGCAGAGGACCCCGGCCCGGTCGAAGAGGCGGCGGGTGGCCTGCCAGCCGTCCAGTTCCGCCCAGGGGTGGCGGACCCAGGCGAAGAAGGAGCCGCTGGCAGCCAGGCTGAAGGGGTTGCCCGGGGCGGTGAAGAGCTCGGCGAAGAGGTCGTGGCGGCGCTGCATCATCGCCGCGTTGGCCGCCACCCAGCCGTCGAGGTGACGGCAGCCGTAGCCGATGGCGTGCTGGGTCAGGCGCGGCTGGCAGACTGCCATCGAATCCTGGAGCTTGAGCGCCGCACGGATCACCTCCGGGCCGCCGGCCAGCGCCCCGGCGCGGTAGCCGGTCAGGGCAAAGGTCTTGCCGAAGGAGAGGATCTGGATGAAGGTCGCGCGCCAGTCGGGGTCGCTGTAGATGGCGTGGGGCGAAACCCCGGCGGGGAGAAAGGCGTGGTAGGTCTCGTCGGCCAGCAGCGCCAGGTCGTGGCGGCGGGCCAGCCGGTAGAGCTCGGCGAAGACCTCCGGGGGGATGACCGCGCCGGTCGGATTGCTCGGGCTGACCAGGAGGATCGCCCGGGTCCGCTCAGTGATCAGCGCGGCGATCGCCGCCGGATCGGCGACACCCCGCCGGGCGGGATCGAAGGGGGCGCAGACCGCCCTGATCCCCAGGCTGGCCAGCCCCATCAAGTGATCGAAATAGGCCGGCAGCTGGACGATGACCTCGTCGCCGGCCCGGCAGACGGTCAGCACGGCCAGCCAGAAGGCCTGGCTGGCGCCGATGGTCAGGCACAGCTCATCGGCCGCCGGTCCGGCCCCGTAGCGCCGCGCCAGCCACTCCGCTACGGCGCCGCGCACTTCGGGAAGCCCCTCGTCGGGG
This sequence comes from uncultured Geobacteraceae bacterium, assembly GCA_964418505.1. Classification (GTDB taxonomy): domain Bacteria; phylum Desulfobacterota; class Desulfuromonadia; order Desulfuromonadales; family BM103; genus VAUL01. The sequence goes on along the minus strand of CAYQLP010000011.1, from coordinate 26,951 downwards.
GTGTAGCGCGAGGTCAGCGGGTCGGCGACCAGTTCCTGCAGGTGGGCGACCAGTTCCGGGGCCGGCGGGTAGTCGGGGACCGCCTGGCAGAGATCGACCAGCGGGCGTTCGGGATCGGGAGTGAAGCCGGCCAGCCAGCTCTTGACCGTGCTGATCGGCGGGAAGGGGACCTCGACAAGCAAGGGGGAGATGTACATGGGGGGACAACTCCTCGAAGGACATTAGCCGGACTGGACAGCCGGGGCGGCATCCTGCTTGCGGCCGCATAAAATTCGGCGGACGGCAGCGGAATACGGGAGACGCGCAGCCCCGGGAGTCGCCCTTGCTCTGCAACCGACGATTGTATGCGGCCTTGGCGCAGTCTGCCACTCCGGCTGTCCGGCAGCGGAGAGTTTGCTCCAGTTAACTCCGCCGCAGGATCTCCACCAGCACTGCCGCCATCGTCACCAGGTCATCCACCGCCACGCTCTCCTTGGGGGTGTGAACATCGCGCATCCCGGTGGCGAGGATGACCATTTCGATACCGTGGGCATTGAAGATGTTGGCATCCGAGCCGCCGCCGCCCAGCTTGATCGCCAGCGGCGCGCCGGCCGCCGCCGCGGCCTCCTGGGCCAGACGGACCACAGGGGCCTCCTCGGCCACTGCCATGCGCGGGTAGTCGGGCTGGATGTCGATGGTGATCTCCGGGCGGACCTCGACGCCATCGATGGTGCGGGTCATGCGCGCGGCCGCCGCCGCGAAGCAGTCGGTCATGTGGCGGGTCTGATCCGCGAGCTTGTCCGGGTCGTGACTGCGCGCCTCCCCTTCGAGCGCGACCTTGCCGGGGATGATGTTGCAGGCCACCCCGCCGGAGATCACCCCGAAGTTGGCGGTGGTCTCGTGGTCGATGCGCCCCAGCCGCATCTCGGCCAGGGCCAGGGCCGCGGCCTGGATCGCCGATACCCCTCGCTCCGGGGCAACCCCGGCATGGGCCTCGCGGCCGGTGATCTCGACGCGCAGGCGGTTGGCCCCCGGCGCCTTGACCACCATGTGGCCCATCCCCGTGGTGTCGAGGGCATAGCCGCGGCGGGCGCTGATCAACGAATAGTCGAAGTGCTTGGCGCCGACCAGGCCGATCTCCTCGGCGATGGTCACCACCACCTCCAGCGGCCCGCAGGGGATCCCCTGCTCGCGGACCACCTCGAGGGCCTCGATCAGCTCGGCGATCCCCGCCTTGTCGTCGGCGCCGAGAATCGTCCCCGAAGCGCTGGTGAAGATGCCGTCGTTGAGGACCGGCACCACTTCGGCCCCGGGCTCGACGGTGTCCATGTGCACCGAGAAGAGCAGCGGTTCGCCGTCCCGCCCGGCGGCCGGGAAGCGCGCCACCAGGTTGCCGGTCTCGCCGCCGGTCGCCGCGGCGGCGCCATCGAAGCAGACCTCGGCGCCGAGCGCAGTGAAGCGTTCGGCCAGGTAGCGGGCGATCTTCCCCTCGCGCAGCGGCGGGCTGGTGATCCCGGCCAGGCGGGCAAATTCATCGGTTATCCGTTGCCGGTTGATCATCTGTACTCCCTCCGCATTTTTTACTTAATTTTGTTTAGTAGCCCATCCGCGCGCCGCTGGCAAGGGTAACCTGCCGTCCGCGCATGGACAGCACCGGACCGTTTCTGCTAGGATCAGGAAATTTCCTGCGCTCTGCGCTGTCGCTTCACCCACGACGAATCAGGATCCACCCAAGTGAACCTCAACTTCCGGAACTCCCCCCGCCTCGCGGCCGAGCGATCGACCGGCCCCCGCCGCCGCTGGTGGCTGGCCGCGGCGATCGTCCTCGTCGCCGTCCTGCTCTGGGCCGCCCCGGCCCTTTACGAAGCCCTCGCGCCGGCACCGCCGCCGCCCCCCGCCGCGCCGCCGGTGCCGGAGGTCCGCCAGAATATCGCCCGCGGCTCGATCGCCTCCGGGGAAACCTTGAGCACCCTGTTCAACCGCTTCGTCCCGCCGGCCGACGTCCACGGCCTGGTCGAACAGGTCCGCCCGCACTTCCAGCCCCGCGACCTGTGTGCCGGCAACCCCTACCGGATCTGCACCGTCGGCGACGACTTCGTGCGTTTCGAGTACGACATCAACCGCGACGAGCAGCTGATCATCGCCCGCGACAACGGCCGCTACCAGGTGAAGCGGGCAGCGATCCCCTACGAGGTGCGCCTTGAGCGGGTCCGCGGAGTGATCACTTCGAGCCTCTTCGAGGCAATCGCCCGCCTCGGCGAAGAGGACCGCCTGGCCCTGCTGCTGGCCGACATCTTCGCCTACGACATCGACTTCATCCTTGACATCCGCGCGGGGGACTCCTTCCAGGCCCTGGTCGAAAAACGCTATCGCGACGGCCAGCCGGCCGGCTACGCCCGGGTACTGGCCGCCGAGTTCACCAACCAGGGGGAGACCTACCAGGCCATCCGCTACCGCGACGGCAGCCGCGCCGAGGGGTGGTACGCCCCCGACGGGCAGAGCCGCCGCCAGCAGTTCCTGCGCGCCCCCCTCGAATTCAGTCGCATTTCCTCGGGCTTCACCATGCGCCGCCTGCACCCGGTGCTCAACACCTGGCGGGCCCACCCGGCCATCGACTACGCCGCCCCCGCCGGGACCCCGGTGCGCAGCGTCGGCGACGGCACGGTCATCGCCGCCGGCTTCCAGGGAGGGGGCGGCAACACCGTCAAGATCCGCCACGCCAACGGTTACGTAACCATGTACCTGCATTTAAGCCGCTTCGGCAAGGGGATCCGCCCCGGCGTCCGAGTGGCACAGGGGCAGGTCATCGGCCAGGTCGGCAGCACCGGGCTGTCCACCGGCCCCCACCTTGACTTCCGCATGACCCGCAACGGCGCGCCGATCAACCCCGCCAAAGTGCGCAGCATCGCCGCCGAGCCGGTCTCGCGCGCCAACCTGGCCGACTTCCGGGCCCAGGCCGGCCAGTTCCTGGCCCAACTCGCCGAGCCCGCGGTGCGCACCGCCGCCGCCCTTCCCGACACTCCCGCACAGCGCAACTAGCCCGCCGGCCGGGATGAACTACCTCGTCCACCTCTACCTCGCCGGCGCCGACCCCGACCTGCAACTCGGCGGGCTGATGGGCGACTTCGTCAAAGGGCCCCTCGATGACCGCTACCCCCCCGGCATCGTCGCCGGCCTGCGCCTGCACCGCCGCATCGACGCCCTGGCGGCGGTCAGCCCGGCCTGCCGGGCCAGCCGCCGGCGGCTGGCTCCGGACTTCGGCCACACCCGCGCCATTATGGTCGACATCTTCTACGACCACTTCCTCGCCCGCCACTGGCGGGACTTCCACCCGCAGCCCCTCCCCGAATTCGCCGCCGCGGCCTACCGCCTGCTGGCCGAACGACGCGAGCTCCTCCCCCCCGGGCTGGCCCGCATCGCCCCGCACATGACCGCCCGCGACTGGCTGACCTCCTATCGCGAGCGGGCCGTCATCGATACGGTCCTGCAGCGCATCGCCGCCCGCCTGCGCCGGCCGACCGCCATGGGCGCAGGGGCCGCGGAGCTGGAGCGCTGCGGGACGGAACTACTGGGGGATTTCCGGGCCTTCATGACGGAGGCCCGGGACCTGCACGGGGGAGATTGAGAGCAGCGGGGTCAGCCCGCGATCGGCCAGTCGGTCTCGAAGCCGGGGGGGAAGAAATTCTCGCGGGTGCGGTTGAAGTAGCCGAACTGCAGGCGCGGGAAGTCCGCCTTGAGTTCGTGGAGCATCGCCGTCATTCCCACCCCCCGCCCCTGCACCCCGAGGGCATCGAGATAGAGCGCCGGATCAAGGCTTAAGTTGCGCATCTGGATCAGGTCGATGCCGATCGTCGCAATCAGCTCCTTGAGGGCATCGAGCTCCTCGCGGCGGTCGCTGACCCCGGGGAAGACCAGGTAGTTGAGCATGGTGAAGAGGCCGTGGCCCCTGGCCCGGCGCAGCGACTCCCTGACATCGGCGAAGGTGTAGCCGCGCTGGCGATAGTAGGCGTCGTAGCGGGCCGGGATGACCGAGTTGAGGGAGACGCGCAGCGAGTTGATCCCGGCCTCGGCGAGGGCGTCGATGGCCCCGGGGAGGCTGGCGTTGCTGTTGAAGTTGACCGTGCCGCGCGCCATCGCCCGGCGCATTTCGCGCACCGCCGCGCAGGCGGTGTCGGCCTGCAGGATCGGGTCCCCTTCGCAGCCCTGCCCGAAGGAGACGATGGCGTTCTCAGCCGTCTCCAGGTGCGGCACCGCCACCTCGCAGAGTTCCGCGACGGTCGGCACGAAGGTCAGCCGCTCCTGGCTGGCCGGGCAGCAGTCCGACTCCTGCAGGGAGATGCAGCCGACACAGCGGGCGTTGCAGGCCGGCGAGATCGGCAGCGGCGCCTCCCAGCGGCGGAAGAAGAGATTCTTGGCGGCGAAGCAGTGGTAATCGATGGCGCAGCGCGCCAACTGCTCGAGAAGCCGGTTGTCGGGAGCGGCCGCCAGGCGCTCGCGGACCAACGGGTCGAGGAGGCGGTCGTCGAAGTGCTCGGGGCGCCACTGCGGGTTGCGGTCCACCTGCACCGCCGCGGCGTAGAAGCGCTCCTCCTCGACGCACCAGCCCACCGCGGTGTACGACCACAGCGGCAGGGTGGCGCGCGGCCGGCGGTAGTCGGCGGCCGGCAGCAGGGTGCGGGTGAAACCGGGGGTGAGGAAGGCGGAGACCGCCTGGAGCCGCCCGCCGCCCCAGCGTTTGGGCAGGCGCTCGGCGGTGACCGGGCGGTTGCTGTGCGGATCGAAGCCGATGGCCGGCGCCCCGGGGATGGTGAAGAGGCGGCTCCCCTCCGGCAGCGGGACCAGCTCCGCGTTCCTCGGGCGCACCACCGTGTCGCCGCTCATCCCGGCGAGCAGCAGTTCGGGATGCTCGAAGACTTCCCCCTTTTCATCGGCGACCACGGCCAGAAACGTTTTTTTCATTCCGCCACCCTAGCATAGCGGCGGCGCAGCGACAATTTCCTTTGCGCGCCGCCACCCGCCCCCGCTATCCTGCCGGCATGCGCACCCTGCTCGTCACCCTGCACGCCAAGTACATCCACGCCTCCCTCGCCCTCCCCTGCCTGGCCGCCTACTGCGCCGAGGGCTGCGGCGAGCTGCTGATCCGCGAGTTCACCATTCACGAGCCGCGCGAAGCGATCCTGGCCGCGCTGCTGCGCGAAGAGCCCGACGTGGTGGCCTTCTCGGTCTACCTGTGGAACCGCCGCGAGAGCCTGGAGCTGATCGACGCCCTGGCCGTCGCCCTCCCCGGCATCCGCCGCCGATGCGATACTTTGCGTGAACGATCTCCGC
>CAYQLP010000011.1:0-21634 GCA_964418505.1 uncultured Geobacteraceae bacterium | reverse complement strand
TTGCGCGCCAATATCCCCGGGCTCGATGTGACCATCTTCAAGATGGACATCCAATGCTCCGGCCGCGATTTCCAGGCCGCGTATCAGGCCGCCCCCAACGAGGGCATCCGCCTGGTGGCCGGCGGGCCCGAAGTCTCTTTCGATGGCCCGGAACTCTTCGCCCGCCACCCCGGCCTCACTGCCCTGGTGCGCGGCGAGGGGGAGCTCCCCTTCCGCGCCCTCCTCGAGGGCTGGGCCGCCGGCCGCGAGCCGGAGCCGGTGCCGCGCCTGTGCCGCCGCGCCGGCGCCGGCTTGGTCGAAGGGCCGGACGGCCCGCCACTCCTTGAGTTCGACGCCCTCCCCTCGCCTTTCCAGGCCGGACTGGTCGACCTCACCCGCGGCCTGGTCTACTACGAAACCTCGCGGGGCTGTCCCTTCCGCTGCAGCTTCTGCCTGAGCGCCCGCGACAACCGCCTGCGCACCTTCTCCCTGCCGCGGGTCTTTGCCGATCTGGCCTGGCTGATCGAGCGTGAGGTCCCCCAGGTCAAGCTGGTCGACCGTACCTTCAACAGCGACCCGGCCCGCGCCCGGGCGATCTTCGCCTTCATCCGCGAACGCAACCGGGCCAGCCACTTCCACTTCGAGATCGCCGCCCACCTCCTCGACGAGGAGACCCTGGCGCTGCTCGACACCACCCCCCCCGGCTGGTTCCAGTTCGAAATCGGCGTGCAGAGCACCGTCGAGGCGACCTTGCGCGCCGTCGACCGCCCGGCGGCCCTCGAGCGCCTCGAAGCGGTGGTCCAGCGCCTCAAACGGGCCGGGCGGGTCACCCTGCACCTCGATCTGGTCGCCGGCCTTCCCGGCGAGGGACTGGCCGACTTCCGCGCCTCCCTCGACCGGGTTGCCGCCCTGGCCCCCGATCACCTGCAGGTCGAGGTGGTCAAACTCCTCCCCGGCACTCCCCTGCGCGATCAGGCTGGTGAACTTGGCCTGCGCTACGACCCCAACCCGCCCTACCCGGTCCTGGGCACCCCGCGGCTGACCTTCGCCGAACTCGAGCAGGTGCGCGCTGTCAGCCGCCTCCTCGACCTGACCTGGAACAGCGGCTGCACCCCGACCTTCCTCGCCGCGCTGGCCGCGTGCGGATCCCTGGGTGACGGGCTGCTGCGCCTGGCCGCGGATCTCGGCGAGCGGGCCTGGCTGCGTTTCCCTCTGGGCCGAGAAGGGCTCTTCACGGAACTGGCGGCGGCGGTGCGGCGCTGCTGGGCGGGGGGAGAGGGCATGGCGCTGGCCGAGGCCCTGGCTTACGACCTGGCCGGCTGCGAGCGGATCGTCGCCGGGCGGGCGGGGGAGCTTTTCGACACGGCTCTGGCTGAAGAGGAGCGGCAGTGGGTCGCGGAGGAGGTCGCGCAGGCCGGTCTCGCCCTGCGCGGCCGGGGGCTCAAGCTGCAGCATTTCGCCGCGGTTTTCCACCACCTGCCGGAAAACCGGAGCCGCACCGCCTGCCTCTTCCTCTACCGCAGCGGCAGCGGCCAGGGGCTGGCGGTGGAGGTGCGGAGGAGCCCGCCGTTTAGGGAAGTCTGAAGATCAGTCCGCCGACAAAGCGCGGGTCGAGAGCCTCACCCGCTACGCTGCAGAATTCATCGGCCCACAGCTGCAAAGCCGCGGCGCCGAAGCCGCCGGCACCCGCTTCGAGCGATTCGAGCCAGGCCAGAGTCTGTTCACGCAGCTGCTGATCGACGCCGCCGCGGCCGCAGACCATACCGTGGAGCGGGGCGAGATCGGCGGCCGCCAGGGGCTGCGGGGCGAAGGGCCGGCCCAGCAGCCGGTTGGCCAGGGCGGTGAGAAAGACCAGCTGCAGGGTCACTTCGCTCCCCTGCGCCGGCTGGCAGCCGGTGAGCTCCCAGCCCTGCGGCGGCGGCAGTTCGAAGGGGAAATGCTCTGTGAAGAGCCGCTGGCGGAGTTCGAGGCCATCGAGCGCCGCCTCGGCCCGCCGCAGTTCGGCCACCTTGGAGAAGAGCCGCTGCCCGGCGCTGTGCGGATTGTCGAGGGCTTCCGCGTAAAGCGGCGGCGTGTGCAGCAGCGCCGCCGCCAGCCGCCGGTCGGCACCGTCCAGATAGGGTCCGGCTGCGCTCTCCCGCACCGCCCGGGCCCGTCGCTGCAGCCCCAGGGTCAGGCTGTGGCCAAGGCGGAAGAGCTCCTCGAGGTAGGTCGAGGCCATCGCCCGGGCGGCGGCCTCCTGATCTTCGCCGGCCAGGAACTCGAGGGCCAGGTTGAGGGTCGCCCAGCAGCGTTCGGCCAGGGTGCGCACGGCGCCAAGATCGCCGAGATCGACCTGCTCGGCCATCAGCACCTTGTTGACCAGGCAGGCCAGCTCCCAGGTTGTGCCGTCGTCGCTGCCGTCAGCCAGCAGCCGGGCCAGCAGCCCCTGGGGACGGGCCAGTTGCAGAGCGCCGCCGGGCGCCACCCCTCCCAGGCTGCCGCCGAGGGGGACCTTGGGGGCGCTGCCGGGGGCGAAGTGACGGGGATCGAGCCAGGCGTAGATGGTGCGCGCAGCATGCGGCTCGGGAAAGCCCTGGTCGAGGAGGCGGTCAACCTTCTGGTGGTAGACGCTCTCCTCGAGGAGGCTCTCCCCCTCGGCGCGGACCGCCTCGAGGAGGTAGCGGGCGAAACCCGGGGCCTGGTCCATGAGGACGGCAAGCAGCGCACCGTAGAGCTTGGCACCCTCCTCGTTGCGATAGGCGAGCAGGTAGCCGGCCAACCGCGGCAGATCATCGGCGCGGTCTTCGTCGAAGAGGTCCTCCGGCCCGGAGCGCACCTCGACTTCCTGCTGGAGGAGCAGGACCAGCAGTTCGAAATCGATCTGCTGGAGGGTTGCCGCGACCTGCGGCGCTTCCCCCTCGAGGAGGACCGCCAGCCAGGCGCGCGCCGCGGCCGCCTCGAAACGGTCGTCATTCCAACAGTCGAAATCGAGGAAGGCCGTCCATTGCCAGGGGGCTGCCATCGACAGCAGATCGGCAATCTGATCGGGGCCCAGTTCACGGGCTAACAGGTAGAGGTCCTGGGGGGGCAGGCAGGCCAGCAGCTCCGCCCCGTCGGCCGCATCGAGGAGCAGGCGCGCCTGCTGGCGCGCCGTCCCACGGCGCAACAGGGCCAGCTGCTCGGGGCGCGAGAGAGCGGCAAACTGCCGCGCGGTGATTTTAGCCGGGGAGGTTATCATGCCCGCGCATAGTAATCATCGCCGGCCAAACAGACAAGAATGATTTCACCGGCTTGTGTTATGATCAGAAAAAAACCGGGAACTTTCCGCCCATGCGCACTTCGCTGATCGCCATTTTCATGCTTGTCCTGCTCCTGGCCGGCCCCCCCGCCCCGGCCCGCGCCCTCGATCTTGCCGCGCTGGTGCGTGACGTCGAGCAGCAGTACCACGGCAGCTCTTCCCACGCCCTCTCGACCATGCAGGTGCGCACCGCCAACTGGGAACGCACCCTGGAGATGGAGGGGTGGTCGCTGGGCCGCGAGTACTTTCTGGTCCGCCTCCTCGAGCCGGCCAAGGAGCGCGGCGTGGCGACCCTCAAGCGCGACCGCGAAGTCTGGAATTTCCTCCCCAAGGTCGACCGCACCATCAAGGTCCCGCCGTCGATGATGGGCGGCAGCTGGATGGGCAGCCACATCACCAACGACGACCTGGTCAAGGCCAGCCACGTCGACGAAGAATACACCTTCCGCCTCCTCGAGGAGGGTCCCGGCCACTGGCTGATCGAATGCCTCCCCCGCCCCGACGCAGCGGTGGTCTGGGGGAAGATCGTCTACCGCCTGCGCAAGGAACCGCGCGTCCCCGAGCAGATCGACTATTACGATGAGGAACAGCGCCGCGTCCGGGAAATCCGCTTCGCTGACGTGCGTCGCCTCGGCGACCGCACCGTGCCCCTGCGGATGACGGTCACCCCCCTCGACAAAGCCGGCGAGCAGACCATCCTCCACTACCGCCAACTGGAGTTCGGGGTCCGCCTCGACCAGGGCTTCTTCAACCTGCGCACCCTCCAGCAGCACTGAACCGGCATGCTCTTCTCCCTGGCCTTCCGCAACCTGTGGCGCAACCGCCGGCGCACCCTGCTGACCCTCTCGGCCATGGTCGTCTCCTCCGCCCTGCTGATCCTCTCCCTGGGAGTCTTCTCGGGGATGATCGACGACCTCCTCGCCACCACCACCCGGCTCTACCACGGGCACATGGTCCTCGCCGCCCCCGCCTACCAGGACGGGCGGGACCTCCACGCCCACCTGCCGGCGGCCGTCGCCGGACGGCCCGAATTCGACGCCGTCCCCGGCATCCTCGGCCGCACCCCGCGCCTGCGTGCCTTCGGCCTCCTCTCCCGGGGCTCCTCCAGCCAGCCGGTGGAACTCCTCGGCATCGACCCCCTCGCAGAGCCGACCGTGACCAACCTCGACCGCCAACTCAGCGCCGGCCGCTACCTGCAGCCCGGCGACCGCCGCACGGTGGTCCTCGGCGCCACCCTGGCCCGCAAGCTGGGCGTCGGCGTCGGCGGCGAGGTAGTGGTCGTAACCCAGGCCGCCGACGGCTCGATCGGCAACGACCTGCTCACCGTCGTCGGCATCTTCGCCAGCGGCGACAGCCGCCTCGACGGCCGCCTGGTCCTCGCCCCCCTCCCCTGGCTGCAGGAACTGCTGGCCCTCCCCGGCCAGATTCACGAAGTGGTCTTCGCGGTGGCCGAGCCGATGGCGGCCGCAGCCGCGGCCGCCCGCCTCAACGCCCTGCTCCCCGCCGACCTGCGCGTCCGCGACTGGGGGGAACTGCTGCCGGAGATGCGCGACGTCATCGCCACCTACGATGTCAGCCGCATGATCATGGTGACGATCCTCTACTTCGCCACCGGGCTGGGGATCCTCAACACCTGCTTCATGTCGGTGATGGAACGCACCCGCGAATTCGGCACGCTCCTCGCCGCCGGGATGCGCCCCTGGGCGATCCGCCGCCTGGTCCTGCTCGAAAGCCTCCTGCTCGGCCTCTTCGGCAGCGCCGCCGGGGTCGCCGGCGGAGCCCTGCTGACCTGGTACATGGAGAGCCACGGTATCGACCTGTCGGCGACCATCACGCCGATCACCTACGCCGGCGGCACCATCCTCCCCCGCCTGCGCGCGGTCTTCGCCGCCGCCAACTTCACCGTCCCGGCGCTGCTGCTGGTCGCGGTGGCACTGGTCGCCGGCTTCCTCCCCGCCAACCGCGCCGCCCGCCTCGACCCGGTCGCCGCCCTGCGCGAGGACTAACGAGGACTGGCAGGGCGGCGGACGGAGGACGGCGGGCGGCGACGAGCGGCCGCTTCGCACGTGTGCTCGCGAGGAGCCTGCCGGATTCGCCGGCAGAAGGCCGGGCCAGGGCAGGAGATGCAGCGGTCCGGAGCGTCAGAGGCCCGAGGAGCGCCCCGGCGCCCTCCGGCAGCAGGCGGCAGGAGTGCCAGTGAAGACGGAGAAGGGATGAAGACGAGCTGAAATGGACGGACTGACCTACGCCTGGCGGAGCCTGTGGCGCAACCGCCGGCGCACCCTGATCACCCTGGCGGCGATCGCCCTGAGCATCATGCTCGTCCAGGCCTTTCACAACCTTTCCGCCGGCGTCTACGCACGGATGATCGATGACGGCGTGCGGGCCGGCTCCGGGCACCTTGCCGTCTATCGCCACGGCTACCTCGACGACCGCGACGAAACCCTGAGCTTCCCGCCCGCCAACCTGCCGGCCCGGATCGCCGCCCTCCCCGGAGTCAGGCGGGTCCTCCCCCGCATCTACCTGCCGGCCCTCGCCCAGTCGAGCCACGACAGCCGTGCCGTCCTGCTCCTCGGCGTCGATCCCGCTGCGGAGCAAAAGGTCAATCCCTTTCTCAAGGAAGTTGAGACTAACCGTCAATTAAGAGAGGAAAACCGCCAGGACGCCCTGGTCGGGAAGCGTCTCCTCGACGACCTGCGCCTGGCGGTCGGCCGCAAACTGGTGGTCACCGCCCAGCACCGCGACGGCACCCTGCACAGCGAACTGCTGCGGGTGCGCGGCGTGGTCGAGACCGGCATCGCCGACATCGACGCCTCGCTGCTGATGGTCGACCGCCGCCAGGCCGCACTCCTCGCCGGCATGGACAACGAGATTCACGAACTGGCCATCATCCTCGCCGGCCAGGACGATACGCCGCGCCTCTACCCGCAGGTCGCCACGCTCGCCGCCGAAAATCCGACACTGGCCGCGGTCAGCTGGGACACCGCCATGCCCAACCTGGCCAACGCGATCAGGCTTGACTACGCCAGCCAGAAGTTTATTTTCGTCATCATCCTGCTGATCGTTACCATCGGCGTGGTCAACACCATGCTCATGTCGGTGATGGAGCGCCTGCGCGAGTTCGGCCTGGTCCTCGCCCTGGGCAGCTCGCCGGCCCGCCTGCGCCGGCTGGTGCTCCTCGAAGCACTCCTGCTCGGCGTCACCGCCGCGCTCTTCGGCTGCCTCCTCGGCGCCCTGGCCACCTGGTACCTGGTCGAAGTCGGCATCAACCTGCGCAGCCTCATCCCCGAGACTCTCGAGTTCGGCGGCGTGGTCTTCGATCCGGTGCTGCGCGCCGCCTGGGACCTGTGGTGGATGGGAAAAATCGCCCTCTACGTCATCGGCCTGACAGTCCTGGCCGCTCTCTATCCCGCCATCAAGGCCGGGCGCACCACGCCGGCCGAAGCGATGAGACATCACTGACATGGCCCACGCCCCGCCCCTGATCACGCTGACCGGCGTTTCACGGCTCTATCGCCACGGCACCCAGGCCGTGACCGCCCTGAAAGAGCTCTCCCTGCAGATCGACGCCGGCGAGTTCACCGTCCTCGCCGGCCCCTCGGGGAGCGGCAAGACCACCGTCCTCAACCTGGTCGGCGGCCTCGACCGCCCGACCTCCGGGACCGTCACCGTCGGCGCCCTCGAACTCGGCAGCTCCAGCGCCGCCGCCCTGGCCGACTACCGCCTGCGCCGGGTCGGCTTCATCTTCCAGTCCTACAACCTCATCCCGGTCCTGACCGCGGCCGAAAACGCCGAATTCACCCTGATGCTCCAGGGGGTGCCGCGCGGCGAGCGGCGGCGCCGGGTCAGTGAGCTCTTCGCCGAGCTGTCGATCGGCGGGCTGGAGGAGCGCCGCCCGGCCGACCTCTCCGGCGGCCAGCAGCAGCGCGTCGCCATCGCCCGGGCCCTGGCCGCCAGCCCCGCCGTGGTCCTGGCCGACGAGCCGACCGCCAATCTCGACTCGCACACCGCCGAAGAACTCCTCGACCTGATGCGCGAGCTTAACACCCGCCGCGGGGTGACCTTCCTCTTCAGCTCCCACGACGACCGGGTCATTGCCCGGGCCCGGCGGGTCGTCCGCCTCGCCGACGGCCAGCTGGCCGGGGACAGCCGGCGGGAGAGCTGATGGGCCCGCGGGCGGCCGCCGTCGGCCTCGCCCTGCTGCTGGCCGCCGCCCTGCCGGGGCGCAGCTCCGCCGGGGAGCCGCCGCAGTGGACAGGCTCGCTGCGCTCCCTCAACCTGGCCAGCGAAGCCACCGCCCTGGCCCCCGAGCTGCACCTCTCCAGCACCCGCCTGCGCCTGGAAACAACCGCCACGCTCTCCTCCGGCTGGCAGAGCGAGGCCGCCGCCGACCTGCAGCTGCTCGGCAGCGATCCCGCGGGGGTGGTGGCGCTCCCCCGGGAGGGGGTCAACCGCCGCCTCGATCTCGACCAGCGCTGGCAAGAGGGCCACGCCTGGGGAGCCCGCCTGCAGATCGACCGGCTCAACCTCAACTGGCGCAACGAGCGGGTCGACCTGGTCCTCGGCCGCCAGGCGATCGGCTTCGGGCGGATCGTCATCGTCTCCCCCCTCGACATCATCGCCCCCTTCCCCCCCGACGCTCTGGACACCGATATCCGCCCCGGCGTCGATGCAGCCCGCCTGACCGCCCACTATGGGCTCGACGGCCAGTTCGGCGCGGTGACCGTCTTCGGCGACGAGCCACGCCACAACAGCTACCTGGCGACCTGGAGCGACAACCGCGCCGGCCTCGACCTCCTCGCCCTCGCCGGCAGCCTGCGCAGCCGGCCGATGGCCGGCCTCGGCCTGGCCGGCAGCCTCGGCACCCTGGGCCTCAAAGGGGAGATCTCCGTCTACCGCGGGCAGCGGGTCGGCGACCCCGAGGGCGATCTGCACGAGCACATGACCATGAGCGCCCTCGAAGCCTGGTACCGCTTCGCCGACGGCCTGACCCTGATCGCCCAGTACCTGCACAACGGCGCCGGCTCCGGCGACCCCGGCGACTACCCGCTGGTCGCCCGCTCGGCCCCGCTCCTGGAGGGGCTCAGCTCCCTGCTCGGCCGCAACTACCTGCTGGCGGCGCCCAGCTATGAGCTCCACCCGCTGGTGACTCTCAACGGGCTGCTGATGCTCAACCTCGACGACGACTCCTGGCTGGCCCGGCCGAGCCTGGCCATCAACCTCGCCGACAACCTCAGCCTCGAGCTCTTCTGGAGCGCGACCGGCGGAGCCCGGCCCCGGCGGCCGACCGCTTTCCTCCCCCCCCTGCCGCGCAGCGAATTCGGCAGCCAGGGGGACAATGGCGGCTTTTTCATCAAATATTTCTTCTAGCGGGTTGCACTTTTTCGAAAAAAGACTAAAGTTTGAGTGTTGGTCATTCAATAGCTCTCCCGCGGCCCCACCGCGGGGACAACGCGGAGGAAAACACTGATGAAAAAAACCTTGAAATCCCTTTTGGCGGCCCTGGCGGCCGGCAGCCTGCTGGCGTCACCGGCCCTGGCCGGCGTGCGCGAGGGGGCGTTCACCATCTCGCCGTCCATCGGCTACCACCTCTTCGAAGGCGACCAGCGCACCGATGACGCAGTCAGCTACGGCCTCGGCTTTGGCTACAATATCACCAAGCGCTGGGCGGCAGAGCTCGACCTGCGCTACGCGCCGACCGATACCGACAATCCCAGCCAGGACGTCAACATCTCCAGCGCGGCCATCAGCGCCCTCTATCACTTCAACCCCGACGGGAAACTCGTCCCTTACCTGGCCGCCGGCCTTGGCGGGATGTACTTCCGCGCTGAAGGAGAGAACGACGACGACCTCGACGCCACGCTCAATGCCGGGGCCGGGGTCAAGTACTTCGTCAGCAATGACCTCGCTCTGCGCCTCGACGCCCGCTACCTGATCGACCTGCACTCCGACCGCCCCTACGACCAGGCCCCGGGCAGCGATGACACGGACCACAACCTGGTCGCCACGGCCGGCCTGATCTGGCAGTTCGGCGGTGTGGTGGCGCCGCCGGCACCGCTCGACAGCGATCTCGACGGAATTGTCGACAGCCGCGACAAGTGCCCCGATACCCCGCTGGGAGTGGCCGTCGATGCGGTCGGCTGCCCGCCCGCGCCGCCCAAGGCTGCCGCCCCGGCTCCGGTCGTCAAACCCGCCCCGGTTGCCGCCCCGGCACAGCCCAAGCCGGTGGTCGTGCCGCCCCCCGTCCCCGTCGATGGCGACGATGACGGCGACGGCGTAAAAAACAGCCTCGACAAGTGCCCGGGGACCGAGAAGGGCGTTCTCGTCGATGAAACCGGCTGCCCGCTCAAGTTCACCCTGGAGATCGAATTCGACTTCAACAAGGCCGTTGTCCGCGCGCAGTACCATGACCAGCTCGCCAAGGCTGCCGACTTCATCAAGAAGTATCCGGGCGCCAAGTTCGTACTCGGCGGCCATACCGACAGCCGGGGCAGCGACCAGTACAACCAGGTGCTCTCCGAGCGCCGGGCCACAGCCGTGAAAAATTACCTGGTGGAAAAATTCGGCATCGACGCCACCGCCCTCACCGCCCGCGGTTACGGCGAAAAGCAGCCGATCGCCGACAACATGCTCGAGGCCGGGCGGCAGAAAAACCGCCGCGTCGAGGTGGTCTTCTCCGCCGGCGGCGCCAAGTAACCTCAGCGAATCCTTGTACGCATGAAGGGGCGACACCCGCGTGTCGCCCCTTCTTTTTACCCTCGGCCGTCCAACCCTGCGCTCGTCACCCGGACCTTCCCCCCGCCATCCCGCCGGGACGCAGCACGCGGACCTTCTCCAGGGTGACGGTGCCTCCTTGCAGCATCGTTTCGAGGCGGGGGAGAATCGCCAGGATCTTCTCCTCGCGATCAATCACCTCGACCACCACCGGCAGGTCCACTGCCAGGCGCAGCACCCGGTCGGCATGCACTTGGCGATTCCCGCCGAAGCCCATCACCCCCTTGAGCACTGTCGCTCCGGAAAAATTCTCGCTGCGGAAGAGTTCGACCAGCGCTTCGAAGAGCGGGCGGTGCTCCCATCGATCACCTTCGCCGATGAAAACACGCAGCAGCGTCATCTCCTGCAGTTCAGCCATGGTCAACTCCCGGGACGCCCGCGACTAAGCGGGTCAGAGGTGGCGGGCCAACAGCACCCCGGCGGCAGCGGCGGCCAGGCAGGCCGTCACGCTCACCGCGACGTTGGCGCCGGCGGCCAGATAGCTGCCCTCCTCGAGCAGCCGCACGGTTTCGAAGGAAAAGGTCGAAAAGGTCGTAAAGCCGCCGAGCAGGCCGACGGTCAGGCCGATCCGCAAATCAGGGTGAAGGAGCGTGGTGCGCAGGCTCCCTTCCATGATCAGGCCGATCAGGAAGGAGCCGGCGACATTGACGGTCAGCGTGCCGAACGGCAGCATGCGCCCGCCGCCGCTCTCGATCCAGCCGGCGAGCAGGTAGCGGCCGAGGCAGCCGCAGGCCCCGAAGAAGCCGATCAGCAGAAGTCGCATGCCAGCGCTCAGAAGTCCTTCTTGAACAGTGATTCGAGTTCGGTGCCGCAGGCCGGGCAGTGGATGATCACCCGCTCGTCCCGGGGCGGGAGGCTGCAGCCGGCGGCGAAGACCACGGCCATGGCCAGCAAAGAGAAGATGATCCGCATAGCAGCTCCGCACGGCGAGAGTTCCGGGCCATTATGGGGACCGGCCGCCGGTCTGTCAACTTGGGGGGGCTTGCGGCAGAAATACACTTTGCTGTATATTTGGCACTCAGAGGCAGAGAGTGCCAAAACTTCGTCAAGGCAGGGAGGTGCCGCTGATGAGCCAGTCGTATCTGCCGGTGGTCGGCGACGGCTTTGAACACTACATGGCGCAGGTCAACCGCTTCGAACTGCTGAGTGCCGACGAGGAGTTCCGCCTCGCCGAGCGCCTGCGCCGCGACAACGACCTGGAGGCCGCCCAGCGCCTGGTCTGCGCCAATCTCCGTTTTGTGGTCAAGGTCGCCATGGAGTACCGCGGCTATGGCCTGCGCCTGGCGGATCTCGTCCAGGAGGGGAACATCGGCCTGATGCAGGCGGTGCGCAAGTTCGATCCCGACCGCGGACTGCGCCTGATCACCTACGCGGTCTGGTGGATCCGCGCCTATATTCAGAACTTCATCATGAAGAGTTGGTCGCTGGTCAAGATCGGCACCACCCAGGCGCAGAAGAAGCTCTTCTACAAGCTGGCCCGCACCCGCAGCGTCCTGCGCAGCCTTACCGGCGGCGAAGACCCGGACGAGATCGCCGGTGAACTATCGGTCAGCGCCTCCGCCGTCGAGGAGATGACCCGGCGCATGGGCAGGCAGGACCTCTCCCTGGACGTGGAACTGGCCGAAGGAGAGGACTACACCCTGCTCGACCTCCTCCCCGACCGCCGCCCCGACCAGGAAGCCGCCCTGATCGGCCGCCAGGAGCGCCAGCTGCTCAAGGAGCGCACGACCGTCGCCCTCGCCGCCCTGCCGGAACGCGAGCGCCGGGTCATCAGCGCGCGAATCCTCAGTGACCAGCCGCTCACTCTGCGTGAGCTTGCCGACGAATTCGGCATCAGCCGGGAACGCGTCCGCCAGCTCGAGCAGAATGCGCTGCGCCGTCTCAAGACCATGCTTGCCGCTGACTCCGGCGGCAACGGGCAAGCGAACCATTGACTTTCGGACGAACTCGTTTTTTACTGGAGAGTGAACCCCCCACCCGGAGAGGTCCTTCATGAACCATTTTTTCAGGCTCATCTTCTGTGTCATCCTGCTGGCCATCAGCGCGGCATGCTCAGCCAAAACCTCCCCCCCGCCGATGCAGGCCATTGACTATTTCCGCGAGGGGGAGCAATTCTTCGAGGACAAGAACTACCGGGAGGCTATCAACTCCTGGGAAAAGGTCCGCGACAGCTACTACTCCCCGGAGCTGAATGCCCTGGCTGAGATGAAGATCGCCGACAGCCACTTCCTGGCCGAGCAGTACCTCGAGGCCGCTGCGGCCTGTGAAGCCTTCCTGAAAAAGAATCCCGACCACCCCCGGACCCCGGAAGTGCTCTATCGCCTCGGGCTCTCATACTTCCGGCAGATCAACGACCCCGACCAGGACCAGACCGCAACCCGCCAGGCACTGGCTGCCTTCCAGACGCTCAACCGGCGCTTCCCCGACAGCCCCCACCGCAATGAAGCCGACGGCTGTATCTCTGCCTGCCTCAATCAGTTGGCCGCCAACGAACTCGCGGTGGGCCGCTACTACCTCAAGGCCGGCAAGACCTCCGCTGCCATCAATCGCCTGACCGGAGTCTTCAAGCAATATGGCGACTTCCCCGGGCGGGCCGAGGCACTCTACCTGCTTGGCCAGGCCTACCTGAAATCGGGAGAGCGGATGCGGGCCGACGAGGCCTTCAGTGCGCTGTCCAGCCAGTATCCGGGCAGCGAATATGTCGCCGCCTCGCAGAAGCTCATCGAACGGCCGCTGTAGGGGCTCGCAGCCGCCCCGGGCTGTCGATTCCCCTTGACTTGACCATATTGCCGTACTATATACGTTAAACCTTTATAACAAGTTTTTATCTCCGCGGAAAAGCTCCCGGGCTCTTCCGTAAAAGCTTGGAATAACAGCAGGAATAGCGTCCTGCCCCGCACTTCCCAGGACTGCCGCCGCAAGCATTTTCAGCCACGGATCGTCCCGCATCGGGATCATTCCGCACCATCCACCAGGAGGAGAGAAGATGTCCGAGTACGGTACACTGCAAGACCGCGTCCGCTGCAAGTCGCTGCTCAGCAAGGTCATGACCCCCGAGCAGACCATCCAGTTCTTCAAGCCGGGGATGAACCTCGGCTGGTCCGGCTTCACCCCGGCCGGCTACCCGAAGGTGGTGCCCATCGCCCTGGCCGACCACGTCGAGAAGAACAACCTGCAGGGGCAGTGGAAGTTCAACCTCTTCATCGGTGCCTCGGTCGGTGCCGAAACCGAGAACCGCTGGGCCCAGCTCGACATGATCGATCGTCGCTGGCCGTACCAGACCGGCAAGGACATCGCCGCCGGGATCAATGCCGGCCGCATCCGCATGGGCGACAAGCACCTCTCCCTCTTCGCCCAGGACCTCGGCTACGGCTTCTACACCAAGGACTCGCCGACCGGCAAACTTGACCTCGGCATCATCGAGGTTTCGGCGATCACTGAAGACGGCGGCCTGGTTCCGACCAGCTCCTGCGGCGTCATCCCCGAAATCCTCATGCAGTGCGACAAGATCATCGTCGAGGTCAACATCGGCCAGCCCTCCTTCGAGGGGATCCACGACATCATCGTCTGCAACCATCCGCCCAACCGCCAGATCATCCCGATCACCAGCGCCGGCGAGCGCGTCGGCACCACCTACGTCCCCTGCGACCCGAGCAAAATCATCGCCGTGGTCCCCTCGACCCTGCGCGACAAGGGCCGCGCCTTCGCCGAGCAGGACGACACCTCCGAGGCGATCGCCAACCACATCATCGACTTCTTCCAGGCCGAAGTGAAGGCCGGGCGCCTGCCCAAGAACCTGCTGCCGATCCAGTCGGGCGTCGGTTCCATCGCCAACGCCGTCATCGGCGGCCTGGCCAAAGGTCCCTTCACCAACCTGACCGTCTTCACCGAAGTGCTCCAGGACACCATCCTCGACCTCTTCGACGCCGGTAAATGCGACGCCGCCTCGGCCTGCTCCCTGTCGCTCTCGGAAAGCCCGGGCTTCCCGCGCTTCTTCGAGAACTGGGACAAGTACTTCAGCAAGTGCACCCTGCGCCCCCTGTCGATCTCCAACGCCCCCGAGCCGATCCGCCGTCTCGGCTGCATCGCCATGAACACCCCGGTCGAGATCGACATCTACGCCCACGCCAACTCGACGCTGGTCGGCGGCACCCGCATGATCAACGGCCTGGGCGGCTCCGGCGACTTCCTGCGCAACGGCTTCCTGAAGATGATGCACACCCCGTCGGCCCGCCCCACCAAGACCGACCCGACCGGCATCTCCTGCGTCGTGCCGCACTGCTCGCACATCGACCACACCGAGCACGACCTCGACTGCGTCATCACCGAGCAGGGCCTGGCCGACCTCCGCGGCCTCTGCCCGCGCGACCGCGCCAAGGTGATCATCGAGAAGTGCGCGCACCCCGACTACAAGCCGATCCTCACCGAGTACTACGAGATGGCCCTGAAGGACACCCTGGCCAAAGGGATCGCCCACGAGCCGCAGCTGTGGGACCGCGCCTTCAAGATGCACCTCAACCTGGCCCAGAACGGCACCATGAAGGTCAAGAACTGGGACGTCAAGATCGACCTCTGCGAATAAGCCCGGTCGTTCGCCCGAGCAAGGAAAAGCCCCGCCGGAAACGGCGGGGCTTTTCTGCTTGACCGCCCGCGGGACTCTTCGGTACAAATCCGGTGCACGCTTGCCGCCGGAGCGGCGGCAGCCGTATAATCCAATCAAAACCAAGACGAGAGGAATCTGCCATGAAAGCACAGGTTGAAGAAGTTCTCGCTACGGTCCGTCCGGCCCTGCAGGCCGACGGCGGCGATGTGGAACTGGTCGATGTGACTGACGACGGGATCGTCAGCGTCAAGCTCAAGGGGGCCTGCGGCACCTGCCCCATGGCCACCATGACCCTGAAGATGGGGATCGAGCGGACGCTCAAGGCCAAGCTCCCCAGCGTCAAGGAAGTCGTCCAGGTCTGAGCGGTCGCCACCACTTGCAGCCTGACAAGAGCCGGCAGAGGATCCTGCCGGCTCTTGCTTTCTCCCCGACCGGCTTTTAACGCCGCCCGTTGAAAAATCCTGCCACTTTCAGCAGCACTCCCTGACTGACCCCGATGGCCCGGCAGGGGCACAACTCCTGGCAGCAGAAACAGCGGATGCACGCGCGCTCATCGATGACCACCCCACGCCGGGTCAGGGACATGGCCTGGGGCGGGCAGTGGCGCACGCAGTCACCACAGCGCACGCAGGCGGCGAGGATCTCCGGGCGGGCGGTCAGGGACCGGCGCAGGCGTCGCTGCAGCGGTCCCGGCAGGCCGAAGCCGATCGCCGTGCTGCGCGCCGGACGGAAGCGCGGGAGACTGAACTCGTCGAGGCGACGGCCAAGAACCTCGAGTTCCTCGATACGGCTTCCGGGCCGCCCCTCTTGACGGGCCACCCTCTGCGTCCAGACCTGGCGTTCACTCAGCCCGACCAAGGCGGTGGCGGCCGTATCGAGAGCCAGGGCCTGCGGTGAAGCGAGCAGCGCGCCGATGGCGACCGGGTCGCCGCTTCCCGGGCCATTCCCCTCCATCCCCACCACCCCGTCAAGAATCGACAGCGCCGGGGGGAAACGTTCGACCAGATCGAGGAGCAACCCGGCAAAGCGGATGGGATCGTCCCCGGCCTGCAGATGCAGGTTGAGCTTATGGAGCCCGGCCACCGCGCCGTACATATTTTTAACCGCCCCGGTGTAGCCCATCATCTGGTGAGTCTTGAGCTTGGGGAGGTTGATGATTACCTCAGCCTCGAGAATCGGCCTGGCAATCTCCAGCCGCCAACCGGGGGCCGCCCCGATGGTCACCGTTTCGGCTTCAAGAAAGGGGGCGAAGGTCGCGCCGCTCTCTTCGATCACCTCCAGGATCCCGCACTTGCGGGCCACCGCCAGGGGGGCGCCGATCCCTGGTGAATCACCGACGCTGACAATGCCTCCGGCCTCCCGGGCCAGCAGGATAACCTGCCGGACGATTTCCGGGTGGGTGGTCACGGCCCGCTCCGGGGGCTTGCCGGCCAGCATGTTCGGCTTGACCAGCACCCGCTGGCCAGGAGCGACAAAGGCCGCCATCCCTCCCAACGGGGCGAGCAGCGCCGATAATGCCTCACGAACTCGTTCCGGCCGGTAGTCGTCGAGGCGTTGCAGTGCGACAGGGATTTTCATAGGCTGTTCCGACGGCGGAGATGAGTTGTCAATCTGCTAACGGCCGCCCTCCTCTCGAGGTTTGGATCGATATGCGGCGACGTTAGCGTGCCGGCGCCTGGAGGTCAACCTTTGCGCGGCCGCAGCGATATGCTACGCTGAGCGCATGAACGGCTGGATCGATCGATTTGTCGAACACCTCTCCGTCGAGCGCAATCGCTCCGCGCATACCTGTGCGGCCTATCGCCGTGACCTTGGCGAATTCCACACCTACCTCGCCGCCCGCGGCGCCACTGACCTGGCCGCCCTCTCCAGTCTCGATCATCTGCAGCTGCGCGGCTACCTGGCCGAATTGCACAAGCGCAACCAGCGCACTTCGATCGCGCGCAAGCTCTCGACCCTGAGGACTTTTTTTCGCTTCCTGGTCCGCCATGGAGCGCTCGCCCGGAATCCCGCCGAAGGACTGGCAACCCCCAGGCGCAACCGCTACCTGCCTAAGACCCTGTCGGTGGATGAAGCCATGGCGCTGATGGAGCGCGGCCACGGCACGACCCTGCTCGCCCTGCGTGACCGGGCCATCCTCGAACTCTTCTACTCCAGCGGCCTGCGCATCAGTGAACTGACCGGGATCGACCTGGAGAGGCTCGACCTGCGCAACAACCTGGTCCGCGTCCTCGGCAAGGGCGGCAAAGAGCGCATCGTCCCCTTTGGGATCAAGGCTCGCGACGCACTGCTCGCCTACCTCGAAGCGCGCGGGGCGGTTGCCGGAAGCCAGCCGCTGTTTGTCAATTATCGCGGCGGACGCCTGACCCCACGCAGCATTCAGCGCCATCTCAAGACCCATCTGCTCAAGGCGGGGATCATCAAGAATGCGACCCCGCATGCCCTGCGCCACACTTTCGCCACCCATCTGCTCGATGCGGGAGCCGATCTTCGCGCCATCCAGGAATTGCTCGGTCACGCCTCCCTTTCCACCACCCAACGCTATACCCAGGTGAGCGTCGACCGGCTGATGGAAGTCTACGATCGGGCCCACCCGCGCAGTCGTGTCAAGGAGCCGGAAAAATAATTTACTAAATTAGTCATATTTTCCTTGACTACCATCGCTCGATGACTAAAATCACACCCATCGAACAGCAACACACCCCCTGATCTCCAAAGGAGTCCTGACAATGAGCGTACTGGTTGGCAAAGCTGCTCCCGATTTCACCGCCTCGGCGGTCCTCGCCGATGGTTCTTTCAAAGACGATTTCAAGCTCTCCGACTACAAGGGCAAGTACGTCGTCCTCTTCTTCTATCCCCTCGACTTCACCTTCGTCTGCCCGACCGAACTGATCGCTTTCAGCAAGCGCATCGGTGAGTTCGAGTCCCGCGGCGTTCAGGTCATCGGCTGCTCGATCGACTCGAAATTCACCCACGCCGCCTGGCGCGCCACCCCGGTCGAGGAAGGCGGCATCGGCGCCGTCACCTATCCGCTGGTCGCCGACGTCAAGCACGAGATCTGCCGGGCCTATGATGTCGAGTTCGAGCAGGCCGGCGTCGCTTTCCGCGGCTCCTTCCTGATCGACAAGGACGGCAAGGTTCGTCACCAGGTGGTCAACGACCTCCCCCTCGGCCGCAACGTCGACGAGATGCTGCGCATGATCGACGCCCTGCAGTTCACCGAGAAGTACGGCGAAGTCTGCCCCGCCGGCTGGAACAAGGGCGACGAGGGGATGAAGGCCGACAAGGAAGGCGTGGCCAGCTACCTGAAGAACAAGGCCGGCGACCTCTAAGCGCAGTCCTGACACTCGAAGCGAAGGGGAGAAAGCCGGCTGGCTTTCTCCCCTTTTTTTGCATCGCCGGCCGGCTTCAACCCAGGCCGGGGAGAATCGCCGCCAAAGGCCGCCCGCACTGCAACTCGGGACAGCCCACCCCTTTCCCCTGCACCAGCACCTTGAAGGTTTCCCCCATCCCCTGCTCCGGAAGAATCAGGTTTTTCAATGTCAGGCGCAGGGCCCGGGCCTCACGCTCGTCGCTGCACTGCGCCTGCAGGCGCAGGAGCTCCTCGACGAAGCCGAGGCCGAGGAGAAAGCGGTACTGCTCGCCGAACCACAGGGTCGCCAGCCCGGCCTCCTCCCCCGCCTTCTGCAGGGCGGAGAAGTCGACATGGCTGGTGATGTCCTTCTCCCCGACCGCGCTGTACGGATCGTCGTCGGCCTGGTGCTGCCGGTAGCAGAGCAGCGTGCCGTCGCGACGATGCGGTGCGTAGAGTTCGGCGGCCGGGTAGCCGTAGTCGATGGTCACGACAAAACCACGCTCGATCTGCCCGGCAACATGGCGTAGCCACTGTGGGGCAGCCAGGTTGATTTCCCCCCGGTTCCCTTCCAGCGGCGCCACCCCCAGCCAGCGCAGGTACTCCTCGAGGGCCGGCTGGGCGGGGGTTCGCCACTCCTCGGCAAAGCCCTCGCCGTCGCGATTGACCACGTACAACTCATGCCACACCCCGGCGCGTTTCTCGACCAGGTGGACCGGAAAGGCATCGACCAGTTCGTTGGAGAGAAAGCAGCCGCTGTCGATCCGCCACTCGTCGGCCGCGCACCAGTGCAGGCATCCGGCGTGCCGGACCAGCAGGCGGGCCTGGCGGGCGCGGCTCTCCGGGCCGATCTCCACCAGGGTGTAAGTGAGCCGCCCGTAAAGGTCGGGGAACTCTTCCTCGAGGCAGTTGAGGATGTCGAGGGCGAGATGCCCCTCGCCAGCGCCCTGCTCGACGAGTTGAAAGGGCCCGTCGCCGAGCAGGCCGGCCATCTGCGCCACTTGGCGGGCGATCAGGCGGCCGAAAAGGGCATGCACACTGCTCGAGGTGAAAAAGTCCCCACCCTTGCCGATCCGTGCCCGATCAGCCATGTAGTAACCATGGCGGGGATGGTAGAGGCAGGCGGCCATGAAGTCGACAAACGGCAGTCCGCCTGCGGCGGCGATCCGCTCACGGAGTTCAGCGGCCAGGGGGGGGGCGACGGGCTGGGTGGGCATTTCGAGTCTCCAGGTGACAGCATGCGCACGGAAGGATTCCGCAGCATTTTGAATGGGATTGACGGGGTTTATCATAGTGATCTTTAGCGCACCGCGCCAGTTGAAAAAATTTGTCTTCCGCGGGGAAAGATGCCATTATCATTGATCAATTATTTTTATCCAAGGAGCCCTCATGGATCGCAATCTCGCCCTGGAGCTGGTTCGAGTGACCGAGGCCGCCGCCCTTTCCTGCGGCCGCTGGGTCGGCAAGGGAGACAAGAACGCCGCCGACCATGCTGCAACCGAAGCCATGCGCCGCAGCCTGGAGTCGATCGACATCCGCGGGACGGTGGTCATCGGCGAGGGGGAGATGGACGAAGCGCCGATGCTCTACATCGGCGAACGGGTCGGCTCCGGCATCGGTCCGGAGGTCGACATTGCGGTGGATCCGCTGGAAGGGACCAGCATCTGCGCCAAGGGACTGAGCGGGTCGATCGCGACCCTGGCCCTGGCCCCTCGTGGCGGCTTCCTCCACGCCCCCGACATGTACATGGAAAAGATCGCCGCCGGGCCGAGCGCCCGCGGCGCCATTGACATCACCCTGCCCCCGGCCGAAAACCTGCGCCGGGTTGCCGCCGCCAAGGGCTGCGACATCGCCGACCTGACCGTGGTGATCCTCGATCGTCCCCGTCATGACCGGCTGGTCAGCGAGGTGCGCAACGCCGGCGCACGCATTCACCTGATCACCGACGGCGATGTCGCCCCGGCGATCGCCGCTGCGGTGGAAAACAGCGGCATCGATCTGCTGATGGGAATTGGCGGCGCCCCCGAGGGGGTCCTCGCCGCCGCCGCCCTGCAGTGTCTTGGCGGCGACATGCAGGGGCGCCTGGTCTTCATGACCGAAGAAGAGCGGGAACGGGCCCGCGCCATGGGGATCACCGACTTCGAACGCATCTATACCGGCGAAGAGATGGCCGGCGGCGAGGTGGTCTTCGCCGCTACCGGCGTCACCAACGGCGACCTGCTCAAGGGGGTGCGCTATTTTGCCGGCGGCGCGGAAACCCACTCAATCGTCATGCGCTCAAAAACCCGCACAGTGCGCTTCATCTCCACGCATCACAATTTTGCCAGCAAACCCCGCCTCTAAGAGGTCGCCAGGCCCTTGCGGAGTAGGCTCAAGCCTGCTAATCTCTGGAAGTTTTCACATCGCCGCATGAGGAAGATCGATGGCTATTATCACCATATCCCGGCAGATGGGCAGCGGCGGCATTCCGATCGCCGAAAAGGTCGCCGAGAAGCTCGGCTACACGCTGGTCAACGGCGACACCATACTCAAGGTCGCCGACCAGTACGGACTGAGCGTCGAGTCACTGGAACTCGCCGACGAAAAGCCCCCGCACTTCAGCGAAACACTGGACAGCAAGCACGAGTCGGCGCTCAAACTCATCGAGCTGATCATTCTCGACTTCGCTCTCAAGGGGAATGTCATCATTTATGGCCGTGGCGGGCAGGATCTGCTGGCCGAGATCCGCAGCGTGCTGCGGGTGCGGGTTATCGCCCCCTTCGAGGAGCGCGTCGAACGCTGGGCCGAACGCGAATGGCTGGACCCCGAGCGGGCGCGCATGCTGGTGCGGCGCAGCGATCAGCAGCGCGCCGGCTTCATCAAGTACTATTTCGATCGCGACTGGGATGACCCCTTGGGCTACGATCTGGTCATCAACACTGAGCGCCTCGGCGAGGAGAGTGCAGTGCGCCTGATTTGCGACGGCATCAAGGACCGCAACCTCGCCGACAGCAAATCCGAAAGCAAAAAGATTCTCGCCGACCTGGTCCTGCGCAAGAAACTCGAAATCGCCATCTGCGCCGCCGGCGACATCGATCTCGAACTGCTGGAGATCGACGTCGAGGAGGGAGCGGCGACCCTCTCCGGGCAGCTCGGCTCAGAGGGCGACCGGCAGAAGGTCATCGAGTTGGCCCGAGGCGTCGACGGGATTTCCGACGTCACCACCCGGATCAAGGTCATCAACTACCAACCCGCCGCGAAGGGCGTCTAGGAATTCACGGGAGAAGTGCTGACGCCGGGGGATTGATCCGGTCATATTTTTTCGAGGAGTGTGCAGGCAGCAATGGCAGGACACAGCAAGTGGGCCAATATCAAGCACCGCAAGGGCGCTCAGGACGCCAAGCGCGGTAAGATCTTCACCAAGCTGATCAAGGAAGTTACCGTCGCCGCCCGTATCGGCGGCGGCGATCCGGACGGCAACCCTCGTCTGCGCGCCGCCTTGGACAAGGCGCGACTGGCCAACATGCCGCGCGACAATATCGATCGTGCCATCAAGAAGGGGCTCGGCGATCTCGACGGCGTCAGCTACGAAGAGGGGCTCTTCGAAGGCTACGGCCCCGGCGGAGTCGCCGTGATCGTCGAGTTCATGACCGACAACCGCACCCGG